>JAZQUX010000118.1:0-3437 GCA_045631585.1 Eubacteriales bacterium | reverse complement strand
TGGAAGCGCACCACCACCTACACGGTGCTCAAAAAGCTGTGCGAGCGGGGTATTTTCGCCACCGAGAACAGCGTGGTCACAGCGCTTGTGTCGCGCGAGGAATTTTACGCGATTCAAAGCGAGAAATTCGTGGAGGACACCTACGCAGGCTCGCTCCCTGCCTTTATCGCGGCGTTTGCCTCGCGCAAGCGTCCGAGCGAGCAGGAGCTTGACGAGATCCGCCGTATGCTGGATGCATTTGGAACGAAAGGGGAGTAAATCATGGATGCTGTCTTTTTGAAAATTCTGAACATGAGCCTGACCGCGAGCTGGATCGTTTTGGCGGTGCTCCTTCTGCGTCTGTTGCTCCGAAAAGCCCCCAAGTGGTTGAGCTGTCTGCTTTGGGGCGTGATTGGATTGCGACTGATCTTCCCGTTTTCCATCGAGAGCCTCTTTAGCCTGATCCCGAGCGCCGAGCCGCTACCGAGCGACTTGCCTATGACGCAGACACCCGCCATTGACAGCGGTTTTGAGGTCATCGATCAGGTGGTCAATCCCATCATTTACGATTCATTTGCGCCTACGCCGACGGTCAGCGTCAATCCGATGCAGATCGCCATCGCCGTTGCGGCCATCGTGTGGCTGTGCGGCCTTGTCGGCATGATCGCCTACGGCGTGATCTCCTATCTGCGCCTGCGCTTGCGGGTGAGAGCGTCCATCTGCCAGGACGGCAACGTGTATCTTTGCGACGATATCGACTCGCCGTTCATTCTCGGTGTCATTCGTCCTCGCATCTATCTGCCCTCGGGCATGACGCAGGAGCAGATGGACTACGTCATTGGGCACGAGCAGGCACATCTTCGCCGCCTCGACCATATCTGGAAGCCGTTGGGCTTTGCGCTTTTGTGCCTGCACTGGTTTAATCCACTCTTGTGGGTGGCATATATTCTCTTGTGCCGCGACATTGAAAAGGCGTGCGACGAAAAGGTAATCCGCGACATGGACGACGAGAGCAAAAAGGGCTATTCCGAAACGCTGGTGGCCTGCAGTGTGCACCGCCGCGCGGTCATGGCCTGCCCCTTGGCCTTTGGTGAGGTCGGGGTCAAGGAGCGCATCAAGTCCGTCCTGAATTACAAAAAGCCCGCCTTCTGGATCATCCTCGTGGCGGTCGTTGTGCTGATCGTCACAGGTGTGTGCTTTTTGACGGATCCGCTCAGTAAGGTTCCGTTTAACAACGGGCCACAGGAGCCGGAATATATCAACAGCGGCACGACGGCCGACGGCGTCAACTGGTTTGTTGGTACCATTTTGGAAATCAACGACTACTCGTTTTTGGTCGAGCCTGCCGAGGGGACGCCGGAGCGCCAGTGCGCTGATAAGATCGTGGTACCCCGTGCGACGAGCGACGACGAGGATGATCTTGTGATGCCGTATTTGCGCCTGGGTGAGGAGATCTACGTCTATTACACGGGCGGCATTGCCGAGTCCTATCCGGCGCAGATCAGTAAGGTAAGAATGATCGTTCCCAAGTTTGCGACTGTTGTCGAGCAGTCCGAGAGCAGTGTTTTTTACGACGTTGATAACGACGGGGAAAAGGAGTACTGTGTCATTGGTTACGGGCCGGGGGAGGACGGCAAGTATATTGTGGTTATCCGCGCATGGAACGAGGACGCTACGGTGCTGAAATATTCCAACTATTTTCTATCAACGTATATCTATAGTTCTTTGATCATTCACACCGACGGTACTCTTTGGGTTGGCGGTGGAACGGCCGGCAATGGTGACGATAGCAAAACGAAAGAGGTACCCCGACAGATCGTTATCACAAACGGCAAGATGCAGCTTGTCTTCCCGTATGCGTATCTTGACAACATGACGTATGACGCGGTGGTTGAAAAGCTGGGTGAGCCGTTGGGTGAGCCAACGAAAGAGCAGGGTCATCTTGATGGGAAGGCGTATGCGATCTATATGTATGAATTTCCTTTTAATGAGGAGTGGAACCTGCGCATAGACTTCAATGAAAGGAACATTGATGTTGGCGTAAAACGTCAATATGTATATCACTATTCGCTCACCCCCAAGGATTAAATAAAGCAAGCGTCCCCACTCGCAATTTTTTTGCGGGTGGGGACGTTGTTTATTTATTCGATGATGCCTCCGCCGACGAGCAAATCGCCGTCGTAGAAGACGACAGATTGCCCCTTGGCGATGGCGCGCTGGGGCTCGTCAAACTCGACGCGCACGGTATGGTCCCCCGTCGGGTAGACGGTTGCGGGAGCGGCTTGGTGGGCGTAGCGGATTTTGGCCTCGACGCGAATGGGGGCGGTCAGCGTATCAAAGGGGATAAAGTTGACGGAGTTAGCGCTCAGCGTTCGGCTGTACAGGTCGGCGTCGTCGCACAGGATTACGTCGCCTGTCGCGGCGTTTTTGTCACAGACGTACATGGGGCGGCCGAGGGCGATGCCAAGACCCTTACGCTGACCAATGGTATAGTGCAGCATACCGGCGTGCGAGCCGAGGACATGACCGTCAAGATCGACGAACTTGCCGGGTGTCGGGATATGTCCCGCATAGCGGCGGATGAAATCGGCGTAATCGCCGTTTGGCAAAAAGCAGATGTCCTGCGAATCCTTGCGCTGGGCACTTTCGAAGCCGTGGGCGGCGGCAATCTCGCGCACCTCTTGCTTGGTCAACTCGCCCAAGGGAAGCTTGACGCAGGAGAGAACTTCTTGCGTGAGTGACCACAGCATATAAGACTGATCTTTTTTCTCGTCTTTGGCGCGGCGGACAAGGTATCGGCCGTTTTCCTCGGTCATGCGGGCGTAGTGACCCGTGGCGGCGTAGTCTAGACCATTTGCTTTGGCGAAATCAAGGAGCGCGCCGAATTTGATGGTCTTGTTACAGGTGACGCAGGGATTTGGCGTGCCGCCTGCGAGATAGGTGTGGATGAAATTATTGACGACACAGTCGAAAAAGGTTTTCTCCAGACGGCAGACAAGATGGGGAATGCCTAATCGGTCGGCCACGGCGCGAGCGTCGCGAATGTCGGGGGTGATATCGGCGGTTGTGTTGTCGGCCAAGGGAATATTCTCTCCGTCGCAAAACAGGCGCATGGTAACGCCGGTGACGGCAAAGCCTTGCTCTTTCATCAGGAGCGCGGCCACGGCGCTGTCAACGCCGCCGCTCATGGCGATCATGGCGGTGGGGAGGGGATTTATCATGGGATACCTCGCGTTTGTTGGAAATGTTACACAACTTTTTCTACAGCCTCGCCCAGCTTCGCGCGCTCGGTGTGCCGGTAGGGTGTTCATTCTTTCTCGTCCGAGAAAGAACGAACCAAGAAAGCGGACTTAAGGGCTTAATGCCCTTAAGAAACCCGCAAATATTTTTGATCTGGTATATCTGCCGCTCGTGTTGGCAAAATAAGTCGGATCGTAGCCATGTCGTTCTGTGAGCCA
>JAZQUX010000117.1:0-2022 GCA_045631585.1 Eubacteriales bacterium | reverse complement strand
GATTGCCAACGGCACATAGGAATCGGTATTGCAGGAGTTGCCCACAATGGCAATGGGGGTAACAGAGATACGCTTGTTGACAATGGGAATACCGAATTCCCACTCGATTTCCTGTCCCACCTTCACAAGATTTTCTGCGCGACGAGTGATCTTATCGTAAATACGGCGAGCGCACTCGTTCACATCCTCGTGAGCGCAGTCCAACAGGCTAATACCCATTGTGATCGTGCGAACATCCAGATGCCGCTTATCGATCATATCCTGGGTGGCTAAAATATCTTTAAAACTCAGCATAGTTTAACCTCACACCCGGTGCATAGCCTTAAAAATCTCTGCTCGCTGCAGACGGATAGACAAGCCCATCTCCTTGCCTTTCTCGTCAAACTTCTGGGCAAGCTCTGCCACAGGACAAGTGGCATTGGATACATCTACCACCATCATCATAGTGAAGTAACCCTGCATAACTGTCTGGCTGATGTCCAGAACATTTACATTGTATTTCGCCAAATCTACGCAAACCGTCGCAATAATGCCGACTCGGTCCTCACCGACAACTGTTACAATTGCTTTCATTTCGTTTCTCCTTACAGGTCATAATCTGCGCATACGCGGGTATCCAAAAAATCCCAAAAATGTTCTTTTGCTGCCAAATGCGCAGGATGACCGGCATAATTTTCCAACGCTTCACGGCTCTCAAATTCCGAATACAAGGCATAGTCCATACCATTATAGGCTTGACGGATCTCCATATGAAGAAGTCCCGGAATTACACCCACCAGGGGTTCTAACTGCTCCTTGATGATGGCAACGGCTGCTTTTTTATCTACACCGTCTTTCAAGGTATATAGCACGATATGTTTTACCATAACTTTCTCTCCTTAAACAAATACCGGGACCGGTGAACCGGTCCCGGTATGTAATGTCAATTAAGCCTCTTCGACAGCCTCAGCAGCCTCTTCAGCTACTTCCTCAGCAGCTTCTTCCTCTACTTCGGGCTCCAACAGAGCACGGATAGACAGGGAGATACGCTTATTCTCAGCATCAACTTCAGTGATCTTAACCTGAACTTCCTGACCCTCAGCCAGAACGTCCTCAGGCTTGCCGATGCGCTTATTTGCGATCTGAGAAATGTGAATCAAGCCGTCCACACCGGGAATGATTTCAGCAAATGCACCGAAGGTCATCAGCTTGACAATCTTAGCATCTACAACATCGCCCACGCTGTAAGCGGTCATGAACTTGTTCCAAGGATTCATCTCAGCAGTCTTGTAACCCAGAGAGATCTTGTGCTTCTCAGCATCCAAAGCGATAACATAAACATCAATCTCATCGCCTACAGAAACAACCTCTGCAGGATTCTTGATGCGGTTCCAGCTCAGCTCGGAAACGTGAACCATACCGTCTACGCCGCCGATGTCCACGAATGCGCCGTAAGAAGTCAGGGACTTAACAGTACCGTGGTACTTTGCGCCAACTTCGATTTCGCTCCAAATCTTCTCCTGAGCAGCCTTGCGAGCCTCGGAAGTAACAGCACGGATGGAGCCGATTACACGACGACGTGCGCGGTTAACTTCGGTAATTCTCAGTTCTGTGGTTGTTCCAACCAAAGAAGCCATCTCGCCGCCCTTGGCAATGCCGGACTGAGAAGCGGGAATGAACACACGGATGCCCTTAACAGTAGCAACCAAACCGCCCTTATTCTCCTCAGTAATGGTACCCTCGATGGTGGTCTTTTCTTCGCACCAGGTAGCCATATCGTCCCAAACCTTCATGCCTTCCAGCTTCTTTCTGGAAACCTGGCAAACGCCCTCCTGATCGTTGACGCGGACAACGAACACTTCGATTTCGTCGCCAACCTTCAGTACGTCCTCGGGCTTCACAGTGGGATCTGCGCTGACTTCATCATACGGAATATAACCGGCGTGCTTGGTGCCCAGATCGATCTGAACTTCGGTTGCGCCGATACCGGTCACGATACCAATAACCTTATCTCCTGTATTTAAAGTCTTGATGGACTGCTCC
>JAZQUX010000116.1:0-36804 GCA_045631585.1 Eubacteriales bacterium | reverse complement strand
GACATACAATCTTCAAGCTGGCCTTCTATTGACCGTTCTGTTTGGTTGTAGGACGAGAACCGCGCATATATTACTGCGTTCATTTTTTCACCCAAAAAATATTTTATTTTCCTATTGACAATTCCCTTGTTTGGTGATATTATTATATCACAGAAAACAGCGGAAAGCAACAGTTTTCTGAATATTTAAAAAAGAAGAGGCGAAAATCAATGTGCCGCGGACATGTTCCCCTCCGCTCCTCCCCTATGAGATCTACTGACAGATCAAACCGTTTCAAACTCTCCCGATTTAATGGTGCGGCACGACGATTGCAACGAATGTGACATATCGGTACAGTTCTGCGGAAAGGAGGACGTACCGATGCGGGAGATGTTACACAATATCATCGACACGATCGATGATCAGAGATTGAGAAAAATCTATAAGTTTGTCATGGCGCTGCTTCGCGCATGATGGCATACAAAAAAGAGAGGGTTGACCTCTCTTTTTTTTATTTGAGACAAAAAAGCGTTTTGACGATCTTTGCGTTACGCTTATTTTTGCGGCCTTGCTTTGTGGTGGGGATGCCGGTTGCTTTTGCGATCTTGCGCTTGGCAGTGGTGATGCCGAGCAGACGCTTCCATGAAAATCCGAATGTCTTCATGATTCCTCCTATTCTGTGACGGTTATTTCGATCGTATCGGTTTCGCCGCCGCCTTTGACGGTGATCGTGTATGTGCCGGGCTTGGTTCCGTTCCCGACCTTCCATGTCCATCTGACATTGCCTGAAGCATCAGATACCATGTTATCGAGACCTTTTGCTTTGCTCTCGCCGGAGCTGTATACAACTTTGATGTCATACTCGGTGTTTGGTTTGCCTTTGGCGATTAAGGTTGCCTTTTGGCCGCCTTCGATCGGGGAGGTGACAGAAATGATATCAAGTGTCTGCACAGAGACAGGTGCGGCTGGAGGCGGGGTTGTCGGTTTAGGCGCCTGCGTAACAACGGGAGCCTTGGTTTCGGGCACCGGAGCAGTGGTGACGGGAGGCGGTGAGGTCTCGGCGAAGCCCTCAGAGACATAGACAACCGGATCATTATTCGTTTCTGTGGTGGTCTCCACGGGGAATGTATGATATGATATCGTTACTGTTGCGTCAGTCGGGAACAGAGTGGACGACGAAAAATCAAAGTCGCCGTTGATGGACACACTCTCGACATCGCCATCCTTTGTAAGGAAGCCAAAAACAAGATCGTCGATGACATCATACTCGAAATTATAAAAACCAGCCTCAGAAAAATCAGAAACGATCTCGGAATAATGTACGCCGTCGCATCTCGAAGCGGAAAGCGGAGGATAAAGACCATCTGCCGGATTGGATTCGGGGAGACTGCCAACGGTTGCTATCACACCGACAGCTGCGGCGGTCGCAAGCGCGCCTGTTAATTTCTTGCCCATTTCTTTCACTTCCTTCTGTTTTATTCTATTATAACACCGATTCTAAAAACTGTCAATACCAAAAGAAAAAAGACGGCTCATTCGCCGTCTTTTTCTTTTTGTGTGAAGCTGTCGATGAATTTTTCGACCGTCGCCCAGTCGTCGCCGTCGAACTTGGAGAGTGCGAGAATGAAGCGTTTGCGGATGCTTTCATCATCGTCGGACATAAGCTGCGTGAGGAAATCTGCGATTTCGTCCTGAGTGTCACGTTCCAAGAACATTTCGCCGGTTCCATGGATCAGCCAATCGGGATTGACGTTGTATACTGCACAGATATGTTCGAGCAATAAAGGCTTCGGCTCGACTGTGGATCGGTCGATATTGTTGATAACATCACGACTAACACCGAGATTCTTTCCGAAATCAGTTTGCGAAAGTTTTAGCGTTTTACGCAGTAGTTTGATTCGTTCATTGATCGGCATGAAGTCACCTCCGTTTCACAACATAATTATACCACAACAGCAAAGAGTTGTCAACTCATTTATGCAAAATATTTTGTGATTTATTTTTCTAAAAAGGGTTGACAACTCAAAAGAAGTATGTTATAATTGAGTCGTAAACCCAATACAGAAATTCGCATTGAGCTATTCGCTCAAAAGGAGGTTAATATGCACGATAACGAAAAGAAAATTGCCGAAAAGGCGTGTGCGATTTATGCACAGCTCGGGAAGACCGCGCGTGAGGCGTTTGTCAATCAGCTTGAAGGCATGGCGTTTGTGCTGGAAAGCCAGCGCAGAGAAGCAAAGCCGGATGAAGAAAAGAAGGAGGCATCGTGATATGGGTGAATTTGGCAAAATCACGAGGACGATCAAAAACGAAAAGCGCGGAAATATGTACTGCCGCATGGTAGAGAGCATAGATAAGAAGAGTATTGAGAAGGCACTGCAAGTCGATAAAATCATTGGAAAGCAGTTGATAGCGATCAGATCGGGTATCCCTCTGATGCTCAAAATGGGTCTGTACACGGTCGATGAAGCCGTAGAAATCGCCAAACACATTGAAGCGGTGATGAAAATCATTTCCGAAAGAGATGCCGAAAAAGTAGGAAACAGAGTTGCTGATTTATCAGTTCGCCGAATTGCCAAAATGGTCGGCGGTGAAGTCGTGGAGGAAGAAAAAGAATGAAGCGTGTGCAGGTCGGATTTGTCGCAAAGAGAACGGAAGACGGAGGGTTTGTCGAAGATCGTCCGATCTTCCGCGACATTCCGGAATCCGCTGTCGGCGCATCCGGTCTGACCAAGTGCGAGGAACGCTGTATGTCCCGTGCGGCGGAAAGCGTATTCTTCGAGATCGCAAAGCAGAATCCTGACTTTGCGGAATTATTCAAATAATCAAATATCTGCGCGCCGGGGTGCGGTGAAATCAAGACGCACTTTCCGGGGATCTGATACCTCCCCGGAGTTCTCCTTTCGATTCGCGGGAATCTCTTGCCGGTTCCTGCGGGGGCGACAGTGATCAGTCGGGTGAGCACCGATACTGTCACCGCGCCCCGGTGCGCAGAGAGGAAAGGAAATAAATCATGTTTTGGAAAAACAATCTCAAAAAAGAAAACGAATTTCTCAAACGCTTGGTGGCGGCGATCCTGCCGCAGACCGATGTGTGCGACATCTGCGTCTTCCGGGGATCAGAGCCGCGGGACTGTACGCTGGAATGCTGGGACTGCGACAGCGAGGCGGCGAAAACGTATGCATGCTGTTCCTGTAAAGACAACTGCAATTTCCTTTGGAACGGGAGGTCTCCGAAATGAGAGGGGACGATGCAACACGGCGCGCGATCGACAATATGATCGGTGCGGCGCGGCGCGCGATCGACAATGTGATCGGTGCCACGGCAGACGAGCTGATCATGCGGGATCTGTCGACCGAGCAGCTGATCGCGATGTACGCTGAGGAGGATGCACGGCAGATGGAGCTGCATGAACACGGATCAGAGGAGGGCACAGCGCAGGAATATCTGCGCACGGTGCTTCGGAAGCGTGCGATCTCCAAAATCATAAACGAGAGGAGGCGCGGAGGTGGCATATCAGAAAAATCTTGACCGGGCGATGAAAAAGAAAAATCGCTTCCCAGTACAGGTTGAGCTTTGGAACCGGATCTATGAGCGGGGCGATCTCAACGAGGCGGCAAACGCGATCGGAAAAAACGCGGAGTGGCTGTCGCAAGTGCTTGACGGGCGGTATGATCTTAAATGGTCGCTGGTCAAAACACTGTGTGATTATCTCGGGATCGATAATCCGAGAGATGTTATTATTTGAAAATTGAAAGGATGGGCAAATCATGGATATCAAAACGTTGGAGTTTATCCACAAGCTGCTGGTCGAGGCCGACCGCGCGGCAAAAGAAGAATTCACGGCGGCGATCAGAGCGGTCGAAAATGCGGAGGAAGTGAACATACCAGCGACATCGGAAATGCACAAGCGGCTTGACGATGCGAGAAAAGCAAAGAATCAGGCTTACGCGGCTCTGCACGTTTTCGAGGAGACGGATTTTCGGTGACGTGGGCAGATGCGAGAGCGGCGCTTGACACCGGGCAAAGGGTGCTATATCAAGGCAGAAAATGCGTGATCGTCGGTGTCGCGATCCGCAGGAAAACGAAACGAGATCTTACAAGCGGTGAGTGGCGGTGCGTTGGTGAGTGGTACTACGGCGCGGACATCATTGATGCGACGGGACACATATCACAGGTACGCGCCGACGATCTCACGGCGGAAGAAACGAGAGGAGAAACATCATGAACGAGGTCAAGGAACGGTTTGGGATCCTGATCCGTCCGACGGGTCGGTTTGAGGAGGTGCAGATCGGGTTTGATGGGAACGGTCAGACGATCCTCGACGCACTGGAAACGTATTTCGAGGGTGCGATCGACTGGGCGCGCACGTCCGACGGCTATGCATACATCACGAGAGAGGGTGCGTTTACTGACGGCCGCACCAAAAACGAGGCGGCATCCTATTTTGCCGGCACTTCCCTGTTCGGCGACGTGGTCGTACTGCCAAAGGACACGCAGGGGCGGTGCCGTGTCGGTTACTGGACGATGCCGGATGCATACCGACGCAAGGTGTGCATGCGCAATGATTGGGCATGGTACTGCGACTACTCGGCCAATCCCGACAAGTACAATTTCAAAAAGAAAAAGGCCGCGCAGGCCTAAAAATCAATCTTTGCTATCAAAAATTCAAAGTATGAAAGGAATATTATCATGTTTACTGGTGTTATCAACTATGAGATCCACGATCCCGTCGCGCGGGGACTTAGCGCAAAAACCGATTTTCCGCAGGTCTTTGTAGACCGCGCGCAGATCGATGACACGATCTTTGATCAGATGGATCATGAGCGCGACTCGATCATGCGTCAGCTCGGCGAATAAAGGAAAAAGGCTCTCGGTACAGCACCGGGAGCCTCGAATGTCAATCAGATGGGCGTTGATCGACATTACTATTATAACAGATTATTGAGAACAAGCCAAGAGGTTTGTGATCATGAAATATGTGAATCAATTGGCAAAAGAGGGCAAGCTTACCACGCGGCACAACGAGGACAGGGGCAAGCCGGAGCGGTGTCTGATCAAGGACAAGTCTCTGCGGCAGGCGGCGGTCTGTCTCAACTGCAAACGCAGGGAGTGTGTCGGATCGAAGCGATGCTTTGAGAAGGGAGAGATATTGGAACATGGGAAGACCGACAAAGAGGGAGAGGTATGATGCGGCCGTGACGTGCTGGTCATCGGAGGAGATCGTTGAACACTACAACCGCGCGGCGGACAAGTACGGGATCATTGAGATCCTTGCCGATCTGAATGCATGCGGAAAGGAGCAGATCCGCGCGGTACTCAAGAAGGCGGGGATCGATGCACCGACGAAGCCTGTGGCAAAGCCGGAAAGGAAACGCGCATGGCTTTATTTACTCGAGAACGGCGGGAAGATGTACAAGATCCGCGACATCGTCGACAGGACAAGCTACTCCTACTCCTATGTGCAGCGGCGCGCACTCAAATCGGAGTGGATCGAGATCGGCGGCGTGAGATATCGGGTTGTGAGAAAAAAGAGGAGGGACGCGTGATGAATGCGGAAACGAAGCTTGAGCAAGAGATCAAAAATCCGGGGAAGCTGTCGCGGATCGAGGCGGCAATGCTGGAGCCGGTCGGGAGGATGCTGACGTCCTTCTGCCAACAGGATGCACGGTTTGCGGATGCAGTCTTTGAGAAAAAGGAGACCTTGACCGACTGCATGCATGCGGTGTCCAAGGGCGTTACATATGCGCTGTCAGATGTTGAGGCATATAAGCGCGCAGTGCAGTTCTACTTCCCTGCCGCAGACGTTGATTTCAAGTGCGTTGTTGTTCTGCCGGCAGAAAAGTCGGGTGTTGTGACACGCGGGATCGGACGTGCCGCGGATGCAGACGGCGAGGAGATCACGGTATCTCTGTTTGATATTTTTTGATTTTTCGGAGGATGGGCAATGATCACATATAAAGGGTTTCACAAAGGATTGATCTGCCGCGGATATCAGTTCAAGGCGTGGGAGATCAACCGATGCGACAAAGCAAAAACGGCAAGAGAGGGATTTCATTCGGCCGAAAATCCGCTGGACGTACTGACGTACTATCCGGATCCGTCTGTATCGGAATACTGGATGTGCGAGGTCAGCGGGGATGTCGATGAGGACGGAGCCGACAGCAAGGTATCGTCGACGGAGATCACGCCATTGCATGAGACGGGTCTGCGCGGGATCCTGATGTGGGGCGCGATCACGCACTGCAACTGCGATGAGTTCGCGGCCGCAAACAAAGCGCGGTTCGGCAGACCTTGCGAGGCGCGGTTTGGATACGCAATTTCCATCTGTGCGGATGCGAGAGCGATGGGACGGGACGGTGATCATCTGCTGATCATCGGAGACAACGATCAGGTTCTGCTGACGGTCGGCGAGGACGGAATAAAACCAAACGTATGGTACAATGCGCATGGCGAGGAGGTGGAGATGTGACACAGGGATATCCGGATGGGGTTCCGGCGTTTGACCTCGGCGCGTTTGTCGAGGAAAAACGTGACTTTTTTGAGAAATGGATGCTGTTTGAAACGGTGAAGCCGCGGTGCCGCAGATATACATGCACGCACTGCGGGAACACCTTTGTGCATGATGCAAAAGCCATGCGGGACATCGAAACGCCATATGATCTGTACTGGGATCGAGTCGGGGTAAATGACCGCGTATGCTGTCCCAAGTGCAACCGTGTGGCTTACGTCAAAAACCGCAAGACCTTTACACCGCCGTATGCAAGCCGTGCGGTTGCGATTTTTGTTCCGGTGGAAAAGGATGATGTATGGGTACGGTGCTTTTTCCTGTACAAGGATTACAAACGGTCGGACACTGAGATATACACGACCGAGACGGAGATCTACCGACTGCGGCCGGGTGTAGCGGAGATGTGGCGGCGGTACAACGGGTACGGCATGGGCGATTATTTCGCGCGGTCACAGAGGATCTGCGAGCCGTTTTCGTATCATCACGGCGCGTGGAACGAAAAATATACCTACACCGCAGAGTGGGTCGAGCAAGGCGGCATCTCTGACATCAAGGACACATTCCTGCGGTACTGCGCGTGGGACAAATACGCGGCGCGGTTCCCGTGCTCGATGCCGCTGTTAAAATATCTGTGTGCATATGCACGGCATCCGCAGATCGAGGTGCTGTGCAAGGTCGGTGTGTTCGATGCGGTACGGTTGCTGGTCGAGGCTGGCGCGGAGAACAAGCGCACGATGGACTGGAATGCCAAAACGCCGTGGGCAATGCACCGTCTGACAAAGCCGGAATACAAGACATGGACATCGGGCAGATATCACGCGGATCTCGGGACGTTAAAAATGTACAAGCGTATCAAGGGCAAGTGCGCACGGGATTTTGAAACCGCGAAGGATCTGCTTGGGCTGACGCACAACTGGACGGATGCTGTGGAGCTGATCAGGCTCGGAGCATCTGCATCAAGGACACCGCGCGAGGTTGTGCGGTATTTTGAGCGCATCAAAGAGGACAACAACGAGAGGGCGTGCCATTGGGGGTATGTCACAGAGCATGTGGTATACAATCAATGGCGGGACTGGCGCGCCATGCTGAAGCAGGAAGGGTCGCTCGGAAAAAACACCAATCCATTCCCGCGTGATCTCAAGGCCGAGCATGACGCGGTGCTGAAGCGCATCGAGGAAGCACGGGCGAAGCGTGACCTTGAGACCAAGCGCAGGATGATCGCGGCACAGGAGGCGAAATACCGGGATGTCACGGAGATCTATCACAAGATCGCGGACAAGTACGCTTACAGCAACGGCACCTTTGCCATCGTTGTGCCGGAGAATGCATCGGCGGTCATCGAGGAAGGCATCCGACTGCATCATTGCGCGGGTACATCGGATCGATACTTTGAGCGCACACGGCGGCGGGAGACGTTTGTGCTGTTCCTGCGACGAGTTGCTGACATCAGCAAATCGTGGTATACACTGGAGGTTGAGCCGGGCGGAACGATCCGACAGAAGCGGACGATGCACGATGAGCAAAACGAAGACCTCAAGGCGGCAGAACCGTTCCTGCGCGAATGGCAGGAGGTCATTGCAAAGCGCATGACGGGAGAGGATCTCGCGGCGGCGATGGAAGCGCGGCGTATGCGCATCACGGAAATGGAAGAGCTGGCGCGGACGGGTACGACGGTCAAGTTTGGCTCCCTGCGCGGAAAGAAGCTGTACGATGTGCTATCTGCGGATCTGATGGAGCAGGTTTATGCCGCAAAAACGGGCGGCGAAATTACGATGGAAGTCAATGAACGAGAGGAGAAAACATCATGAATCAGGTTATGGAGCGAACACCGGCTGTCATTGCCGGGGAGATCAACTATATCAAGCGGCAGGCACAGCAGACCTTGCTTGCCGCATCCGTGGAGATCGGGCGGAAGCTCAACGAGGCAAAGGCGCTTGTTCCGCACGGTATGTGGGAGGAGTGGCTGACGGAAAACGTGGACTATTCGCAATCCACGGCAAACAATCTGATGCGCATTGCGACGGAGTACGGGGATGAGCAGGTGTCTCTGTTTTCCGGCAAGTCAAATTCGGAGACGTTTGCGGCTCTGACCTACTCGCAGGCGGTCGCGCTGTTTGCGCTGCCGATGGATCAGAGACAGGAGTTTGTCGAGGAGCATGACATGGAGGATCTGTCGACGCGGGAACTCAAAGAGGAAATCGCGGCTTTGAAGGCAAAGGAAGAAAAACTGCTCGGCGAGATCGAAAAGCTGGAAGAGGAAAACGCGGAAGCGGAGCGAGACTGCACTGCGGCGGCGGATGATCTTGAGGTAGCGCAGAAGGCACTGCGAGAAGCGGAATCGGCAAAGAGGAATGCAGAGACCATGCTTGATGCGGCCAAGAAGCTTGCCGATGCGAATGCAAAGGAAAAGGACAAAGCAGTCAGGGCAAAGGCGGCGGCTGAAAAGAAGGAAGCCGATCTTTTGAAGCAGCTGAACGATGCGACGGAGGAGATCCGCCGTCTGGAAGCAGAGGCGCAGGAAAAGCCGGAGCCGGAGCAGATCACGATGGAAGCGGCGGTATCGGAGGAGGCTCTTGAAGCCCAGCGCGAGAAGATCGCGGAAGAGGAACGGGAGAAATTGCAGGAGGAGCTGCGGGCAGAATATGAGAAAAAGTTATCTGCGGCGGCGAATCCGGATGCACAGCGCGCGGCGATGCACTTTGAATCCATGGTCAACAGCTACGGGCAGTTAAAAAAGGCGCTTGAGCGGCTACCGGAAGACATGGCCGCGAAGATCCGCGCGAAGGTTTCACAGGCCGTGGCCGGAATGGTGGAGGAGATGAGTGATGATGCATCTTGATCATGCGACACTATCCGTTGCGAGCGCATCGGTGCTGTACTTTGTGCTTTTGATGCTGATATTCGGTGCGGTGTATGCGGTCGGGTTGATTATTGAGTGGAGGAGACGGAAGTGAGAGGTAAAAAGGGACAGATCGATACTCTGACGGATCTGATCAGAGATGCCTTTGATATAAACGGCATTAAGATATCTATGATCAAGGCACGCTTGCACGCGATGGACTTATACCACAGAGGATGCCGTGTGCACGCTGAAGGTGAGTGGGTGGAAGTAGTACGCTGTAAAGGTTGCATGTTTTGGAGAGGTAAAGATCACGATGGCGTCTGTATCAAAAACGGACTTGCAACACGAATGGCAAACGAATTTTGCAGCCGAGGGGAGAAGAAAGGCGATGAATCTGATGCCAGGAATTAACATACTCGCCGAGTACACGGCAGGCGGACTGCCGGATGTAGCTATTGCTGTACTTTCCTTGATGATGATATGGTGTTTAATTGTAGCCTTATATCTTACGGCTGAAAACCTTCCTGGAGGTATCGTTGCATATGTTTTAGCGACCGGATTATTTGTTATTATTATCAATATGAGCATCAATGCCGAACCAGATCACACCCGCTACAAGGTCACGATATCCGAGGATGTTAAGCTCGTCGAATTTTTGGAACGGTACGAAATCCTCGACACAGAGGGCGAGATATACACGATACGGGAAGTGATACCTGATGCGTGATAGATTGATAGAACTGATTAAAAAAGCAGACGACGAATACAGGGATATTTGCGACAGGTGCGACAAAGATGGGTATAAAAGCTATCCGCAGTACGAAGAATTTGTCGCTGACCGCATTCTCGCAAACGGCGTTATCGCGCCGCCGTACAAGGTGGGGGATACGGTGTATTACATCAACATCTACTTCCACATAATGCTATATAGAGACAGGGTTTATGAGGCGGTTGTTTCTCGGATTGTTGTAACAAAGTACGGTGTTTCGCATGTAATAAGGATTCACGGAGGACACGCAGTCAATGAAATTCCCAACGTAGAATTTGGGAAAACCGTCTTCCTCACCCGCGAAGAAGCCGAACAGGCATTGAAAGGAGAATGTAATGCCGAGGTACATTGATGCGGATGCGCTATACGCGGACACGCAGAAAAGGATTTCCTTAGCGCATGAAGCGCGCATGGCTGTTGTTGACGATGAGTTTTTAGATCTGATCAACGACTCACATATTGAGGAGGATGTCGTGGAAGTGGTACGCTGTAAAGACTGCGCCGTTCCGCACAACAAATGGACGGGGTGCCCGAATCTTAACGGGATGATCCCGCCGCCGGGTTTTTACTGCGCGAAAGGCGAACGAAAGCAGAAGCCCGATGATGTGACCGACATAAATGTCGGGGACAAACCGCCGTGCAAGGTATGCGAGAGGATCACGGAAGCCGACAAGGACATCTTTTGGGTGTTTGCGCGGACACATCAGCCGGAGGACAAAGAGGAATTCCACCGTGTTCCTGTGCGGTTTTGTCCTGCTTGTGGGCGTCAATTTGAAAGGAGTCGAGAGAATGAGTAAAAACGAGTTCGGGGTGCGTCTTGACCGCAACGGATATGCACCGTCGATCATTCCGGGGACGGATGAGTATCAATGCAAGATCTGCGGAAGAAACGGGACAGCGGATCCGTTGGAGCGGCACGAGATCTTCGGTGGTGAAAACCGGAACAAAAGCAAAAGGTACGGTCTTTGGGTGTACGTATGCGGTTGGAGCTGTCATCGCGGCGTGATGGGCATCCACAGGAACCGTGATCTTGACATTGTGAGCAGACGCGAGGCACAGAGGATCGCCATGAAGCGGTACGGCTGGTCGGTTGATGATTTCAGGGCGATTTTCAGAAACAATTATATCGATGAGGGTGGAACAACATGAAAGCAAAGAAAATCTATGCGATTGCGAAAAACACAAATACATTGAATGTATGGACGGCTGAGGACGGACGGCAATTCTTCGATTTCGTGAATGCGCTGTATCTGATCGACGGTATGCCGCAGATGGAAAATGAGGAATTTCTTGCATATCTCGACGTGCCGAAGGCGAAGCGCGACGAATGGGACGTTACCATGAATCCTGCGGATGAGGTTCTTGTTGCTGATGCATCGGAAAACGATCGAGAACTGAAGCCTGATGCCGTGTCAATCATTGTCGGCGGACGACACATGGTAGCGTTTCATGCAGACGGAGGCGGTGTTCTTTGGCTTGACAATGATAAGCTGTCACCGCTTGCGGCGGCAGAATGGCGGTTCTTCCTGCGTGCCGGGGAGAGCGGAGAGACATACATTGCGGTGTTTGAGGGGCTGTACCTTGTGGCACTGCTGGCGTACGAGCTGACACCGGAGGTCATGCCGGGAGAGGGGCTTGCGGACAGACTGCTGCAATTGGCGGGTGCCAAAAGGTCTACGGAAAACGAGTAAAACAACGCATAAAAATGGAGCGGCTTCGGTGCCGCTCCGGAACTTGGATGAACTATTAACAAGTCGACGATAAATCCTATATATAAAGGAGAGCAAAAACGTGAGCAGACAGACCAGGACAAGAGCACTTGCATATGATCTCGGGGAGATGGTCGAGATCGATGCATATCCGATGAAGAAAATCGGAAAGGGTCGGAGGGCAGCTTGGCGCCCGACGACCCAAGCACAGGAGCGGGTCAACAGACGGCGCAAGATGCGGGAGGTGTCGAGGCTGGTCAATCTCAACTTCGACAGGTCGTCATGGATGATGTCGCTGGACTACGATGACGGCATGTATCCTGACACGATGGATGAGGCAAAGCGCAACGTGCAGAACTTTATCAGACGGCTTCGAGCGATCTACAAGAAGGCGGGTGCGATCCTGCGGTACATCTACTCGACGGAGCGCGGATGTGAGACCGGCAGAACGCATCACCATCTGATCGTATCGGGAGGTGTGGCGAGGGACGTGATCCTGTCGGCTTGGAAAAACAGTAAGAGGTGCTTTGCGGAGCACCTCGAATTTTCCGAAAACGGATACTCTGATCTTGCGGTGTATACAGCAAAAAAGGCAGAACGCTGGGAGCGATCGTTCACGACATCGAAAAATCTGATCAGACCGGAGCCGCTTCCCGATGAGGACGCGGAGGCACGCAGAATCAATCGGACGCTGACGAGATCGGTGTGCGAGGATCTGTATGCAAACAATCTGACAAGAGCGCAGATGCAGGATCTGTTTCCGGGGTTCAAGATCGTTGACGGGTGGACATGCAAATACAATCCGTACGACAAGGGGTATTACTTACATATGCGGCTACTGCGCGTCAATGCTGCGGTAGCGGGATGGGCGACAACACGGGGAGGTCATCCGGGGGATGAGTATCCGTGGAACAGTCTGCGGCCGGAGGAGAGACGGTATGACGCGGACGATTGCGAGGAGTATTTCAGCGCGCCTGCGAGAGCTGCGGCGCGGGAGGAGATGAGCAAGTGATCAAGGAGTTCTATTTCGATGACGCACTGGATGCGTTTGCAGAGTTTGCGGCGATCGAGCGTGAGGGCGGCGTGATCTCGGCAAAACGCGGGAAAGCCGTCAAAAAGACACTACTCTGCCTCAATGCGCAGGAGGAGAGGATCGTGCGGACGGTATACATGTCACCTCTTGGGCATCTGCCGCACAAAAAGCGCGGTGCAGTCACAACACGGTGCGCGTATGAGATGCATCTGTCGCAGTCGCAGGTGTGGAGAACGCTCGACAAAGCGCGGCGTTTATGGGCAGAAAACGCGGGGCTTTTGAAAAAACCACGCAAAAAATCATGTGCAAAGAAAAGATGCGAGTAGTTTGCTATGCGTTTGTGATACAATAGTGCACAGATGGGGCGTCGGTGTAATTGACGCAGGGCGGATGGCGGGTGAGATTTGCAAACGATTGGGGGTGTGATGCATTGGACTACACGAGTTATCGGTGGATCAAACTGGCGGAAAAGGCCAAGCGGCGTGACAAGTATCTGTGCCAAAGATGCCTGAGGTACGGGCGTAAACGAGAGGCAAAGCTGGTACATCACATCGAACCGGTTGAGGTCAAGCCGGAGCGGGCGTACGATCTGACGAATCTGCAAAGTTTATGCGAAGCGTGTCACAATGTGATGCATCCGGAGAAGGGTGGTACCCGCCCCGGTCGGCGTGTAGAATAGGCGTCGCGCCTCAAATGGCGAGGGTAACTCTTTCCCTCCCCGGTCTCGCACGCGCGTGAAACAAAAAAAGTTTGGAGGTGATTTTGGTGGCGGTATCGAAGAAAAAAGTTGTTGATCGCATGAAGGCGATCGGTGTGTATAAACCGGAGTTTGATGACACGATTGTGCGGTATGTCGGCATGCGCAAAGAGTATAACGAGCTGAACAAACGGTATGCGGACGAAGGGTATCCCTGCACGGTGCATGGAGCGCAGGGAGAGAAGAAAAATCCTCTTGTGACGACGCTGGAGTCGCTGAGGCGCGATATGCTTGCCATCGAAAATGCGCTGGGTCTGACGCCGGGCGGTCTGCTCCGGCTGAGAGAGGGCGCGTTTGAAAAACCTCCGGACGAATCAAAGAAAGACAGGCTGCTGAATGGCTTCGTCGGAAATCGCTGACATTGAGATCGGCGGGACATATTGGAACGAGGTACGGGAATACGTTGACGCGGTAGTCTCGGGAAGAAAAAACGCATGCAAGGAGCTGCGGCAGGCATGCAAGCGGTTTGTGCGTGATCTGCGATCCGGGAAATGGGACGTTGACTGCGCGGAAGCGGACTATGTCATCACAACGATCGAGACATCGTTTACGCACAGACAAGGAGAGCGGCTGGACGGCACACCGCTGAAAGGTACGCCGCTTCTCCTAGAGCCGTGGGAAAAGTTTATCGTCTATGGAATCCTGATATTCTACGTCCACGGATCTTCGGAGAGGCGAATCAAAGAAGCGTTTATCTTTATTCCGCGAAAAAACGGCAAGACGATGTTTGTTGCTGCGCTTGCATGGTCTCTTGCACTGCTCTCTGCAAGATCGGGTGCGGTCATCTACATCGCGGCCGCGTCGCTGAAGCAGGCGATGCAGTCATACAACGATATCTCGGACAACCTTACGCAGAATATCTACTGCGGCAAAAAAGAGGCGCAGGACGAAGGCTGGCGGATCCTCGACAACAACATGTCGCATTCGATCGAAAACAAAGATGTCGCGGGAGGATCTGTTTACATCGAGGCGCTGGCGGCAAATCCTGATACGCAGGACTCGCTGAACTGCAACATTGCGATCATCGACGAGCTTCACGCGCTGAAACGTGCCAAGCAGTACAACATCATCCGCGAAGCAACAAAGGCATACACAAATAAGCTGGTTGTCGGTATCTCTACTGCCGGCGATGACATGACGAGCTTTTGTTACAAGAGACTTCAGATGTGTGTCAGAATCCTTGAAGCGGAAACGGAAGACGGATTTGCGGAACAGCTTTTTATCTTCATCTGCCGCGCAGAGGAGGACGAAAACGGAAACGTCGACTTTACCAATCCGTATCAGCACGAGATCGCGAATCCGAACTACGGGATCACGATCAGACCTGCGGACATCCTGGCACAGTCGCTGGAAGCGCAGAACGACCCTCAGCAAAGAAAAGACTTCCTCGCGAAATCCTTGAACGTGTACACGCAGTCGATGCGTGCGTATTTTAACATCAAGGAGTTTCAGAAATCCGACCGGGCGTACAACTGGACGCTTGACGAGCTTCTGCGGATGCCAATCAAATGGTACGGCGGTGCTGACCTGTCGAAGATGCATGACCTTTCCGCGACGGCCTTGTACGGGACATACAACGATGTCGATATCATCATACCGCATTGCTGGTTCCCGATCACGGCCGCCGTGCAGAAGGCGGACGAGGACAATATACCGCTGTTCGGATGGAGAGATGACGGGTGGCTCGATATGTCAAACGACGAGACCGTCAACCACGCCGATATCGTCAACTGGTTTGTCAACCGCAGACGAGAGGGATACAAGATCGCGCAGGTCGGTCATGACCGGAAATTCTGCCGCGAATATTTTCTCGGCATGAAAAAAGCAGGATTTAAGATCATAGACCAGCCGCAGTATTTTTACAAAAAATCCGAGGGATTCCGACACATCGAGGCAAAGGCAAAAGCCGGAAAGCTTTACTATCTGCACGCGGAACCGTTTGAATACTGCGTCATGAATGTCAAGGCTATCGAGAAGACGGACGATATGATCCAGTACGAGAAAATCATGCCGAATCTGCGCATCGACGTATTTGATGCGGCGGTGTTCGCATGCATACGAATGCTGGAGTGCATGGAAAAATCAGAGAGAGACAAGGAGTGGCTTGAGTAATGAATCTGTTTGGGAAAGCGGTGAACGCCAACCGAGGCAAAGCCGGAATCAGGGAGAGGGATGCACCCGAAAAACGCGGGGCTGTGTTTCTGACGGACAAAACGGGATATGACTTTTTCTGTGGAAACGGATACCGGACACTGGACAAGTGTCCGGAAGTGATCGCATGTGTCAATGCATATGCGGATCTGATCTCGTCCATGACAATCCGGCTGATGGAGAACACAGCCAACGGTGACAAGCGCGTGGTCAATGAGCTGTCGCGCCGCGTTGACATTGAGCCGTGCCGGAACATGACGCGAAAGCAATGGATCTACTCCATCGTGCAGACGATGATGCTGTCGGGAGACGGAAATCAGGTCACGATCGTCGAGACAGAGCCGGGCGGACAGTACATCGGGGACATGATCCCGGTACCTGCATCGCAGGTATCCTTCCGTGACCGTGGCGCGGCCATGTATGACATCGTCATCAACGGCCACGTGATCGATCCGTCAGAGGTGCTGCACTTTGTCGACAGGCCGGATCCCGAGAAGCCGTGGATCGGAACGGGAATGCGTGTCGCGCTGAAAGATACGATTGCATGCATTGCGCAGGCCGGAGAGACCAAGCGCAAGCTGATGCAGTCGCCCGCACCGTCGATCATCGTCAAGGTTGACGGTTTGTCGGAGGATTTCCAGTCGTCCGAGGGACGGAAAAAACTGCGAAATCAGTATATCGACGCATCGGAAAACGGTGAGCCGTGGATGATCCCGGCCGAGGCGTTTTCCGTGGAGACGGTCAAGCCGCTGTCCATCACAGATCTTGCGATCAGAGGCAACCTTGAGCTTGACAAGCGCGCAGTCGCGGCGATGTTTGGAGTGCCGCCGTTTCTTGTGGGTGTCGGCACCTACAACGAGGACGAGTACAACAATTTCGTCAACACAAAGATCATGGGCAAAGCGCAGATCCTGCAGCAGGAAATGACACGTAAGCTTCTGATCTCGAAGGATTGGTATTTCAAGTTCAACCCGCGCAGTCTGTACAACTACAAGCTCGCGGAGCTGGTACAGGCGGGACAGGCGATGGTACAGTCGCTCGCTATGACAAGAAACGAATGGCGCGACTGGATGACGCTCGACCCGCGCGAGGACATGGAGGAAATCATTGCCCTCGAAAACTACATTCCCGCCGACAAGCTCGGCGATCAAAAGAAACTGATACAGACGGGAGGTGATGAGTGATGGAGAGACGGTCACTTGCAACACAGTTCCGTGCGGCAGAGACAGACGGTGCGAAATATCTTGAGGGGTATTTCTCGGTGTTCGGGTCGAACTATCAGCTGTGGAACGGTGCGACGGAATCGATTGATCCGCATGCGTTTGATGAAGCTGTCGCAAACGATGACGTGCGCGCGCTGATCAATCACGACACGACGCTGGTTCTCGGCCGTACCAAGTCGGGTACGCTGGAACTGCGTGTTGACGATCACGGTCTGTGGGGACGCATCCGCATCAATGAACATGACACGGACGCAACGAACCTTTGGGAGCGTGTACAGCGCGGAGATGTCGATCAGTGTTCCTTCGGCTTCGACATCCTCGAAGAGGAAACGGAGTACCGTGAGGATGGTACCATCCACTGGACGGTCAAGCGCACAAAGCTGTACGAGGTCAGCCCGTGTACCTTCCCGGCGTATGAGGAGACTTCACTTTCTGCCCGAAAGGCAGAAGCGGAGAACATCAAAAAGCGTCAGTTTGACGCATTCAAAATCAAAAACGAAGCGAGGTTTGCAAAATGGCATTAAGACAGATTTTGCTTGCACAGCAGATCGCAAAGCTGGAACAGCAGAGAACCGATCTGATGGCAGAAATCACAAACGTTTCGGCGCGACGCACGGCTTGGCAGGCAAGAGAGGCTGCGGCCGAAGCGGCATTTGCCGAAATCAACGAAAACACGCCGCAGGATGAGCGCGAAGCGTTTGATACGGAAGCGGCGGCGATCGAAGCGGAAGACAACGAAATCCGCGCCGAGGAAGAGCGCACCAATCAGCGTCTGACGGAGATCGATGCGGAAATCGCAGAAAAGCGCACTGCGCTTGAGGAAATCAAAAACAGATCAACACCTGCACCCGCAACCACTGCGGATGCACAGAATGGAGGTAACACAAACATGGAAAACAGAGACTTTTTCGGTATGTCTCCCGAACGCCGCGATGCATTTTTTGCACGTGAAGATGTCAAGGGCTGGCTTGCCAATGTCAGAACCATCGGCCGCACGGTCGGTCAGACCCGCGCTGTCACCGGACAGGAACTGCTGATCCCCGAAGTTGTTTTGCCGCTGATCCGCGACAACGTCAACCGTAACTCCAAGCTGATGAAGCATGTCAACGTACAGCGCGTCGGCGGCACCGCACGTCAGACCATCATGGGCGACATCCCGGAAGCTGTATGGACTGAAATGTGCAAGAAACTCAACGAGCTTGCACTTGATTTCTCCGCTGTCGAGGTTGACGGCTACAAGGTCGGCGGCTACATCGCGATCTGCAATGCGGTTCTCGATGACAGCGATATCAACCTTGCGACCGTCATCATTGACGCACTCGGCCAGGCGATCGGCTACGCAGTCGACAAGGCGATCGTATACGGTAAGGGAACCAAGATGCCGATGGGCTTTGTAACTCGTCTTGCGCAGGCCGAGGAGCCTTCCGATGCGTCCGCGACCGCGAGAGCGTGGAAGAATCTTACCGCAACCAACGTTGTCACCGTAGCGGAGGCGACCGGTTCCAAGCTGATCGCGGCGATCGTCAAGGCGGCATCCGCGGCGAAGGCGAAGAACGGCAACGGTAAATTCTGGGTTATGAATGAGGCAACCTACGGTTCTCTGATGGCAGAGCTGATCACGTTTAACTCCGCAGGCGCGATCGTCTCCGGTATGAACATGCAGATGCCCGTCGTCGGCGGTCAGATCGAAATCCTCGACTTTATGCCGGACAACAACATCGGCTTTGGCTACGGATCCAAGTATCTGCTTGCAGAGCGCGCAGGTACCGCGATCGAATCCTCCGAGCATGTCCGCTTTATCGAGGATCAGACGGTCATCAAGGGAACCGCAAGAATGGACGGCGAACCCGTCATCGCGGAAGCATTTGTCATCATGGGCATCCACGGCACCGAACCGACCACGTCCATCGATTTTGCGGCGGACAAGGCAAATCAGTAAGAGAGGGGCGGTTGGGCCATGCACGATGCAAAGATCCTTGCGATGTGCAAAGCGCGGCTTGACCGCTCACACACATCCATGCTCGATGAGCAGCTGATCGACCGCATCCGCGCTTGCAAAGGCGATCTTGAACGCAAAGGGATCCATCTGACAGATACGGCGGATGATGCCATGCTGCTGGTCGATGTCGTGTGCTGGAGGTACAGCGCACGCGACAAGCAGACCGGAATGCCGGAATGGCTGAGACTTGCCATCCGGGAGCGCTGGCTGCAGGAGGAGCGCAATGCTACTTGATATGGGTATTGCCGTCATCCTGCGGAGATCGGCGGAAGCGGAACCGGGAAACAGACCGAGCGCACACACCGTGGAGATCTACAGGTCTCCCTACGGTGAGAGAACGGTCGGTATGAGCCGTTATTACACGGCAAAACAGGCAAACGACCGCGTGGACATGCTGGTGCGCATTGCGCGTCCGGATGATCCGGCGGTAGGCATACACGCGGACGATCTTTGTGAGCTGTCCCGCGACGGCATGAAATACCGGATCCTGCAGGCGCAGTACGTCCGGGACGATGACGCGGGGATGGACTGCATGGATCTGACCTTGGAAAGGATTGGTGTTAAACTTGAACGTGCTTAACGTGAGAGACACCCTGCTGTCGGTGCTTGATGATGTATATCATTATGAGGCACCGGCAAGCAAGCCGGACAAATACGTCGTATGGGGCGAGACCGGAGTTGACATGCGCATGCATGGTGACAACAGGTGCAAATATGCGGCGGTGTCCGGAGAGATCCTGTATTACACCGCGGAGGAGTACGACGCGACGGCAGATGCGATCACAAACGCATTTGCAGGCGTCGGGATCATCTGCAATCTGTCCGGAATCGGATATGACTACGAGACCGGACAGACGGTGTATACATACAACTTTGAGGTGAGCTGTGGCAACTGCAATCTTTATGCGTGATCCGTTTGATGCGTTTGCGGAGTCTCTGCAAAAAATCGCGGGGATGACAGATGATATCGCGCGTCAGGCGCTGTATGTCGGCGCGAAGATCTACGCGGATGCGATGAAGGACGAGCTGACGGGCGTGATCAAGGACAAACGGCGCGATGCGCTGATCAATGCA
This sequence comes from Eubacteriales bacterium, assembly GCA_045631585.1. Classification (GTDB taxonomy): domain Bacteria; phylum Bacillota; class Clostridia; order Oscillospirales; family CAG-272; genus SIG644. The sequence goes on along the minus strand of JAZQUX010000116.1, from coordinate 16,757 downwards.
TTTGGTATCACACCGTTTAAGCAGGATAGAAATTTTAATTACACGGTACACCTTGGTTTTGATGGCTATCAGACGGTAGGAGACAGGCGCGTACCGTATCAGCTGATCGCACGGTCGCTGAACTCGGGCGCGAAGCTGTCGGAAAACCGTGAAATCAAAGCAACGCATTTTGCACAGAATGCGGTCAATAAAAACAAGCAAAGAGCACAGCAGGCGATGCGGGAAACCGTGGAGCGGCTGGTATCACAACAGATTGGAGGCACCACATAATGGCAACAATCGGACTTGACGAGATGTACTACGCCAAGATCACGAGCGCGGACGATGCCGATGAGGTATACGACACGCCGAAAAAGATGGCCGGAGCAATCTCGGTCGACATTGCCAAGAACATTGCGGAAGCGATGCTTGCGGCAGACAATCGCGCGTACTACGCGAACAAATCCTTTTCCAACGGTACGATCACGATCAACCTTGCGGACATCTCTGACGAGGCGCTGGTCGATATCTTCGGCGCGGTCAAGGATTCCAAGGGCGGCATCGGTTATGCCGGAGACAAGCTCCCGGAGCCGATCGCAATTGGCTTCCGTGCGCTGAAGGCAAACGGTAAATACCGCTATACATGGCTTTTGCATGTGGTATTTGCGCCGCCCGGTGAAAACGTGCAGACAAAGGGCGATGCGATCACCTACACCACACCAACGGCGACAGGTACGTTTTCCGATCAGATCAAAAAGGCGGCGGACGGCCATCACTACCATCAGTACAAGATGGATGAGGATGCAGAGGGTGCGGATCAGACAACGATCAAGGCGTGGTTTGAGTCGGTCAAAGAGCCGGCAGTAACCGCATAAGGAGGATATCATGAACGCGGCAATCAATCGCGCGGTCTCGGTTGAGATCGACGGAGAAAATTTTGAAATGCTGCTGACCACGAAAGCGGCAGCGGACATTGACCGTGAATTCGGAGGCCTCGACAAGGTCGGCGAAGCACTGGACGGAGATGACCGCGACGCAAGTGTGGAGACGGCATCCAAGTTGATCGCGATCCTGTGCAATGCGGGATCTGAGAGATACAACTACAGGCACCGCGACACGCCGCGAAGAATGATCGGTCACGATGAGGTCGGGATCCTCACAACGCCGGGAGAGATGACTTCCCTGCTCCGCTCGGCGATCGAGGCGGTCAGGCGCGGAAAAGAAACTTACATCGAATCCGAACAGGCTCCCGGTAACGGAAAAAACTGAACGGCAGGCGTGCAGACACCGTGGAGCGGTTTGCACGCCTGCTCTTTTGGGGTCGGACACTGCTCGGCATGCCGGAGACGGATGTGTGGATGGAGCCGTACGGTGATCTGATCGATCAGATCGAAATATACCGCCAATACCACGGAATGGCGAAGGCGAAGGAAATACATTATATCGACGAAATACTTTGAAAGTGAGGTGAGATCATGGCAGATGCGGGATTAAAAATTGGCGTTGAGGGCGAGAGGGAGTTCAAAAAAGCCCTGTCGGAAATCAATGGCGAAATGAAGCTGCTCGGATCGGAAATGAAGCTCGTTGCGTCCGAGTTTGATGCAAATGACAAATCCGTGGAGGCGCGTTCAGCAAAGTACGGTGTCATGTCCAAAGAGGTCGATGCACAACGGGAAAAGGTAAACACGCTGAAAGATGCACTTGCAGCAGCATCAAAGGAATTTGGAGAAAACGACGAGAGAACCAAAAGCTGGCAAAGACAATTAAACAATGCAACAGCCGAGCTTAATAATATGCAACGGGAACTCGACAAGACGGGCGAATCCATCAACGATGCGGGTAAAAATATCTCATCGTTTAATGGAGATGCATTCGAGCAGATGCTGTCGGAAATCAATGACGAAATGAAGCTGCTCGGATCGGAAATGAAGCTCGTTGCGTCCGAGTTTGATGCAAACGATAAGTCGGTAGATGCATTAACTGCGAAATACCGCGTGATGTCGAAGGAAGTCAGAGAACAGAGAGACAAGGTCATCACTTTGGAAGTGGCTCTGGAAGAGGCGACAAAAGCATTTGGAGAAAACGACAAGAGAACCAAAAGCTGGCAGAAACAACTCAACCTTGCGACAGCGGATCTGAACAACATGCAGAAGGAACTTGCCGAGACAAAGGATGAACTTGACAATGCCGGGAAAAACACATCGTCATTTGGTGAGAAGCTGAAGGACGGTTTGAAAAAAGCCGGAAGCGAGTTGAAATCATTCGGGAGCAGTCTTGCGTCGGTCGGAAAGAAGGCCGCAAGTTTTACGCTGAAAGGTTTGAAAACGGCGGCGGTTGCGGGCGGTGCGGCTCTTGCGGGTCTTGCGACGGCGGCGATCTCTGCGGCAAACAATGTTGCATCCGCGGGTGATCAGATCGACAAGGAATCACAGAAGCTGAACATGTCGCGCGAGGCATACCAGGAATGGTCTTATGTCCTGTCGCAAAACGGCGCTGATATCGCACAGCTCGGATCCGGAATGGAAGCGCTTGTCGACAAAATGAAAGCGGCGGGAGAGGGCAGCGAAGAGGTCTCGGGCATGTTTGGAGAGCTTGGGATCTCGATGGACGCTGTGAAATCCGCAACTCCCGAGGAAGCGTTTGAAATGGTCGTGCAAGGACTGCAGGGCATGACCGATGAGACACGAAAGGCACAGATCGCACAGGAACTGCTTGGCGGTTCGGGTGCGGAGCTGATGCCGCTGCTTAACTCAACGGCGGAAGCAACGGACAAACTGAAGCAGGAAGCACACGATCTTGGTCTTGTGATGTCGGACGATGCCGTTGATGCGGCTGTCAAGTACACGGACAGCATGGACAAGATGAAACGTGTCGGCACTGCACTGTTTCAGAATATTACAGCGGAACTGCTTCCCGGTTTCACGATGATCGCGGACGGATTTGTCGGACTTGCGACAGGACAGGAAGGCGCAACCGATCAGATCAAAGCGGGCATCTCGGACATCGTCGGCAAGGTCAAGGACATGCTGCCGATGATCCTTGATGTCATACAAGAGGTACTGCCGCTGTTGGGTACAGTGCTGGTTGAGGCTCTGCCGATGCTGATCACGTCGCTCGGTGAGATCGCGGTCGAACTGGTACAGACGCTTGTCAAGGCGCTGATGGACAACTGGCCGGCGATCAAGGACGCGGGTCTGCAAATGCTCAAAGGCGTTTGGGAGGGCATCAAGTCGGGCGGCGCGTGGCTTTGGGAAAAGCTCAAAGGATGGGCATCCGACATCGTCGGCGACATCAAGGAGTTTTTCGGCATCCATTCCCCGTCGACGGTGTTTGCGGGGATCGGCGGATATCTCGCGGAAGGTCTCGGTGTCGGATTTGAGAAGGAGATGGACATGGTATCGCGTCAGATGCGGGATGCCGTGCCGACACAGTTTGAAACGAGCCTTGATGCAAAGTTGAGATCGTCGGGAACGCTTGGCGGATCCGGCGGATCCTATGGAGGTGCCGCGAGAGGTGTGTCGGGCAAGCAGGAGATCGTACTGCAGATCAATGAGCGAGAGTTCGGCCGCGTTGTTGTCGATGCATCCGACCGTGAAAATGCGAGACGAGACGTGAGGGTGGTCAGAGTATGAGTTTATTTAAGATTGACGGACGGCCGTACAACGTGATCGTCCCGATCGGCGGGATCCAGCGCAGCTTTGAGGTGTATTCCTCGCGGCAGGATCAGACGATCAACGGTAAGCGCGTGTACAATGTGGTCGGTACCTATTACGGGTATACGATCACGATCGACACAAGCGGCACAAGTGCGGAGGAGTACGACAGGCTGTTTGAGGTCATCTCGGCTCCGGAGGAGTGGCATGATTTTGAGTTCCCGTATGGGCAAGAGATGCTGAAATTCCGCGGGCATATTGAAGCGGGCGGTGACACAATGTACACCAAGCGCGGCGGTGTGTCAAGTTGGGGAGATCTGACATTTACGGTCATCTCGACACGGCCGCAAAGGAGGGCGCTGTGAGCAGCACAAAGATCTTTTATACAGAGGACGGAAACTATTTTTCTGAGGAGTACAACCGCGCGATCGTTGATGAGGTTGCATTCGGGGGAGAGTTAAACCACACGAAGCTGTACGGCAGTCAGGAGATCTTCCGGTCTCCTCTTCCCTACCTTTTTGTGTCGAGCACCGTGTCCGATGCAAACGGAACGCTCCAGTCAAAGAAAAATGTCGGTGTTGAGCTGCAGGATGTCAACGGGCTGACGGTGATCTTTGATGCCGCGGGTGGTACGCATCCGAAAAAGATGGATGTTGTGCTGATCTCAAAAACACTGCCGAATTTCGTGAATGCGTACAAATCGCAATCGTTTAAGGATGACCTTGTGACGCGCGTCAGCGACACGGGATTTTTGCCGGGAACCGCGTTTGATGCGGCAACAGGCGACCGCATCGATCACGCCGGGACGATGACAACAGGATACATCACAGGGGAAAACGATGTCACGATCAGGACGCGCGGTATCGACTGGAACAAAGCAGACAAGACGATCAGCGGCGTCAACCTGTACGGAAAAGGACTGTCAGGGAATCGTATGGTGCCTAAATGGCACGGATTTGCAACGGCTTCCAATTTGATAGAAAGCGCGAGTGAGTTTGACGGCTACGGAAAAATGACCATCGATGCAGACGGAAACGCAGAGATCAAGATCGGCGCTATAGTGCAGTCTGATTTTTTTGAGATCTGCGTATCGGAGGGAGCTGTCGAAAATACGGACGAGGTCATCATCAGCGTAAACGAGGAGATCACGTACGGCGACAACAAAACAGCAAAATCTGAGGAATACATCGGCGGCGTTGCGGTGACATATGTCACGGATCCCGTCTGCTATGTCGAGTGCAGCGCGGAAAACGTCGGTATTATCGGGCTGATCCTGTACGATACCAATGCACCGTATATCAGGCATAAGCTGACGACGATCTATCTTGGCAAAATGCAGATGTATACTGAGGAGGAGATCGTATCGTGCGACATCATCGAGCAGTGCGATCCGATATCGGAAGCGCTGCCGATATCCACTTGCGATGTCACGATGATCGAGGAAAACGGTTTTGAGTACAATCAGGCAAAGCTGCAAAGGATGGAGGTCTACCGAGACGGCAAGCTGCGGGGCGTGTATGTCATTGACGGCGCGAGAAAAAGCGGCGAAAAGACGTACAGCATCACATCGCACAGCTGGTGCGGCGAGCTTGACAAGAGCACCTTTGCCGGTGATGTATACCGGGAGAGGGACGCTGTTGATCTTGCGTGTGAGATCTTCCGTGCGGCGGGCTTGCCGTACAAGGTCGATGTCGCCGGCGCTCCTGTGACAAAGATCAGCGGACACATACCGATGACAGACTGCCGGTCTGCAATGCGGTCGGTGTTGTTTGCGTCGGGTCTGTACATCGACGAGAGCCGATCTCCGGTGCCGAGGATCTGCAGCATTGACATCAACGATCAGAGCGCGGATCATAGGATCGAGGATGTGCTGATCGGCGAGACGGTGACGGATGAGACGCGCATTGCAAGCATCGAAATGAAGACGCGGCAGTATATCGACCAATACGATGCGCAGACGAGTGAGCATACGTCGGTCGTGTATACGTGGGAAGAGTACGGCAAAGGATACAAGCCGATCATCATCATCCCCGAAAAGCCGTCGGTCATGTGGCGCGACAGGTACGCGGAAGCATCGCGCGCGCTGATGCCGGGAAGCTCCGCGAACCGTGTTCTGTGGGACGGAACACAGCTTTACAATACCACCAACGCAAGCGGTCAGATGACCAACACCGATCAATGGGCGGTCGAGCTGTATCCGTACATCGTCAAGGAATCGGCGGTCATTGTGACCGTGCCTATGATGAGAGGCGGTACGATCGTATATGACAATACGATGATGTCGTCTGCAAATGCAAAAACGATCGCGGAGCGGTGTCTGTCATGGTACCTGCGCGATCAGACGATTGTTGCGGGCATCGTGGGAGATGTGCGGCTCGGCGAAAACATCGAAATGGAGATCAGCGACGGCGTGCGGTTTGCTGGAACGGTGACACAAATCCGATACTCGTTGATCGGCTCAAAAATGATACAGGAGGTGACGGTGCGTGGATTTGATCACAGATCGAACTTACGCAGACTGTGAGCGGGCGCAATATTTGCTTGACAAAATGCACGCTGGCGAAACGCTGACCGATGCAGAACGCGCGGAATACTTCGGGGGCTTGCGCGGCGCGTATACCATGGCGCACGACTGGAATCGGGTAGAAGCGGCAGTCGAGGAAATCTCAAACGCTTACGGGATGCAATTGGAAACCAAAACAAACTGGACATATAACGACATCGCAACACAAGATGAAGTCGAGCGATATCTGAACAATGTCCGGCACATCAGGGGTTATATCAACAGCGAATTGAATCTGCCGGAAGCACCGACGATCGATGATTGGATTGATTATCGTGCAGCTAATGCAATAGAAATGATACTGTCGATGGCGGCAGGAAATATCGTCGAAGTGTTGCTTGCCACGTCGGACGAGGATTTGCTGATGACATCTGACGGTAAATATATTTGCGTATCGATGGCGGCAGGAACTTAACAGTTAGAAAGGAGTGAAACAATGAACAATTTTAAGTTGAAACAAAACGGCGTACAGGTGCAAAAGGCTATTGATTACGCGATGCAGGTTCCGCAGCTTTCTGAAGCGATTGCTGATAAGGCAGAAATCGACGAGGATGGTATCGTGAATTTCAAAAACGCAAACGGCAAAGTGCTATTCACGCTCGATTTGTCTGATTTAAGCAGCGCAACATACGGAGAAATGCTGGTGTCTACTGTCGATGTGAGTATCACAGAGGGTGGGAGCGGAGTATTTACTGTAAAGTTGGCTACCGCACCGAGCGGGACACAGACGGTATATCTTGCGGTATCCGATAACACCAAAGTCAGCGTGCAGCCTGCAACGCTGACGTTTACGACGAACAATTATAACACCGAGCAGACCGTGACTGTTACGGCACTGGAAGATACGGATGAATACGATGATTCTGTATCGGTTTCGCTGACAAGCAAAAAGGTGGAAGCGAAAGTTGTTATGATTACGATTTCGGATAATGATAAGCCGGAAGTAATTACAGACGGTCTTACGCTTTACGTCGATTATCGAAACCATACCGACGACACAAGCGATACAATCACGGACAGTGCAAGCGGTCTGACGTTTAGTAACTTCTCACACTTCAACAAGGTCGATAACGGTATCTACGGTAAAAAGGCGTACAAATATCTGACGGTTGCAAAGGACGATGCGCACACCGCGTTTGTCGAAAAGATGAAAAACGGAAACGGTTTCACCATCGAAGCGTTCGGTACGCAGATTCCGACTTGTTTCTTCCTGCCGAATTACCGCGATATGATTAGCACGGGAAGTGACGGCGGTTTTGTTACGGAAGGAATGGTCTTTACAGCTAACAATACCAATCCTACGCGGATCTTGGAAAACGGAACAACGGATCACAGCAGATTGACAAGCGATGGGAATATCACCATAAACGGAAACACATTAACCATTGTCGCAGTCGCAAACCGGTATGACGTACCCGAATCTGATGTATTTATGCACATCGTTAAGACGTTTTCACCTGACGGCACTATCGCAACATGGATAAACGGCTATAAATTTGATAACGAAATCGTTATTGATAATTTCGCATCGTGGGATTATGCGACCATGTTTGCCGATTTTTCGTTGCGAAACAGTTACGTCGGCAGCGAAAGCTCGTATACGTCCTCACAGCGAATCTATAACCGTGTTCTGACAGAAGACGAAATCCGGAAAAACATGAAAGCCGAAAAGTCAAAGATGATATTAACGGCTTTTTAATTGGGGCGGTTTCGAGGATGGAAGTAGGCGACGAAGCCGCCCTTGTTAAAACAGTACAGCCGGGGGTCGTCGAAGTGCATAACGTGCAGATCGCATCCGCGAATGACGGCATTGTGACAGCAGACGGCGAAACCATCACGGCGATTTCAGACGGAACAACAACGGTTGAAGTGTCGGCAAAGGCGCAGGGAAAGACGGTGACTGCATCACATGATATTACAGTATCGCCGATTGATTACGGGTTGACATCCGCACGAACGGCGGCAGATATCACACTCGCAAGAGCACCGGACGTGATAGAAGTCGGAGAAGAATTTTCAGCGCAAGCCTATATCTTGTCAGAAATGACAGACGATCATCCGTGGGCGTATTCGTATTATGACGATAACATTGTATCGTTTACAAGTGATAATCCATCTGTATGCCGCGTGAAAAACGGCGTTCTGATCGGCATATCACCGGGAACGGCGACCATCACGGCGGCAGATATCACAGGAACGGTCAGAAAATCGTTTGTCGTGTCTGTCGTGGAAGAAATCGCGCTTGCATATTCCGATGACGATATCATGACCGTGAATGCGGATGATTACGACTGGACAGACGTAGAATCGACGACACTTGCGATTATTGACATTATCGCGGCGGCGGTCGGAAGCGGAAAGAAAAAAATCATCTTCCCGGAGGGCATTTATGAAGTTTCCCCGGCATACGGGACGTTTACAATGCCGTCGCATATGATTCTTGATTTTTCCGGTTCTGTCATCCAGATCGTCGAATCTGCATTGACGCAAACAGGGTATCAGATGTTCCTGTTTACCGATACGGAATACAGCCGCATTGAAAACGCGGTGATTTATGCCGAGGGTGACATGATAGATTACACCGGGGCGTATGGCTGTCAATCTGTGTTTTTCGGTGGTTATAACTACCGTTCCGGGCTGTACAATTGCACAATAAGCAAATCGCCCGGATTCAACATCGGGGCGGCATGGAATAATATGCAACGTGTACCGTTCAAGCTGTCAGCGGTTGAGGTCGGCGGCATTGACAAGAACGGACAGGATCAAGCGGAGTCCTATGCGTTCCGAAATAACGGATACATGGATATTTCAAAAATCGGTGACCGTTTCGGGTTTGGTAACATGCAGGGATTTCAGGGTTATCTTTACCTTTCTGCCCGTGTGTACAGTATCTATTTCTATAATGCACAAAAGAATTTTCTGTCATGCCTTGAAAATTGTATACAGTATTATCAGTACAAGAAACCGACAAACGCCGTATACGCGAGAATCAAATTCCATCAAGGCACTGCACCGACATCCGCCGATCCAGATTTCAACGGAATTGCGCACATCTATTCTTATGGTACGCCCGTGAACTGTTACATAAAAAACTGCCGTATGGAAGATAGCAACGCAACAGCGATTCAGCCGAACGCCGGGGAAAACTGGCTGATTTCTGACTGTATATTCCATAATAACGGTTTCCGTGATCCAGCGTCGCATATCGACTGGGAAGACGGCAGAAACCACAACAAAGGGCATATACTCCGAAACTGCAAATTCAGCGGCGGCGGTACGGTCATGGCGACAGGTGCGGACGGGCTTGTCATCCACAACAACGAATTTGATGAAACACGGCTTTACATCGGAGACGAGGTACAGAACAGCCGCGTATGGCTCAATACGTTCAAGGGTAGCAAGAACGAAATTTACGCCAAAACCGACATGGTATTTTCGCAGAATTATGCGGCGGACGGCGCGACGTTCGCGGTTGCAGAGCAAGGCGACGGCGTGGATTTCGCGGTGAGACAGGCACACAATGAAACCATGAATGAGTAAGCAATAGAACCCGAAAGAAAACAAAAGGAGCAGAAAAATGATCAAAAACTACATCAGCACCTTCGCCGCCTTAATTGGCGGCATGGTGTCCACAATCTTAGGCGGCTGGTCTGCCGGTATGACGACGCTCGTGATATTCATGGCAATCGACTATATTTCCGGCATCGTCGTTGCGTGTGTATTTCACAAGTCAAACAAATCCGCGTCGGGAGCGTTCGAGAGCCGCGCGGGATGGAAGGGTCTTGTGAAAAAGTGCTTTACCCTGCTGTTTGTTTTGATCGCGCACAGGCTTGATCTTGCGCTGATGGAGACGGCGGGAATTGAGATTGCAATGCACTGCATCCGCGATACCGTCGTGATCGGTTTTATGGTAAACGAACTTTTCTCAATCGTCGAGAACGCGGGTCTGATGGGCATCCCGCTGCCGAAAATCATCATCCGCGCGATTGAGGTGCTGCAAAGCCGTGCGGACGAAGCGAAGGTTCCGGGCGAAATAGAAGATGACGAAAACGAAGAGAGTGGAGGTAGAGCAGAATGATGGGAAATGAAATGTTTGCAACGCTATGCAAAGAACTTGTAAAGGAATATGTCAGAGAGCATACCGATAAAACGGACAGACCAATTCCGGCATACGACGTGTATATCGTATGGATGTGCAAGACTTTGCAGAATCATAAGGCTCTTGTCTCCACTTCTCTCCACGATGGTATGTACTACGAAATCACCTATAACGGTGATAAGCAGGAATTTTATCTCGATGCATACAAGAAATTTGAGAATCAGTGCATCCCGCACGAAAAAGCGGAGGAACTGCTGGTATGAAGCGCGGTATTGACGTATCGACCTATCAGGGTGATATCAACTGGGCACAGGTCAAGGCGGACGGTATCGACTTTGCTTTTATCAAGGCAACACAGGGGCGGTCTGTATCAAACGCCTCCCTGCGGAACTTTGAGGACAGCAAATTTGCGCAGAACATTGTAAACGCGAATCGCTGGGGCATCCGCATCGGCGTGTACCACTATCTGACAGCGTGGAACGTGAGCGAAGCGATGCAGGAAGCGGAATACTTCCTGTCCGTCATCGCGCCGTATCGCTCCATCATTGATCTGTGGGCGGCGGTTGATGTCGAGGACAGCAGATCGCCAAAGGACAAAACGCTCATGGCGCAGATCGTCAACACCTTCTGCTCGCGCGTTGATGCAGAGGGATACAAACCGATGGTATACACCAATCTCGACTGGCTGACAAACAAGCTCGGCAATATATCGCATTGGGACTTGTGGCTGGCTCTGTGGCGCAACAAAGCAAATGTACCGACCGCCGACAAATACCCGAATCTGCGCGTATGGCAGTGGGGTACGGAAGCGGTTGACGGTATCACAGGAAAGCCCGACGCAAACTACATGATTTGCGACATTAAGGTCGAAGAACCGCCGAAATCCGAAACGGTTGAGACTGCGAAACGGGACAACACGCCGTCTGAGTGGGCGAAAGAGGCTGTCAAGTGGGCGAAGGACAACAAGATCATCGTCGGCGACAGCAACGGGGATCTCGGTCTGCATGGCACGGTGACGGTCGAGCAGATGTGTGTTTTTGCGAAGCGCATCTATGACAAAGCGGTCGATGATGCGGCAGATGAGATCGGAAAGCGGCTCATTGCCGCGCTGAAAGAAGGATGATGGATGTGAAACGTCACGCAAACGAGCGCAGGAATCGGTAACACGGAGGTTGAAGCCATGACGAACGATGACAAATACGCACGCGCGGTGATCATTGCCGCACGTGATATCAAACGACTGCGAGGTGCCGTGCGCATCCAGTCTGCCGCGATTGCTATTTTATCGGCGGCAGCGATCCTTGCGATCACGGCGAAAAGAAAGGAACGGAAACATGATCCCCCTTGATAAGGAAATCGTTGTTCGGGCTTTGAGGACACCGTATGCACCGCTGAGAGTGCTTGCGCTGTCTTATGTATCTCTGTCGCGCGATGAGATGCGCTGTGTGATCGGGTGCATCGTCGACGGCAAAACCAATGAGGAGCTTGCAGAGGAGCTTGAGCGGTCGCCGAAGTTTGTGTCGAGGCACAGGGGAGAGGGATTGCGCAGACTGCAATATGCGTGGGCAAAGCTCGATCCCAAGCTGCTTGCGGATATGGTGGACTACACATAGTCTGCAAGTTGCCGGCAAGTTAAAAAATGCATAAAAAGACGCACGGTTTTGATGCCGTGCGTTTTTTTATTTCAAAATTCCGTCATGGACGAGCTTGAAGTGCAGCAGATCAATGAGGTACGGTGCGCACTTGCCTTTGACGTTTGGATTTTGGCTGCTCCAACTTTCGACGGTGCGGACGGGGATGTCGAAATAGGCGGCAAACTGGCGGATGGTCATGCCGGAGGCGGAGAGAAGCTCGCGGAAAGTCATGGTGGTCACAGGATCACCTCCTCGACTTTACCGTCCCATCCACGCGATTTCCAGTCGTTGATGTATTTTTCCATGGTTTTGGATTGTCTGCCGTCGTGGTACATCTGCTCGATGTGACCGTCTGCATACAGCGTCCAACTGTCTCCGCCGTATGGCATCTCATGCTCGACGCAGAAGTCGGTGTACGGTGGCAGATCAAGGTATACAAAGCTGCCGTCGTCCAAATTAAAGTTGTCATCGGAAAACAGCTCTGACGGATCTTCCGGGAGTGTCACGCCATCATTGATCGGTACGAGGCTGCAATAAATCCAGCCGACATCCATGATTTCAGGGCTGTCGTAGCCATGATCGGAATACTCTTTCCAGCCCTGCGCGAAGTCGCACAGATATCGGTAAGCGTCGGCGCGGCTGTAGAAATTTTCGTAGTTGGTGTCTCGATAATGATTCGCGCTCCAAACGTTCACGGTGTATATTTTGATGATTCTCATGATTTTTTACCTCCAATCAAAAGCAAAAAGCACAGCAATCATAGATCACTGTGCTATCTGCCATACGTCTCCGTATATGTTCAAATAATAATTTCAATCCACAGCCGTTTCCGGCTGACAGTGTTATTATAGCACAGTTTTATTAAATTGTCAATGGGTTTACAGCTTGCACATTCCGTCCTCGGCGGTGTACAGCTCAACGTCGTCCGGTACACCGTAGAGGACTGCGGCAACGGAGCGGCTGGATGTCAGCAGCGTACCTTGGTTCCGCAGCTTGATTTCAAGCTCGGATTCCTTTGCCGGGATTTCGGGGGCGTCAACGTACGAATCGAATCTCTTTGCGGAGCCTTCGACATATGCCGGGGTGTCGATCAGGGACAGCTTGCCGTCGATGCAGCGGACAAGGTGATCGGTGCTTTGCAGAGTAAAAAGACCAAATTTCATGATTTTTATTCCTTTCTGCGCGGTTAACCGCCGCGCTCGATGTGTTAGTCAGCCATGCAGCGGAGCTCGCCGTCAATGGAGTGCGTGTGGATGCGGACGGTGTTGTAGTCCCAGTCCATGTACTTGTGCTGATTTGCTTTCGTGACCTTAAACAGATAGACGGTGCCGGTGGTTGCTTTGAGGAAGAAATCGTATGTGCTTTTAGTGATGTGACCCTTAACACTCGTGACCACTCTGACGGGGGTGTTGGCAGTCTCTTCGAGCATGTAAATCTCGCCGACCTCGGGCACAAGGTCACTATCTTCGAAGGCATGGTTGCCGCGGGTGATGATCTCTCTAATTGCGTCCTGCTTTGTCATGATGTGATCTCCTTTGTTTTTGTTGTTTTCCTTTGTTGTATATATTATACCACAATCATTGTGGTATGTCAAGGGGTTTTGCGAAATTTCTTTTGAAATTCTATGTTTTTTGCTCAAAAATGACCAAAAAATGACCGCTTCTGTGGATGTAAAAAATAGCCTTATTATGATACAATGATATCAACAGATCGGGGTGCACACCGACTGATTTTATCAAAAATGAGGTGAAAATTTAATGGCAACAATTGAAACTGCAAACGCAAAGGGAAATGCAGGTATTGCGCTTGGTTCCACGGCGGTAGGCATCGAACTTCTGCGTGCGCTTTCCGGCAACGGTGGCGGTCTGCAGGGGCTGCTCGGAGGTATCCTTGGAAACGGCGGAAACACCGGCGGTACCGGTATGGAAGCACTTGCACTGGCGGCGCTGTTGAACAACCATGGGACGTGTTTCGTCGAACCCCCGATCTCTCGCTCTGAATTTGCGCTGGAAAAAGAAAATGCGGCTAAAGACGCAGAAATCGCGTTGCTGAAAGCAAACATTTTTGGAGATCAGAAGGATCTTGAACAGCAGAAATACATGGATGGAAGATTCATGGAATTTGAGCGCAGATTTGGTGAGCAGGCGGTTATCAACCAGCGTACGGCTGACAGCTTTGAGCGCGTCCACGATGATCTGATGTGCGTCAAGGGTGATCTTGAGGGTAAGATCGCGGCAGAGCGTGCGGCGCGTTGCTGTGGCGACAATGCGATCGTCACATATGCAAATGCGACGTTTTATCCCAAGATGGTCGCTGATGTAACCGTCGGAACGACCACGACCGCGCAGACGCTTTACAATCCCGTTACCAACTGCGGCTGTGGCTGTGGTTGCAACGGCTGATATTTGATTACAGGAGGTTGATGTCATGGTATCCGCAGCACAGGTGCAGAGAGGGATCCGCGCATATGTGGAGAACGAGCTTTTGCCAAAGATCCCCGGATGGCAAGGTGTCGTGTTTGGCGCGGCGGTCGGTATGGCGCTGTCCAAGTCTGACAAGCTGATTGCAAATCTCGCACAAAATCCGATCGTGGCCATGCTCGGCGTGATCGATCCCAACGACGGCATCGACATTGATGCTCTGCGAGATGAGTTTGCGGCGCAGGCTCGGCGCGTAGGCAGCATCAAGATCGACATGTCGCCGCTCGGTGTGATCTCGCTCGGAGAAAATGACATCAACCGTCTGTATCAGTACATCAAGGAGGTGTAAGATATGATGCACAACAGCAAAGTCATCGAGGAAATGCTGGACACCATCGAGGATGAGTTCAAGGACGCTGAATCGCATATTGACTACGCTATTGACGCGCGCGACGAAAACGACATGGAAACCATGCAGATGCACAAGCAGGATGCACAGACGCGCATGAACGAGCTTGCACGCTGGTGCGATGCCGCTAAAAAGAAATTCGGTGAAGGCGGTCTGTCAGATGTCATGTGTCGGTCATTTACCAAGCGGCGCGAAAAGCTGATGGAAAAGTTCCGCAGAATCGATGAAAAATAAAGAAAAAGAGCGGTGGTTTTAACCATCGCTCTTTTTGAATATGGCTCCAAAAATCCTTACCGTTTTGATTATCAGGCGTTCGATTTTTACGAGGTTTGGCGGGGCAGAATCAATCAAATCCGAACTTTTTTCCTCCTCGGTCAGATCGTCAAGCATTTCTTCATACCCGACCTGCTCATCATCCTTGACATTGTAGTAGGTCACCAATTTGTCGTCAAAGACATAAACCGCATTGATAAAGGTATCGATTATTCGCTTTTGATATTTTTCGTCGAGCGGATCGCCGCCACGGAATGATGACAGCCATTTCACATAGTCTTCTTTCTTCAGCGCGTGTTTCATGGCGATCCGCATTGTTGCAAGGTCTGATTCCGCGTCCTGTTTTTGGGCGGACAGGATTTCTATCTTTTCGGCGATTTTGTCCTGCACGGGCTTGTTGCCGGTAAAGGCAAGCAGATTATCGACGGCGTCCGATATCTCACGATCAAGGCGGTTGATGGTCTTTTCAAGGTTCGCCGCGCCAGATGCGTTAAAATCGGACTCATACTTCTTGACCAGCGCGTCAGCAACGAAATCGATGCGCTCCGGTGTCAGGATGTAATTGACGGTACGCTCGACGATGTAATACTCCAGCGGCTGTTTGCGCTCGTTTTTCTTTTTGCACTTGTGGTGCTTCTTTTTGACGGCGCAAGCGTAGTAATTATGTATCGCGCCTGTCTTGCTCTTGCCGCTCTCGCCGACCAGCGGCGCGCCGCAGTGTCCGCAGTATGCCTTGCCTTGCAGCAGGTAATCGACCTTTGCCTTCCCTGCTCCGGGTGCACGTTTGTTGGCGTTGATCTTACGCTGGACGGCTTCAAACAGGGCTGTATCTACGATCTGAGGATAGATGTCGGGATAGTCCACGCCATCCGCGCTATACTCACCGATGTACTTGCGATTTTTGAGGATGACCGTAAACGATGTTTCCTTGAATCGGTCAGACATGCGCGGTTTCAAGCCTTTGGCGTTGAGGTCGGCGGCAATCTGCTTGCACGATGCTCCGGTGTTGTACTGCTCAAAGATATAGCGCACGGCGTCAGCTTCGGCATCGTTGACGATAACTTTTTTGTTATCGATCCGATACCCGAATGGCGTGATACCGCCGATATAGTTGCCGTGTTCCAGCGATATGCGGATACCGCGCTTGACGTTTTGGGACAGGTTCGCGGAATAATACTCTGCCGCGCCTTCAAGGATGGATTCGAGCATGATGCCGGTCGGATCGTCTGAAACAGGCTCGTTGACAGATACCAGCCTGACACCGTTCTTTTTTAATTTGTATTTGTAGTTTGCGCTGTCGTATCGGTTTCGCGCGAATCGGTCGAGCTTCCATACAAGTACCGTGTCGAACTGCCCCGATGCGCTGTCGGAGATCATTTTTTGAAAACCCGTGCGTTTCTCCGCATCGGTGCCGCTCTTGGCGCGGTCGATGTAGGACTTTATGACATTGTATCCGTTGCGCTCGGCGTAGGACATACAATCTTCAAGCTGGCCTTCTATTGACCGTTCTGTTTGGTTGTAGGACGAGAACCGCGCATATATTACTGCGTTCATTTTTTTTCACCTAAAAAATATTTTATTAACCTATTGACATTTGGTCTTGTTGGTGATATTATTATATCACGCTAAACGGCAAAAAGCAACCGTTTTGCGAATAAATTTGTAAAGAGGCGAAAAAAATGAGCCGCGGACACGTTCCTCTCCCCTCCTGCTTTTACCACCAAAAT
>JAZQUX010000115.1:0-4718 GCA_045631585.1 Eubacteriales bacterium | reverse complement strand
TTCATTTTGGAGTCCGCAAAAAAAGCCTCGATTCTAAAAGCATCGGCAGATCAAGTGAAACTCTTTGAATCCACTTATAATGAGGTTATTCAAAATGGAGATAGATTATTGCTACCATACAAGAAAAAAGATAATCATAATTACATTGTGGAAATATTTACTCGTATTACCGATGAAGTATCATTTATTCCCTTGATTCGAGTAACAGATAAAAATGGAGCATTACGTGCAGAGCAAGAACTGCGCTCCTATGGGCGAGATGAATTTATCTGCCAAATAGGAACAATAACCATCGGAAAATCTTCTGTACGCATTATTCCGCGAAAAAATTCATATGCCGATTATTTCGATTTAGAACCTATAAAAATAGAGTGGTAAGTCAAGAGATTTACATAGATCCGTTTGCGCGCATGGAGTAGCATCCCGGAAGATAGCGGTCAAGTGCATCTCCCATCATCGCCAAGGGATAAGTCTACCCGCTGACCGAAAACCGCGGATCGATTTCAAAAAAACTTGCTCTGCGGATCGATTTTGAAAGGACAAGACAAGAAAAAAGCCATTCGCGTAATGGAGTGAACCCAAGTCAAAAGACACGAAAAAGAAAAGCATTTCGTAGAATAGCTTGAAATAACGCTTAAAATCTCATGTTTTCATGAAACTGACATCGTTTTTCATACGGTGTCAGTTTTGTTTTGAGTTGGATACGTTCATAATTGTAAAAGTGAACGTATTCATCAAGGAGGAGGCGGGCCTCCTCCTTGGTCGCGGGTTTGTAGTGGTGTAGCCACTCGGATTTGAGTGTGCTAAAGAAATTTTCGGCACAAGCATTGTCAAGTGGTGTTCCGGGGCTTGACATGGACGGCATAATGTGGTAAGATTGTGTTAGCTTAAAATACCCGTGCGAAGTGTATTGAAAGCCCTGGTCACTGTGGAGTTGCAGCTCTGCGGTGACCTCTCTTTTTGCCTTCTTGAGAGTTTCGTACACCAGGTTGTTATCGTTTGTATTGCCAACCTTGTACGCAACGACAAAATTGTCGTATAGATCCTTGATCACGGATAGATATACGAACCCTTCTTTCGTCGGTATGTAGGAAATATCGGTACACCATTTCAAGTTCGGACGCTCGGCATGAAAGTTGCGTTCCAAAAGATTGGCGTACTTGTGTACACTCTCGCAATTCTGTGTCCACTTGCGTCTTCTACGAGATTTGGAGAGCAAATTGTACTTGTTCATAACGCGCAAAACGGCCTTGTGGTTTATAATCAAACCGAACTCACGCAACAGCCATATCTGAACACGGCGATAACCGTATGTCTGACGAGTCTTTTGCTGGCATTGTTGTATGAGCTCCCCTACGTGCTTGTCCGGATCCTCTTTGTCGATTTTCTTTGTCCAAGCATAATAGCCGCTCCGAGACACACCAAAGAAGTAGCACATGTCTTGCACGCGGTACTTATCTTTAAACCGATGAATGATCTTATATTTTACGCTCGCTTTCACTTCCTTTCCAATTCTTGAAGAAAATTTCGTAACAGCTCGTTTTCCATTTCAAGTCGTTTTACCTTGTTTTCCAGGTTTTCCGAGGCTCCCTTTGATGATGGACGTCCGCGTTTCAACGGTGTTATTTGCCGCCTGTTTACCTCAGGACGAAGTCCACACCACGACTGGATTGAGTATCTGCTGATGCCGTATTTCCGGCTCAACGAATGGATAGACTCTCCTTCTCGTTGTTTTGCTACGACTATTTGTTTGATCTCTTCTGTGTAATGTTTTTGTCCTTTTCTGCTTCCCATGCAAAAAACCTCCTGTGGTAGATACTTCTATTCTACCACAAGAGGCTTTTTATTTCAATGTCCGTTTTTACGGGTTCAGTTCAATGAGTTGCGCGCCTATCTGCTTTTAGTATTTTCTATTTGCCAAAGGCAATCTGGTACATCAATTTTTTATATTCAATCATTCTAGTACGTTTTCGTTTGTGATTCTTTCTTGCTTAACTGTTTTCATTTTCTATACCTCCCGATTTTCTGATCAGCATCGCTGTTCGATCGCCATTTCGGCAGGGTCGGGGGAGCATAGGTCGGGAGAAAATCGCGATTATTCCGAGTGAGGTGTGCAGATGTCAACGGGAGGTATCGACGGTTTTCAGTTTGCGAAAAAATATTGTTTATGGATATAGAAAAACCAGGTATCGCTACCTGGCTTTCTTGCTATTATTTCATTTTTCAGCGATAATTTTTCACGTTGACATCTGCGAGAGCTATGCTACACTAGACACAACGAAAGGCAAAAATCGGGAGATAACTTTTATGTTAATTTCTCTTATTTTCAACATTACGGCAAACTCCCCCACCCTTGCGGGCAGGGGAGCGGCTCCCGTTGAAAGGAGAGATAAATGCTTTTTCTTAGTGATAAAAGCGGCAACCATAGAAAGAAACCATTATTACAGCTTCATAACGATTGGTACGAGGATCTCTCACGGTTAATCCGCGCTTTCCTCCAGGTTGACCTTGCCCTTGAACTTCTTGATCTGCTCACACAGTAAATCATAGTAGAATGTACCGTGGATCACCGAGGGCTCCAGATCCTTGGATACCTCAGGGGAGGGCTGCTCGCCCTTGGTCCACTCATTCCAGGAGATGAGAATGACCATCCCTGCACCCAGATCGTTGGCGCGCTGGAACTGCTTTTTCAGGGTCAGACCGTTCTCGCGCCCAAAGGCGGGAATGTAGCCGCTGTCCCCCTCGGAGCCCTGCTGACGGCTGGCGGCGGTGCAGGTCACGCACTCCACGCGATTGTCCAAGGTGGAGTAGACCTGAAGCCCTCTCTCCTCCCAGCTCCACCAGCCGCGGGTGGCCATGGTACGGGTATTGTACAAATTGCTTTGCTGGGCGATGTAGCCCGTGACCCAGCGAATGGTGAAGCGGTCATCCTTCCATGTAGGACGGGTGCCGTACTGGTTGGGGGTAGCTCCGTAGCACATGAGCAGGGGCTTACCCTCGTATTGGAAGTACAGCTCGGGATACTTCTCCACATACGAAGCATAGATCTGATCCACCTTCTTTTGGTGTTTGCCGTTCTTGACGTTCTCGATGCCCGAGTGACCGGGTCCTGCGAAGATGCAGATCTTAGGCGCACCTTCGATCTCCGACCAGATCTCAAAGAGCAGATCGGTAGCCTCCTCGATCATGCGGAAGTCGGAAAGTTGCTCTCTCATGGTAGCGGGATCGTAGGTGGTGTTGTTGGTCCAATCCACGAATACGAAATCCACGCCCGCGTCACGCAGAAGCTCGGCATGCCTGGCCAGCATAGCGCGGTTATCCGAGAAATAATTGCCGTAGAGGGGGGTATCCCAGGTGTTCTTACCCCATGTGATGATCTTGGGACAGAGCCAAGTAGAGTAGGCGATACCCACCAGACGGTCCTCGTAAGGCGTAGCCTCATACTCGCCTACACCGGTCTGCTCGATCTCAATGTCGTCGTTGTTGAAGATCACGTCCTTGTAAAGCTGATAACGGTCGTTCATTTCCTGCTTCCTTTCTTGCGTAAGGGATGAGGCCGAGGCGGTCACGTAGACCGCGGAATCGGCGGCGGTGACGGTATAGCCCATCCAGCGAGCCAGGTAGTCGGCGGCGATGAGTACAGCCCCACCTCGCGATATGGTTGTCGGGCAGCTATGGACAGTACCGTTGAGATCTACCGAGGCGGTGCTTACCGTGTAGGTCAAGGTGGCGTTATCACGGGTCAGAGTGACGGTGGAGCCATCCTCGGACAGGGCACAGTCAAAGCCAAAGAGGGCGGCCGCGGCGGTGGCATCCATCAAGGTCACGCCATCGTGAAGGGTGATGGGATAATCGGCGCGGATCATGGTCTTGTCGCAGAGCAGATAATCGTAGCCTGTACGAAGCTCAGTTACGGTATCGGCGGGAGCATACGGAATGACCGTACCGGTCTCCAGACTCATGGAAGTAGTGGAAGAATTGGCAAAGTGAGACATAATACGGACGTAGCCAAGCGTAACACCGTGGGCAATGCGCTCCAGATCTTCCGTGCGGGCGATCTCCTGCTCCTCCGCGTTGTAGAGGACAAGAGACTCCGCATCCACCACGGCCTTGGCGACAAGCGTCTCTCCTACGTGGCAGAGAATGGTGGTGCCATCGTCGGTAATGGTAACGTCCAAACCGTTCTTGGCATCAAAGGAAAAGCTATCCCCGATAAGCGTGGTAAAGCCGTTCTTGACGTGGGCGTAGACAGAGCTGCCCGAGAAGGTGAACCACAGACCGCTGTCGATGTACAAATGATCGGAGCGGGTAACGCGGCAACCGAACAGAATGGAGCGGACGTTACTGACACCGCTTCGGTTGATGAGGGTGGCCTTGGCGGTGTAGGCCTCGGTCGGGGTATGGGAGAAACCGACGCTGTTCCAGCCTGCGTCGGTGATGGTCAGACCGTTTTTGTCCACCGTATAATCCGTTTGAGAGGTAAAGACCAGGTTGGAATCACTGCGAAGGGCACTATAAGAATGATCAGCGAAGGTGTATTGGAGGGTCTTGCGCTGATCGGTATCGGCCATGAGCCTCGTGAGTCCGATATCCTCGTAGGCGGGAACCTCGATCTCAATGGGCGGCTCGGTCTCGGGCTCGGGATCCGTATCGGGCTCGGTGGGGACTTCGGTGGGGGCCTCGGTTTCACCGTCGGTAGGCACTTCGGTGGGGGTTTC
>JAZQUX010000114.1:0-3167 GCA_045631585.1 Eubacteriales bacterium | reverse complement strand
CAGATGCTGGAGGATTGCGTGATCTACGGACGGATCATTCTCATTGCAACCACTGCCTTTATGCTGCAAAATGAATTTCAAAGCTTTCTCATAGCCGCCGAAAAGCCCACTCTGGGACTTGCCGTAACGGTTGCGGCGGGTGTTACCAACATGATTTTGGACGCGCTGTTCGTGGGCATTTTGAAATGGGGCTTGGTCGGCGCGGCGGCGGCAACTGCGCTGAGCCAAACGGTTGGCGGCGTGGTTCCGCTGATCTATTTCGCGTTCCCCAATAAGAGTCTGTTTCGGCTTACGGGCTTCTCCTTTGACGGACGAGCCCTTTTGAAGGCTTGCACCAACGGCTCCTCGGAGATGATGACCAATCTTTCTCTGTCGCTGGTGAATATGCTTTACAACTTCCGCCTCATGGAGTATGCGGGCGAGGACGGCATTGCGGCGTACGGCGTGATCTTGTACGTGGGATTTGTCTTCCTTTCGATCTTTATTGGATATTCCATTGGCGTGGCTCCCATCGTGGGCTATCATTTTGGCGCGGCGAACCACGAAGAATTGAAAAGCTTGTTCCGCAAGAGCCTGGTGCTGTTGGCGATCTGTTCGACGGCTATGACGGTGTCCTCGGTGCTTCTGGCAGAGCCGTTGGCGAAGATCTTTGCAGGATATGACGAGGGACTTCTGGAAATGACGATACGAGGCTTGCGCTTTTATTCCATCAGCTTCCTGGCGATGGGAGTGAACATCTTTGCGTCGGCATTCTTCACTGCCCTCAACGATGGATTGGTTTCGGCGACCCTTTCCTTCCTGCGCCTCTTTTTGTTCCAAGTGGGATCGGTGCTTCTCCTGCCCTTGATCTTGGACCTGGACGGCGTGTGGCTGTCGGTGGTGATGGCAGAATTCTTGGCGATCGGCGTGTCCACCTTCTGCTTTGCGAAATTCAAAGGAAAATACCATTATATTTAAATAGAAGAAAAAGCGCGGCGGGAAAGCGGACTTCTCATAAGGAAGTTTAATTTTGTTTGTAGGGGCGTTCACCCGACGCCCGCGGGCGACCAATGTGTATAGTGTAGTAACATAGTATACAGGTAGTGCAAGGACATAGTATACAGTTTTATGGTATAATAAAGGCATCAAAAAGATCCAAAGGAGAAGCAAAGATGCCTTGGAAGGATAAAACTGTGGAAGAATTAAGAAAAGAATTTGTAGAGGCAGCTGAAAGCTGTTCTAACTTTAGTTCACTATGTCGTGAATTTGGAATTACCCGAGCTACCGGATACAAATGGTTAGCACGATACGAGAACAATGAGGCTTTGTCTGATCGAAGCAAACGCCCTAATGTTACTGCGAATAAAACGCCGACAGCAATTGAAGCACAAATCATCGAAGCTCGTACCGTTCACCCCGGTTGGGGCGCAAAGAAGATCAAAGTGTCGCTCGAAAACAAGGGCGTTGAAATGCCTTGTATCAAGACAGTAAATAATATCTTGAACCGCTATGGTTGTATCACGAAAGAGGAATCCTTAAAGCATAAAGCCTTTACTCGCTTTGAAAAAGAACTATGTAACGAAATGTGGCAAACAGACTTTAAGGGTGAGTTCAAAATGCAAGATGGTAACTATTGCTTTCCGTTGGATATATTCGATGATCATAGTAGATTTGTTATTCGTATAAAACCTTCTGAAAGCACGTCTAACCTTGTATTGCCTACCTTTAGAGAAGCTTTTTATGAATACGGCATGCCCGATTCTATCCTTTCGGATAACGGAGCACAATTTGCCGGTTTTCGTCAAGGATATACACAATTTGAAAAATGGCTGATGGATCATGACGTGTTACCAATTCATGGACGTATCAAGCACCCTCAGACACAAGGAAAGATCGAGCGCTTTCATAGGGCGATGAATCAAGAACTGTTAAAGCACTATACTCCCAAAGATATTGCCGATGCAGAACGCATCTTTAACGATTGGCGTATTTGCTACAATAACGAAAGACCTCACGAGGCGTTAGGAATGAAATGCCCGTCGGATATCTACATACCGAGTGAAAGATTATACCGTGACATGGTCGATAAATACGAATATAGCGGCAAATATCACGTTATCAAGGTGAACAGTTGGGGATATGCAAGATTTGCTAATTGGCAGATCTATTTGAGTGAAACTATGGCAAACGAGCATATTGAGTTCAGACCTAATCCAAACGGAGATACGTTCATTGCTTGTTATAGAAATTTTGCCATCGCAGAGTTTGATGTACATACGGGTAAGCTTTTGCATCGTAAAATTTGGCGGCTTTGAGTTGCGCGCCGCTTTGGAAAGCCTCTCTCCGCTACGCTCCGTTCGGCTTTCCAAAGCAATTTACTGTAATTCAAAATGTGTATACCATGTCCTTACACAAATTGTTTACAATGTTACTCTTGACACAAGCCCCCGCCCTACGGGCCAATAGCCGTATTAAAAATGTTCAATTATAGTGCTGAAAATGAATTTTAGGAGGTTGAATCCATGAGTCACATCGCTTCTGTTGTAGCAAAAGGGATTACCGATTATTTGCGCAATCCCAAAAAAGGGAAAGGCGGAATCGTAGAGTTACCGAATCTTGTATGGATTATGGGAACGATCGGTTGTGCGATTTTTCTGATTCCTGCTGTTATCACGACATTTTCCAACGAACCAATTTGGGTTCCAATGATCTTTTATGCGTTTGTTCTTCTTAGCGTCGTATTGATCATTGCCTTTTTAAACTGTCGGATTTTTTACGATGAAAAGGGATTCCTTTCCAAGAACTTCTTTGGTAAAAAACGGAAATTTACCTACGATCAAATCATTGCCATCAAGATGCGAGCGCATGAAAACTATCTTTGTCTTGGGCGGCAAAGAGTCATGATTGACGAAATTGCAATCGGTGGGATGGAATTTCTCACGTTCGCCAATGAACAATATAAAAAGCTTCACAACGGAAATGATATTCCAATTTTATAAAACGGAGTATCAACTTTACAAATTGTAGGGACAGGCGTCCTCGACTGTCCGAAAACGAAAAAATTTTGAAATTGCATCCGGCTATTATCGGTAGCCATGTAAAAAGCAAAATTTGTTGCTTCTTGGACCGTCGAGGACGCCGGTCCCTACAAGCATAAAATTCAAACCATATCGACAAGCCGGTTGTGC
>JAZQUX010000113.1:0-1932 GCA_045631585.1 Eubacteriales bacterium | reverse complement strand
AGACCGCTTGGCCTCCGACTTCGTTTCTGGCCGATGCCGCCATGCCGTAAGGCGAGTGCATATGAATAATGGCACCGACATCTGGGCGCCGGTTCATCACGCGGCGGTGAATTTCACGCTCGCTGGTAGACAGTCGATGGCCCGAGACCTGGGTGCCGTCGGGTGCCAGGACAACCAAGTCCTCCGGCGTCATCGTGTCATAATCGACCTTGGAGGGGGTGATCAGGATGTTTCCGTCATCCAAACGGACGCTGATGTTTCCCCAAGTCGAAAAGACAAAGCCGTTGGCTTTGAGCCACAGGCAGGTATCGATCACGTCCTGCCGCAATTCCAAACAATCATTCATGCCATTACACCTCCGTGTGATTTTTGTAATCGGGATTGAGAATGGTCTTCACCACTCGTCCCGCGAAGAAATCTGCAACGTTCTTTGCCGCCATCATGCCCGCTTTTTCGTGGCTCTCGATGGTGCAAGCCCCGGTATGAGGCAAAAGAACCGTGTTTTTCGCGGTCAACAGAGGGTTATCGGGCAGTGGAGGCTCAGGCGAGAAGACATCCATGCCCGCGCCGGCGATGATGCCGTTGTTGAGCGCCCAAGCCAAGTCCTCTGCCACGACAAGTCTACCTCTGGCTGTATTGACGAGGAACGCCGTTTTTTTCATGCCGGCCAAAAACTCTTTATTGATCATACCGTCCGTCGTAGGGGTGGACGGCACGTGAATGCTGATGATATCTGCTTCTTTTTGAATGGTCGGAATATCGGCGTAGGTCACGCCAAGACGCGTAGCAGTCTCCTCGTCCCAGTAAATATCGTAAGCGATCACGCGGCAATCAAAGCCGGAAAGCATCTTTGCCAGCGCCTTGGAGATATCGCCAAAACCAATGATACCCACCGTCTTGCCCTCCAGCTGAGAGCCTGTTTTGCTCTCAAAAAAGCGGCTCCAGTCCCCGTTTCTCACCTCGGTGTCCGAGGTGGGAATGCTGCGAAGAAGGGACAGAATTATCCCCATCGCACACTCCGCCACAGCAGTCGAAAGCGATCCTGCCGCATTGCAAACAGCCACGCCGCAGTTGGCCGCTGTCACCTTGTCGATCTCATCTGTGCCAACGCCGTAGCGAGACAACAGTTTGAGATCCCCCTTGAGAGATTCGAAGACAACACCGGGGAATTTTTCTCCTGCCGAAATGATGGCATTGTATCCTCTGAGCTTCTCAATCCACTCGCTGGCATTGCGGGTGGGCATATATAAAATATCCGCCGTATGTCCTTCGGATTCCAGATACGCCTTGATTCGTTCGCGAATCACAAGAGGCTGTTGTTTTCCGATAATAGCTACGTTACTCATGTCAATCCTCGCCTCCGATCTTGACCGCGATCTTCACCGCATTGGGATAATTCTTGCGGGTAAAACCGACCATGCAATCGTCAAAATTCAACTCATGCGTAATAATAGGAAGCAAATTCGGCTGATGCTCTTCCAAAATTTTAAGAGCGCCTGCCATATTGCCCATCTCCCCCATGACGCCAATCAGTGTCAGCGCCTTGGCCACCATCGTATCGACGTTGACGTCGTTTTCGCGATGCTCATAAAAACCGATAAGCGCAACGGTTGCTCGGAAGGCTGCCAGATCAATGGCCTGCTTGAATGTTTCGCGTGCGCCCGAGCATTCGAGCACAAAATCCGCACCTTTGCCCATGGTTTGCTCCATCACCGCAGCAACGGCATCCGTCTCTTTGATGTTGATGATCTCAGCGCCCAAATCACGCGCCGCCGCCAGCTTTTGATCATTGCGACCAATCATCCAAACGGTTTTGGCACCCAGGCATTTCGCCAACACGACGGCCGCCATACCGATGCATCCCGTACCGATCACGGCCACCGTAGAGTTGCTTGTGATATTCATGTGCTTGATGCCGCCGTATGCCACCGA
>JAZQUX010000112.1:0-2712 GCA_045631585.1 Eubacteriales bacterium | reverse complement strand
TATCCTGTTCCGGCAGGGGCTTGGTCGGATGATACGAGTATGTCCTTGGCGGCACTTGACAGCATGGCAAAGGGCGAAATTGACTATTTCGAAATTATGCAAAACTTCGCAAAATGGCTTGAGAACAGCGAATACACTCCGACTGGTGAGAGTTTTGACGTTGGAAGAACGTGTTTGCATTCTGTTATCATCTTTATGAAAAATTGTCGTCTTGCGGATGGAAATTTCCGTTTACCTCCGGGATTTGATGTCACCTCGTGCGGGCAAAAGGGGGAATTTGCAAACGGAAACGGTTCACTGATGCGTATTCACCCATTTGTGCTGTATGCCTATGTCAATCAGATGTCGGTTGATGAATGGTTGGGAGTGATTGTGAAAGCTTCCGCTTTAACTCATGGCCACGATAGATCGAAAATCGGATGCCTTATTTACACCTTCGTTCTGATGGGTTTGTTAAAGGATAAAGGTAAGGAAGGTGTAAAAGATGCACTCAAAAAAGCCGAGCGTTATTTAAGTGCTTGCGCTGAATTCGCCCCATACGAGAGAATATTTAAGAGTGGTTTTGCCGAGTTGAGGAGAGAGGAAATCAAGAGCAGCGGCTACGTCGTTGATACACTTGAAGCGGCGATTTGGTGCTTGCTGACAACCGAGAATTATCGAGATTGTGTTCTCAAAGCGGTCAATCTCGGTGATGATACCGATACGGTTGCCGCCGTCGCGGGCGGTCTCGCAGGCGCGCTCTATGGATATGATGCTATTCCGAAAGAATGGCTTGATACATTGGAGCGCAGAGATTATATCGAAGAAATGTGCGAGAGGGCGAGTGTAGCTTGGACGAAAAATAAATACGAACCCACGTGCGAAATCGTTGATCTGCATATGCACGTTGTTCCCGGTTATGATGACGGCGCGGAAACCATTGAAGAATCCCTTGAAATGCTAAGACTTGCAGAATTGCAAGGCGTGACTGATGTGTTCTGCACCTCTCACAATGGATATAATAAAGAGGATGGTGAGCAATATCGGGCATCGTTTGATCTCTTAGAAAAGGCGGCAAAAGATGCGAACATAAATATCAGACTACAAAAAGGGTGCGAGGTCCGATGCGCTGCCGAATATATGGATGACATCATTTACGGATTGGATAATGGTATATTTGCAACGCTTGGCAATTCAAAATACGTTCTCGCAGAACTTTATCCCGACGCCAAGCCGAGTGAAGCATTAAACATTATCAAGACTCTTACCAAGCACGGCTATAAGCCAATAATTGCTCATATGGAGCGCAATTACAATATCACGGGCGTAATGGTTAATTTACTGATACAAAGCGGTGCTTTAATCCAAGTGAATGCACATAGCTTTGTTGAAGAAACGGATACAGACATTCGTGATCGAGCGCGGGAGTTGTTATGTAATCAATACATTCATTTCATCGGTTCGGATGCTCATCGAATGGATTACAGACCGCCACGCATAGTAGTGGGAGTCCAATACATTCTTGAAAATTCCAATGCTGAATATGCTGCTCAAATTATAAACGGCAATCTCTCTGTGCTACTTGAAGGTTGAACAGTTGAAAGAAAATCAAAAATGTGTTATAATCTATATGAAATTAGGAGGTAGAGATTGTGGTGGAAAGTTTGAAAGAAAAGGTATTACGAATAACTCTTGAAGAATTAGATCTTTCTGTACGTTCATATAACTGCCTCAAACGAGCGGGCATAAATACCGTGGAAGATTTGTCTGAAAAGACATATGAGGATATGTTAAAGGTGAGAAATTTAGGAAAGAAGAGTTTGGAAGAGGTTATTCAAAAGCTTGCTTCTCTCGGCCTTGCCTTGAAGGAAAGTACGCCTAAAGGATATAAATGCTTTAGAGATGTTTATCATAAGCTTGCCATCGTTCTCGACAACGGATATTGTTTTGACACGTTTCAAATGATGTCGGAAGCCTCAAAGCAAAAGGTTGTGCCCGATGGAATTCAAGTCAACAGCGCGCTTGTATATGGATACATAGATAAGATGTGCGGCTTCTCCTATAAGGTTTTGGGATTAACCTATTATGAAGATGGTGACTATACTCTCGTATGGCCTAATGATGAGGTTGGATTGACGGTTCGTGGTGAATGCTTTAAGGCCTTTGAACTAATTCCAATCGAAAACAAAGCCTTATGGAAGCGCTACGCAAGAGATATTCAGATTACCAATGAGGGGTATTCTGATGAAAACGATGAGCAGCTTCGCGCCATCACATACCTTGATAAATTTAGACACTACGATTGCCCCGATGATATACTTGCTGTTTTGTACGTGCAGGGATTGAAGACGGAGAAGATTTGGATTCGACCAACTCAGTATATAGGAGACAAAGAGGATCGACATTATTTCTTTGCAAAGCTTTTAAACGAGCCTTTCTCCGACTACGGAATACACAATGGAGATCAAGTTGTACTTGTTATTGATAATCAAAGTGGTGAGGATATAGCACTCTGTTTCCCCAGTTCAAAATAAATTTAATAATGATTATGCCGCTATCAAAGCGTGATTGACACGCCGCGATAGCGGCTTTTTCTTTTTGCTTGCGGGCGGTAAATTTTGAAAATGGGGGTGCGGTTTTGCCTTTACCAAGGTTTCTATATGAGGGGGATTTCTTCAAAGAAAATTCAAGTTTAGCCTAAGTCGGGGCCAAGCGGTCTTAGGAAGACAAGTC
>JAZQUX010000111.1:0-3344 GCA_045631585.1 Eubacteriales bacterium | reverse complement strand
TTATCTCATCGACAAGCACGCGGCGCACGAAAGAATTTTGTTTGAACAGTTAAAGAAAAAATTACATAGCACACAATCGGCATCTCAATTGCTGATGTTGCCGCTCGAAGTCATGATGATGAGCGACGAGGTGGACTTGATCGGTGAGTACCGACCGGAGCTGGAGGCCATTGGCTTTGAATTTACCACCGCCCGCAATACCGTCAGCATCTTAGCATTGCCGATTGGCATTGATGCGGGGGCGGCGGGAGATATGCTGTGTGCCATTGCCGACCGCATCAAAAATAACACGGGAAGCGCAACGCTGACTCGTGATATTCTGTTTGAAAAAGCGCTGTATCAGGGCGCTTGCAAAGCCGCCATCAAGGCAGGGCGGGTATATCCCGAGGGTCATGTCAAGTGGCTGGTCGAGGAAATGATGAAGCTACCCGATATCACATATTGTCCTCACGGACGTCCCGTGGCGATGGAGATGACCAAACAGAATTTGGATCATCAATTTGAACGAAGCTGACCGCGCAACATGGCGCAGAAAGGTTGACCGATATGACCGAGAATGAAATGATGACGACGCCCGATGAGGCGATCTCGGAGCAGAGCGCTCCCCCCGCCCCCTTTGACAATGGGCGCAACTCGAAATTTGAAGTTTTGACGATGGACGGTCGCGCTCGCCGCGGTGTGTTGCACACGGTGCACGGTGATATTCAAACGCCCGTCTTTATGAACGTAGGTACTTGTGCCGCCATCAAGGGCGGCGTCAATACCATGCAGCTGCGCGAGCTGGACTGTCAGGTGGAATTGTCCAACACTTACCATTTGCATATCCGTCCCGGTGATAAGCTCATTCACCGTATGGGGGGTATTCGCAAGTTTATGAACTGGGAAGGTCCCGTGCTTACCGATAGCGGTGGATTTCAGGTATTCTCCTTGTCTTCGCTTCGTAAAATCACGGAGGAAGGCGTTAAATTTGCCTCGCACGTCGACGGCAAGCGCATTTTCATGGGTCCTGAAGAAAGTATGCAGATTCAGTCCAATCTGGCCTCGACCAT
Organism: Eubacteriales bacterium; assembly: GCA_045631585.1. Classification (GTDB taxonomy): domain Bacteria; phylum Bacillota; class Clostridia; order Oscillospirales; family CAG-272; genus SIG644. Next base: position 2,295 of record JAZQUX010000111.1, on the reverse strand, counting down.
TGCGATGGCTTTTGATGAATGCATTGAAAATCCCGCACCCTACAAATATGTCAAGGAATCCTGCGCCCGCACGACGCGCTGGTTGGAGCGTTGCAAAACGGAGATGGCACGCCTGAACGCACAGCCCGAAACCATCAACCGCCATCAGCTTTTGTTTGGTATCAACCAGGGCTCGACCTATGAAGATTTGCGTATCGAGCACATGAAGCAGATCGCAGAGATGGATTTGGATGGCTACGCCATCGGTGGCTTGGCGGTTGGTGAAGCGACGGAAGATATGTATCGCATCATTGACGCGGTAGAACCCTATATGCCCAAGGACAAGCCAAGATACCTGATGGGTGTCGGCACTCCATGCAATATCCTGGAGGCGGTTCACATGGGTGTTGATTTCTTTGATTGTGTCATGCCCTCGCGTAATGCGCGCCACGGAAATCTGTTTACTTGGCATGGAAAAATCAATCTGTGCAATGAAAAATATGCGGAAGATCCTCGTCCGTTCGATGAGAGCTGTGGCTGTCCCGCTTGCCGCAACTACAGTCGCTCCTATGTCCGCCATCTGATCAAAGCCAAAGAGGCGGTGGGAATGCAGCTGGCGGTGACGCACAATCTTTATTTCTACAACAACCTCACTCGCAAAATCCGCGAGGCGTTGGATGGTGGATATTTTGAATCCTTCTATCAGAAGTACCGCACCATTTTGGGCGAGCGTCTGAACGACTGATCGGAGGCGACGGCATGATCAAAGCGGTCATTTTTGACATGGACGGTACCCTGTTTGACACGGAGTCTGTCTATGCCAACGCTTGGCGACAGGCGGGCAGGGAATTGAACTTTGCCCCGATTGAACAGGCGATTGCGGCTTGTACCGGACGGAATGCCAAGGATACCAGACGGTATTTCGAAGAGAATTTTGCCAATCTGATCACCTATGACGAATTCATTGCCGTAAGAGATCGGTATTACAACGCGGCGATTGAAGAAAGAGGCATTCCTCTCAAAGAGGGCGTGGTGGAGTTGCTGGATTACCTGAGGGAAAACGGCATCAGAATCGCTCTTGCCACGGCAACGCGCGCGGAGAGGACGGAATATAATTTGACAACGACCGGTCTGCGCTCTTATTTTGACGTGCTGGTCACGGGAGATATTGTCGAGCATGGAAAACCGCACCCGGAAACCTTTTTGACGGCGGCAAGCCGACTGGGTGTGTCGCCTTCGGAGTGTATGGGCGTGGAGGATTCCTTCAACGGCGTGCGCGCCATTCGGACGGCGGGAATGTTTACGGTGATGGTGCCGGACACGGTACAGCCGACGCCGGACATCGAAGTGCTGTTGGATGCCAAGTGTAAGACCTTGCGCGAGATTCGTCCGATCATAGAGATGATCAATCATAGTGAAATATAAAAAAATATAAAGGAGAGTAGTGACATGATTCTTGAAAAGAAACTGTTACAAGAGGTATTGACGGCGGCCATGACCACGGGCGCTGACTTTGCCGAGATTTATGCAGAGCGCACTCTCAACGACAGCGTGAATCTGCTGGATCGCAAAATTCATCAGATTTCCAACAACGTTGTTTCGGGTGCAGGTATTCGCGCATTCAAGGGCACACGAACCGTGTACGCGTCTACGTCCGATTTGACCCGCGAGGGCTTGCTTCGCTGTGCTAAGGCGGTGGCCGCCGCGATGGGCGAAGGCAACGCTCCGATTTCTATTTGCTTGACCGAACGTATGTTCCCCAACATCCATCCGGCCAAGGTGATCCCTTCTTCTGTGGAGAGCCGCGTTAAAATTGATTTGCTGAAGGCTGGCTGTTCTGCAGCGCAGGAATACGATGCCGCTATTGCGCAGGTCACGGGTAGTTTGCTGAGTGTCGATCACACCATCCAAATTGCCAACAGCGAGGGCTTGCTGACGTCTGACCGCCATATCCGCACCCGCATGGCCATCCAGGCCATTGCCAGCGAAAACGGCGAGAATCAGAGCGGATTTTATGGCCCCGGCCGTGGTATGGGTCTTGAATTCTTTGACATGGTTGATCCGGCGGAGATTGGCCGTCATGCGGCAGCGCAGGCCATGGTCAATCTGCGTGCGGACTACTGTCCTGCCGGTAAAATGACGGTTGCCATCGAAAACGGCTTCGGCGGTGTTATTTTCCATGAAGCTTGCGGTCACTCACTGGAAGCTACCTCGGTTGCCATTGGCAACTCTGAGATGGCGGGCAAGCTGGGGCAGCAGATCGCCAACGAAAAGGTAACGGCTATCGATGACGGCACCATTGCCGGCGCTTGGGGC
>JAZQUX010000110.1:0-3173 GCA_045631585.1 Eubacteriales bacterium | reverse complement strand
ATCGTCGGCGGCATTCTTGCAAGCCTCGCCTATCCCCTCTATAACGCTATCGTAAAGGCAAAACGCAAGAAGCTCGCGCCCGAGATCATTCGCCTTGCCGACGAGCTGATAAAATGAGGACGAATACGTAGGTAACTCCGCGGCGGTGACTTTTCCCGACCTGGATTTTTACGGTGCGTTTACCGTCTACGACTGCGTGCTACTCATGCAACAAATTGGGCAATCCCCGTAAATAACGCAACAAAGCCTGCCTGCTCCAAGGCAGGCTTTTATTATGAAAAAAGTTGAGGGAGCAACGAGGGCAAGATCGTAGATTACGATAAGGATCGGGACGATGAAAGCGCATCCAACAGAAGCCGGGAACGGATCAAAATAAAGAAAAAAGCCCGACCTCATTCTTGCTGAAGTCGGGCAATTTGAAAGCAGAATTTACAGTAAGGCTAACTTATTTTTTTCTCCTGCGTGATGCTAATGTAATTACATTTGTGATAAGTAGGATTGAAATACATATCAGCCAGATCGCAGTATTGTTATCGGAAGCGTCAGCCTCAGTGGGCTCGGACTCCTCGGATGATGCCTTAGACTCGCTAATTTCCTCGACACCGGGAAGCACCGTAACGTTTACCGTGTTGCTGCCTATTAGCTTGCCGCCAAGGTATATTTCGTACGTAAATACGTCATTACCCTCAAAATTCCTGTCGGCACGGTAGGAAAAGCTGTTTTCGTTGCTATCAAAAATCGCAACACCATTTTTGGGGGACTCGGTTAATTTATATTCGTAATACCAATCACCGACAGCACCCGTTTTTCCGATTATACGCTCGTTGCCTTCTGCGGTGAGAGCCGTATCGGGCGAAACGGGTGTGATATCCTCGGGAAGCGAGAGCGTATGCTTTATAAACTTGTACGTAGCGTCGTATATCCAGCGTGCGTATCCATCGGATCTGCAGGCATCGTAAAAGGTTCCGGGACCCGCACCATTATAATATGCATGCACGGTGTCGGTCATAAGTGAGTTGGAGGATGCCGAAATGAGATATTGCTCGTAAAATTTTCCGTAGTTCTCGGGCTCCCATCTAAAGCCGTCGGCAAGCTCCATCTGTATTCCCAGACCGTATTTCATTGCCGTTTTGTAAAAATCCTCCATCGTTCCCGCAGGGTCGTCCTGCAGCGTGGTGTTGAACGAAAGATTTGGTTGCATCAATGCTGCATCATAGCCGATATCGTAAACCGAATCGATGCCTACCGCCTGATAAAAGGGAATCATCACCGAGTAGAGTCCGTAAGCATGAATTGCTTCGACCGTACGGGGAGCAAGCTCAAACTCATAGTCGTGGAACTGTCCCGTTATGGATTCGGAATAGTAAAAATATCCCTTGAGAGTAAGGTTTTTGTATCCCTTTTGAGTCCAACGGATGTTCACCTCGTCCATAAACCATTTGATAACCTCAATGCAATCGTCAACGCTCTCGATCTTGTCGTCAATTCCATCGCCCGTGTAGTCGCCGAAAACATCCGTGCTGATTTTGGGGAATGGTATAGTCAGATAAACCGAGGTGGTGTGGTCATCGGGCAGGCCAAGCGTTGATTTTACCGCCGAAGTAGCTTTGTCAAGTGCGGTAAGATTATACTCATCGCTGAAATAGCTGTCGAGAAGCATATTCCAGTCCGAAATAACTGTAGTGCCGCCGTCAATCGTCAACTTTCCGCCCGACGGACAGTTGCCCTGTAGGGTCAAAAACATAACCGAGTCGAACATCGTGTCGGTTATCTTTCCGTTGGCGCTTTTGTAGCCGACATAGGGCATAAAGAAATCTACTGTGTTATTGACAAGGGTCTCGTTATCGGGCGAGTAGCCTGCGTGGAAGCAAACAATGTCCCTGTCACCGCCAAGCTTTTCGGGATCGGCAAGCTCATTCATCGGCTCAAAGCCGACGTAGCAATAATCGGTCGGGGGTGTAAGGCTGCTGCCCTTTTCGCCGTATACCGCAATCTCATCGCAAAAGGTGTTGACCGAAACGTCAAACCTCACCGCAACGTACCTTGCACAAACGGGTGTTAGAACGATATCGTGATTCGAGACAATGTGATTAGCAGCCGACTGAGTGATCTTTACACTCGGCTCGTCACCCGATATAATATCGTTTTTGCAGTAATTCTCACCGTCAACAGAGGTATAAACTTCAATATATCTCGGGGCGTAGATTCCCCAGCTGTTGTTCTGAAGAAATCTCGTTTCAACTCCCGTTACGGTGCAGCTCTCGCCGAGGTCAATATAAATCACCCTGGCTGTAGCGCGGTAAAACCACGCCCATTTTGAATTAAAATCGTTCGTGTCTCCGTAAACTCCGTCGGTAAGTACATCGAGATTTTTTTCGTGCTCGGGATAGCTGCGCTCGTTGGCTGTCTCGGTTACGATAGTGTATTCCTTTCCCAAAGCAAGGTTTTCTTCCTTGGCGTATGCGAGGATCGCCGAACACGGTAAAAGGATCGCAAATATCAAAATAACAGTCATAACTTTTTTCATCATAATACCCTCCGCTTTTTTACAGTATAAGTCAAATGTGCAAAAAAAGCAATAGTTTTTTGCATTTCTGCCCGTTTTGATATATGATGCTGTAATCGGTTTGAAGGGGACTTTACGATTTACAACGGAATTATTTCGTTTGCAGGTAATACTCCGCTCATTTGTCTCAAACGTCCACTTAGACCGTGACGACGGCAGATGGGTCTATGAGATCGAGTTCCGCGAAGGCCGCACCGAGTATACCGTCCGCGCCTCCGACGGAAAGGTCGTAGACTACGACAAAGATTGGGACGATTAAACACATCAAAGAGAAGCCGGGAACGGCTTCTTTTTTGCGCCTTTGTGGAAGTTTTATGGAATTTTTGACTTTCCGGACGCTGTAAAGGCTTCAAAAATGGAAGTTTGGGAAGCGGAAGTTTTTCATGTGTTCCGGGCAACTTCTTTATGCGTTTGCGCGGATATAAGGTCGAGATTGATGCATTACTTCAAGCGCAAACTTCCGATGTTGAGGAAACGGCACGAGAGTTGGTTACAGTATAATTAAAATGAATAGTTTAGCCGCTATCAAAGCGTGACACCACGCCGCGATAGCGGCTTGCTTTTGAAGATTGGATGCAAACACTATATTTTCAATTCTCGTTTATAC
>JAZQUX010000109.1:0-4101 GCA_045631585.1 Eubacteriales bacterium | reverse complement strand
GTGTGCTTCGCCGTTGATGGAGGGCCAACCGCCATAGGCTCGGTTGCCGCCGATGGGCACCCAGTTGCCCCATTTGGACAGATCGATGTCGGCAATGAGCTTATAGTAAGTCTTGTCGTAGCACAGTCGGATGGCATTGAGCTGCTCGGCGGTAGCGATGAGATAGGGATCCTCCTTGGTTCCGCTGCCTCCGGCAAAAGAGAAGATGGGATCCACGTGATGACCGGGGGTACCATTCACATTATTGTCGGCAACATTAATATTGCGCAGATAGGCCTTGGGATAGAAGTTACCGCCATCGAGCTGAACCCATTCTCCCGCGACCTGGCCGGGGAACATATCGGAAGCATCCAGATCGTAGATCGTTACAATTTCTTTTATCAGATCGGTGTAGTACACTCCCTTTACCTGAGCATAGGCACCATCTGTGGGAGCGGCATACCCGTAAGATTGATAATACCTTTTGTACAGATCCTGAACATCCTCGGGGAACTGCATATCATCAAACCATTCGGCCATAGGATTGTAGAACTCAGCGGTTGCCACGTACTGCTTCTCTCCGCCGCCAACAACGAAGTAGTTTTTGACGATGCCGGCCTCTTTCTCCACGCGATTTTCCACGTAGTTTTTCATCTCGTCGGTGTAGCTGTCCTGGTTATAGAGATCCCACGTAAAGAGGGTGTAGGTGACTTGCAGGGTGGTGCGATCCACATACTTGATCTCAGCTGAGTTATGGCGGATCAGGGTGAACAGAGGCACATTGCTGAAACCATAGTTCTTTTTGGTGATCCCCTCGTAAAAGAAGCTGTCCCCCTTGGCCTTGTAGGTAACAACGGCGGTAACAAAGGAATAGGGTTCCGCCTTGTCGGTGCTGAACACAACGGAGTCCGCGTAGAAATTGTCGTAGCCATTGATGTCAGAGTCATTTAGCCACTCCATCTTGGGCACACCGTTTTTGTCCACCACCACAGCATCGGTCAGAACGGAGGAGATCATGCCGACAGTGAAGTCCTCGTCGGTACTCCACAGATTGTGATAGCTTCCGGGCGTGCGGTTTCCAAAGCGCTTGAGCTCGCCGTAGGTAACAGACAAGCCGTCCTTGGCTGCGATGTAGGCAATCTTATTGTCCTTCAGAACGGCATGATAGGCACGCCCCTGTTCAGATATAACATTGGCCTCCAACACAATAATGTTGATTTCCGTGCGGCTGCCGACGATACGGTCGGTGCTTTCATTGTAGTCACAGAAGCTATTAGGGTCGTTGAGATCCTTCAGATAGGTAATGGTTCCCTTGGTGACCTTCAGCATACCGTAGTCACCGGGCTCAAAGGCATCGACAACCGTGCCGGTAGGATCAGATACAGCCGTACCCTCCAGCGCAGGGAATTTGTAGGTGAGCGTCATCTCCTTGCGATCACTGCTGACGGACTTGATGGTGGCAATGGCGTTGTTGATGACATTGGTGCCGTTGGTCAAAAATGTGAAATCAGGTGCGGTCGGCTTGACGCGTACGGTAACGACCAGAGTATAGCTCTTTCCGGTCTGGAAGCGGCCGTACTTGTCGAAGGTACCGCTCCACTCAACGTTACTGACGTAGGACTTCCAATCCTCGGGAATAACGGGGTTAAAGGTGGGCCACTCGCCCGCCTTGGGAGCGGCAATGGTCATGCGGGTATTACCCTTTTCGGTAACGGTGGCAGCATCCTTGACTGCCGGGAAAGTGTAGCTCACTCGGCACGTTCCCAGCTCCGTGGTGGAAACGGTAGCCTCAGCATCCTTTTTGTTGACGGTTGCGGTTGACACACCATAGAAGAAGGTGTACTTTTTGCCATCCTTTACCTTAGCATCGATCTGCACTGTATACTTGACTCCGGCCTTAAAGCAGCCGTTTTCGTCCAACTCACCCTCCCACTTCAGATTCTTGATTTCAAGATTACTGTTGTTCAGGTTAATACTGGCGGCGGTGGCAGGCTTTTCACCTGCAGCAGGGGCAGGCACGGTGAATTTCAGAGAGTCGATAAACTTCAGATCCACCTTGGTGCCGTCTTCCTTGAAGTAGTAGTTGAAGCGGTGCCTGATAACCAGAGTTTTATTGTTATCCAGAATATCGCCACCATGATGGTTGAAAAGGGGCTCTCCGTTCACTTCAACATCATCGGCGTATGTGATGGTGTAGGTTGCATCCACACCGGGCTTGACTTTCAGCGTAATGTACATGAAGTAGGACACACCGGCCTTGATGTTGCCGTTTTGGTCAAACTCACCATCCCAGGTAACATCGGTGATCTCCACGTACTTGCTGTTGTTATACCAGATGTCGTCGGCAGTGAGGGGTTTACCTCCCAGAACAATGTCATCAAAGGCGACGGACTGACTGCCGAGCTTCGTAGTGGCGGCAGCAGCCCCGGGTGCAGTAACGGGCACCAGCGCATTGATCATGACCAGACACAGGAGCAGACTAACTAGTTTTTTCCATCGTTTCATTCCATTTCCTCCTTAAATTCCGAGAAGCTTTTGTTTCTCGTCCCCACATTTGTCCTCCGTGATACTCACCCGATCCGACAGAACAGGCTCACTTCATGTTGGCATATATTCCCTTGTGCCGCGTATTAATTGTATAATATCACATTTTCCGGTTATTTCAACTCTTATCTTGTGATCCAACGGGATCACCGCAATTCTCGTCGCGGTCAGCGATGTAATATAGTTGTAGACAATACGGGTATTTTTAGGTTGGTTTACTTTTAACAACATAGACCTTGAGATTATCTGCTCATATTCACAAGGTCTATTGTCCACGAATACAGTTTCAAAAATTATGGTGACGAAACGTAATCGAGGGAGCACCGCATATCATTGCGGTACTCCCTCGTAATCATCTCAGGCCGGTTCGTTATGTAAATTTTGATTTATTTTATCCGAGAGTTTTCAGGATACCGGCCATCAGTCCCTGCGTCATGCATCTGCTACCGGGAATATGGACGAAAACAGCTTTGCCGCTCGTCTTTTGCAACATTCTGAAATAGGCGGCGTTACACAGGTAACGACTCGGTGTGTCCGAAACGTCGCAACGAATTCCGTTTTCACGGAACCCTCTTGCAAGCTGCTCGGCGTACAGTTTTGTTGTCAGAAGCTCTCCATAAAGCTCTGCACACCGCTCAACTCTCAAGGATGCGAACAATGTTTTGTCGATACCGAACATGATGACCGCATCATAACCATATTCCAATGCGTCAATATCTCGCGCCAAACCTTCAAAGGAATTGGTCAAGAACAAATGATCTCCCGGAAATGATGAAACAAGTTGATAGGATGTATTTTTGGCACCTTTGAAACCGACATATAGAATCTTCATAGGCTCACAGTTCCTTCGCATAATACTCTAATGTATGCGGAATCTGATCCCTGTGATGAAGCACCTTCTCGCTGTGGGTATAGGAAAATCCGCAGCTCAACTGTAGCCTTTTTGATACTAAATTTTCACTATTGCAACAAGCAACGAACCGCCTTGCCCCCAGCTCATTGCGGGCATAATCCGTCAACGCATTCAGAATTTCCTTTCCGTATCCCTTGCCTGTAAAGTCTGGTCCTATGGCAACGCCCGTTTCTCCCCATACCCCTGGTTCAAACAATTCCATACCCGCCCATCCGATCGCCTGGCCAGATGCTTTCTCTACGACAGTCCAATGATAATCGTGGGATGCTTGAAATGCAATCGTGCGCTCCATACGCGAGATCGCATCCTCCTCTGATAATGTCACGCTCCACGCCATATATTTCGCACTCTCGGGACGACTCCAAATGTTGCGGTACATATTTTTCCAATCATCCATGACTGCCTTTCTCAATATAAGACTTTTAGTTTCAAGCATATCAGCTCGCCCCCTGTCCGCTCAATAGAGCCATAGACATACCATCATGACCACCTATAGGTCATCTTCTTGGTATATTATAGCGATTTTGATCCAGTTGCGCAAGTTTTTTACCTTTCTCGCAGACGAAAACAAAAAAGCACGACAGTCAAACGACTGTCGTGCTTATGTTGGCGTTACCTATCTTCCCGGGCCGTCTCCAGCCAAGTATTTTCGGCAGAACTGAGCT
>JAZQUX010000108.1:0-9158 GCA_045631585.1 Eubacteriales bacterium | reverse complement strand
GATCGGTTTGACTATTCAGTTCTTTTTATCTGATGAATCTGATGTTGCAATGTTTGCCGTTTTTTTGCTTGGCGTACTCTTGCTTTTTAACATGGGCGGGTTGTACTGGATGGTACAGACCGTTGTGATTGACAAACGAGGTATTACTCGCTATTTTTTCAAAAAGCAACTGGATCACATTCCATGGAATGTCGTTTTATCGGTGCGAAAAGCATATCATAATCGTAGTCGATGCTATGAATTTACGTTAGATCGGATCGTTCCCGGATTTGTTGATGTCAAAGCATGCTTGCGCCTTGATTACAGAAAGGCCATCAAGCGAGCCGTCCTTGCCTATGCACCGCCACATATCAAAAAACAAATGGAGGGCTTGAAATAACGTGCCAAAACCCATCAAAACCAACGCCATGCGCCAGCTCGACGCCGCCCGCATCGCGTATGAACCCAAAACCTACGAGGTCGACGAAAACGACCTCTCGGGCGTCCATATCGCCGAGCAGATCGGCCTCCCCTTCGAACGCACGTTCAAAACGCTGGTCGCCACAGGGGATAAAACGGGACCGCTGGTTTTCTGTCTGCCTGTTCACCGTGAGATCGATCTCAAAAAGGCCGCCGCTCTGACGGGAAACAAAAAGATTGAGATGGTGCACGTCAAGGATTTGCTTGCCCTGACGGGCTATATCCGCGGCGGCTGCTCCCCCATCGGTATGAAAAAGAAGTTCCCGACGTACGTCCATTCCTCTGCGCTTGATTATGAAAAAATTACCGTCAGCGCGGGGTGTAAGGGCATTCAACTGCTTCTGTCCGTCGGAGATCTGTTGCGCTTCCTTGGCGCCCAAACGGAGGATTTTTGCTTGCCTGAGGCTTAAATTTGATAAAAAATCATCAAAGACAGCAAAAATATTTGAAAATCCACTCGTTTTGCTCTTGCGAAATGAAAAACAATCGTGTATAATATATAGGTTGTGAACATTATTTACTGACAGTAAAGGAAAAATAAAATGCTGAACATCAAAGCGACTATCGCTCAAAAAATTCTTGAATGCATCCACTCCATCTCGCCTGACGTGGATATGGATGCCGTATCCATTGCCGGCTGGCTGGAGTATCCGCCCGACGTGAGCATGGGCGACCTTGCGTTCCCTTGTTTCCGTTTGAGCAAGACACTGCGCCGTGCCCCTGTGCAAATCGCCTCGGCCATCGCAGAAAAGCTGAACGGCGGATGCGAGTATATTGATCACGCGGAGAATCTGAACGGATATTTGAACCTGACGTTGTCTGCGTCGGCTTTGACCGCTCACGTTCTGCCGGAGATCCTTGAGAAGGGCGACAAGTATGGTGCGCCTACGTTTGGTGAAGGAAAAACGGTTGTTTTGGACTATTCTTCTCCCAACGTGGCAAAGCCGTTCCACATTGGTCACCTTGGTACGACCGTCATCGGCCACTCGCTCAAGAAGCTGCATGAATTTGCCGGCTACAAGTGCGTCGGTATCAACTATCTTGGCGACTGGGGTACCCAGTTTGGTAAGCTGATCGTGGCGTATCGCCGTTGGGGCAACAAGGAAATGATCGAACAGGGCGGTGTTGATAAGCTGGTTGAATTGTACGTCAAGGTCAACAATGCCATCTCCGGCAACGCAGAGCAGGGCATCGAACCCGATACGGCCTTGGCAGACGAAGCACGCGCTGAGTTCCACAAATTGGAGCTGGGTGACGAAGAAAATCTGGCTCTTTGGAAGTGGTTTGTTGAGATCAGCCTCAAGGAATATGAGCAGACCTACCGTCAGCTTGGTATTACCTTCGATTCTTACAAGGGCGAAAGCTTCTATACCGATAAAATGCCCGCGCAGGTGCAAAAGCTGCGCGATATGGGTCTGATGCAGATCAGCGACGGCGCAAGCATCGTCGATCTGGAGCAGTACGGTATGCCTCCTTGCCTGATTCTCAAGCGCGACGGATCCACGTTGTATCCCACCCGCGATATTGCTGCCGCTGTATACCGCAAGAACGAATACAATTTCGATAAGGCCATTTACGTTACCGCCGCCGCGCAGAGTCTGCACTTTGCCCAGTGGTTTAAGGTGGTTGAGCTGATGGGCTATGATTGGTATGATCAGTTGGTTCACGTTCCTTACGGCATGGTCAGCATTGGCGGTGCGAAGTTGGCAACCAGAACGGGTAATGTCGTGCTTCTGCGCGATCTGTTCGCTGCGGCCATTGAGAAGGTGCGTCAGATCATGGACGAAAAGAATCCCAACCTCGAAAACAAGGACGAGGCTGCCGAGGCTGTAGGCGTAGGTGCGATCGTCTTCTACTACCTGACCAACAACCGTATCAAGGACATCAACTTCAACATGGAGGATGCCCTGAGTTATGATGGTAATACAGGTCCCTACGTCCAGTACACCTACGCAAGAACTTGTTCCATTGTTCGCCGTGCTGCTGAGGCAGGTGTAACGATGGCAGGTGACTTGAATGCCGTGACCGAACCGCAGGAAAAGGAACTGCTCAAAACGCTGTCCCGCTTTGGTGAGTGCGTGGTAAGTGCCATTCGCGACTACGAGCCGAGCGAAATTACTCGCTACATTCTTGATGTAGCCGCCGCCTTCAATCGCTTCTACCACGATTGCCATATCCTCTCGGCTGAGGATGAAGGCGTCCGTAAACTGCGCCTGGCACTGACGGTTGCTACCAACACGGTATTGGGCAACGCATTCGAATTGATCTGCTTGCGCAAGATTGAGCAAATTTAATGTATAAAAAAATTATTGAGATAACGAGGTAATAGAATATGTCCGGACATAGCAAATGGGCGAATATCAAGCACAAGAAAGAAAAGACCGACGCACAAAAAGCGAAAATTTTCACCAAGATCGGTAAGGAGATTACCGTGGCTGTCAAGATGGGCGGAGGCGATCCCAACTCCAACTCCAAGCTGCGCGATTTGATTTCCAAAGCAAAATCCAACAACGTCCCCAACGATAACATTGAGCGCTGCATCAAAAAGGCAATGGGCGCGCAGGATGTCAACTACGAGGAAATCGTATACGAGGGCTACGGCCCTGCCGGTGTTGCCGTCATCGTTGAGACTACGACCGACAACCGTAACCGCACCGCTGGCGAGGTTCGTCACTACTTCGACAAGTTTGGTGGCAACATGGGCCAGACAGGCTGCGTCAGCTATATGTTTGAGTCCAAGGGTCTGATCATCATCGAGGACGAGGATGAGGAAATCGACGAAGATGTATTGATGGAAACGGCCCTGGAGGCAGGTGCTGAGGATTTCGCCGGCGAAAATAACGTCTACGAGATCACTACCGATGTTGATGACGTTTATGCCATCAAGGAGGCGCTGGAGGCAGCAGGCTATAAGATCACCTCTGCCGAGCAGACTAAGCTCCCCAATACCTACGTTGAGCTGACAAGCGATGATGACATTAAGCACATGTCGCTGCTACTTGAGTACTTGGATGATAACGACGACGTTATTAACGTTTACCACAACTGGGAAAATGAGCAGTAATTGCATAACAAAACCGCAGAGCCGAGGCTCTGCGGTTTTGTTTGTGAGAGGTATCATTGGATGGGAATGTCACCATCGGAGCAGTGGATGACGGTGAGGTTGCTTTGCATGCCACCCTTCCAATTAGCGTCTTTGGAGATGCTTTCCCATTGAGCTTTGGTGCCTTCATAATGGAGTTCGGTTAGATTGGGGCAGATATTGAACACGTCTCTACCAAGATACGTGATGCTGGCGGGGAGAACAACTTTGACCAGTTTGTCGTTATCTGCCAATGCTGCCGCTTCGATTCTTTTTACGCCATCCGAAACGATAATGGTTTGGAATGGGGAATTTCTGGCTCCGTTAAAAGCAAATTCACCGATTGTTTCCATGCCACTTGGGATGACAAGATAAGCAATACCGGTGTCTTTGAACAACCATTTACCGGAAAGTTCTTTGAGGCTATCGGGAAGCTCCAGGCTTGTCAGTGCATAGCAGCCACTCAATGCGCGCTCTCCAATGAATGTGATGCTATCGGCAAGAGTAATGCTGGTCAAGGCTGTACATTCAAAAAAGGCATATTCTGCAATCGAGGTAACACCCTCGGGGAACGATGCGACGGTTAGCATGGTACAGCCTGCAAACGCCGATCTTCCAATGGTTTTCGGTCCGTTTGGAACGGCAATGCTTTCTAAGGCGGTGCAGCTCATAAAAGCAGCACGATCTATGGTTTCCAAACCGCCGGGAAGAGTAACATTTTTCAAAGAGGTACAGTCAGAGAAAGCAGATTCGCCGATGATCTTCAGCCCGTCGGGAATCGTAACATTTTCCAAAGACGTGCAGTTCATAAAAGCAGAACCATCAATTGTTTCCAGCCCTGCGGGGAAAGAAATATTTTTCAAAGAGGTACAGCCCGAAAAAGCAGAGTTCCCGATGATTTTCAGACCACCAAGAAGAGTAATGCTTTCCAAGGAAGTGCAATCGGCGAAGGCAGAGTTGCCGATCGTTAAGATCCCGGAGGGTAGTGTAATATCGGACAGCTGTGAGCAGGATAGAAATGCTCGCTCCGGAAGGTGTGTGATGCCGGCGGGAATGACAATGGAGGTAATACCGGTATGGCTGAATGCATCGGTGCCGATATCTGTCAGGGTATCAGATAGTTGAACTTTATACAGTGCACTGCATTCAGTAAAAGCTTCTGTTCCAATGGAAGTCACGCCCGGACCCATATAGACCTTCAAGATACTCTTGATCCCGGAGAAGGCTGCTGGGCCGATGGGGTCATTGATATACAATATCGTGTCGGTACAGCTTCCTATGCCGCGAATGACACCATCCTCGATGATCAGACCTTTGGAGAGTGCCTGCGTATCAAAAATATGTTGTGCTTCTCTTGTTTGTGTTCCATCCGAATAGGTGGCTTTGAGGATGAGTCGCTTGTCGAAGGGAAGATCAGTGATTTCGGTGTCTGTGGGAGAAAGGGTGCGCAACAGGGTGTCTCCTTCGTAAAGCGCCAAGGTCAAAATCTGTTTGGTAGGAGCAATGGTTAAGGTCGTGAAGGAGAGGGTGGCATTGAATTGTAACAGATCGTTTTCATCATTGACGTAGACCTTGACGGTTTGATCGCCTTCCATGCGAACGTCCTTGATCTTTTCGCCGTCAATGTACTTGATGGCATCGATGGTGTATTCCTGCAGACCGTTGACATCGCCGACATTGTACTTGAGAATGAGCGTCTCAAGATCAGAACCGTATTCGAACATATTGGAGGAATACTTCTTGCCATTGAGTGTAAAAGACAAAATTTCAAATTCATCCGGGTTGGACAAATGAATATGAATGTAGATATCCTCGTTCTTCATGGCGTAGTAAGTCTCGCCAAACACGATGTCGGGGGAATCCTTTTCATCTCCACCCGGCTTGTTTTGACCCGGCGCGGTCTCCTTATCCCCGAGAAGGCTATCATACGGGGGCAGGATTGTAGATGCGGCGGACAAGAAGGAGAATGTGGGATACTCCGGGGGGATCAGAGCTTGATCAACAGAGGGAGCCTCGTTGGATACAGTCATACCGAGGTAGATCGGGATCTGTCTGGTGTCCTGAACGGGATCATCGGGACCGGGACCGGGAGTAGGACCCGGGGTAGGCAGAAACCATAACAATGAGCTGATCAAAAGGCAAAGGCACGCAGCAGCGGCAACGATGGGCATCCAGCGCGTCGATTTGCGCTTTCCTTTTTTGAACCAAAGTTCAAACCGCTTTTTGAGATTTTTCTCCAAAACATCGTCGTCAATGGAAGATATGACATCAAGAGTGAATTTTTGTTTGTCATTCATGATAATATCCCTCCTTGATCAGCAGTGCTCGCAGATCTTCTTTGATGGTGTTCAGCTCGCGGAAAATCGTGCTTTCACTGACATGTAGCATATCAGCGATGTCGTTGATGCGATCAGAGCAGTAAAAGCGGCAGACAAAAATGAACGCGCGCTTTTCAGGCAGTGAGCGCAGATATTGGCTGACGATACGGCTGATCTGAAACACGGCATAATCGTGCTCTACCGAAGAATCGTAGGGAACGTAGTTATCCAACTCGTCCAGCGATACCGTCATTTCCGACGGAACACGCTTGGCCGCAGAATTCTTTTTGTAGCGCACAACGGCAATGTTTCGCATGATCTTTGATAAGAAAACTTGAAAAATAGAAGGTTTGGCAGGCGGGATGGCATTCCACGTGCCAAGATAGGTGTCATTGAGACACTCCTCGCAGTCAGGATCGTTGTGTAGGATATTGAAAGCGACCGTATACAAATAGTGTCGATACTTGCGGTCGGTTTCAACGATGGCTTTTTCTTCGCGCCGCCAGTATAAGTCGATGATTTTCTCATCGTCCATGAACCGGCTATCGTCTTTTGATTTTTTAGCATTCATGTAAAAGAGCTCCTCCCATTGGTCGTTTGGAATACAATTCCTAATCATATAAGTATAGTTTTTGAGAGAAAACTGTCATGTTTTTTCGAAAAAATGAAAAAGTAGCAAAAAGAGAGCTTGAAACAAGATAAAAACAAAGATACCATTGCCTATCATGTTAATATGCCCCCGAAAAATGTTTGATTTTTCGGAGGCATATATGCAAGTGTTCTATTACTTATGAATGACAATATCCATGCCAAACTCAGCCGTTTTGCCGGGCTCCAGTCTGTTCATGTACTTCTTGGTTGCCATATCGTCAACGATGCCGTCGTCCGAGGGCAGACCGTTCCAAGGCTCGATGCACAGATAGGGAGCATCGGTGCGCGGCTTGTGCCAAAGTCCGAGGTAGGGCATATTGGTGTAGGATACCGTGACTGCCTTGGTCGTCTTGTCCGACTTGAGCGTAACCTCAGTCGCCATATCGCGAAGGAAAATTGCATCGTTATCGAACATATCGTGGTGCAGGTGGTAAGTTGTGCCGCTGTCCAAGGGGAACAGCTCGGTCTCGTCCGTCATAAAGCAACGCTCGGTGAGAATCAGCTTGCGAGCGGGTGCCTTTTCGGAGAACTCAATGTAGTAATCCGAGAAATCCGTGCCTGCTTCCAGAGGGACGTTGAAACCGGGGTGGCCGCCGATGCCAAAAGGAAGCACCTCGTCGCCCGTGTTTTCAACAACGAAAAGATGAGTCAACTTGTTTCCGGCAAGGGCGTAGGTCAGCGAGTAGCGGAAGGAGAACGGATACTGTGCGCGGGTAAATTCGTTGTCGGTGTAGGTCAACGTGATGCTGGTCTCGGTTTTGTTTTCAACTGCCAAATCGACATTGCGGATAAAACCGTGGATGCTCATGTCGTAGCTCTGACCCTTGTGGGTGTAACGCCCCTCGACAAGTCTGCCGCAAATGGGGAAGAGCAGAATGGCCTGACCGGTCCAGTAGCGTTCATCGCCCTGCCAAAGATACTCGGTGTTGGTGCTTTTTTCAATGATAGAAGTAAGTTCAGCGCCGTGATCGTTAATAACAACGCGCAGCTGATCGTTTTCAAGAATATGTTTCATGAGATCCTCCTTGCATGAATTCGCCTTGGCGAATGTTTCTTCCCCCACAGTATATCATACATTTTAGAATAAAGCAAGCCCCAACGGAAATAATAGCAAAAGAATATTGTTCTTTCGGGGAGGATCAAATGAAACACAGTATAATGAGGCTGAATGCATCGGTGACGTCTGCGTCGAGCGTGGTGGGATATTTGGAGCATAGCGGTCCGATTGGCCATTGCTTCGATTTTTATGATGATAAAAAGGATGGTGGAGACCGCTTCGGGCAGGACACGTTTGAAAAAGCCGAAAGTGAGATGCAGCGCATCGCACTCAATGGCGCGTTGGCCAAAAAGCGAGTGTGCGAAGAACAACTGGGGGCGATTTTTGCGGGAGATTTGCTCAATCAATGTACATCTTCCGCGTATGGGTTGTTGGATTTTGATGTCCCGTATTTTGGTCTGTACGGTGCCTGCTCCACTGCCGCGGAAGGGCTTTTGTTGGCGGGGGCAATGGTTACGAGTGGTATATTTGATTTGTGTGCAACGGTGGCTTCCAGTCATAATTGTACAGCAGAGCGGCAATATCGGACACCGCTGGAATATGGTGGTCAGCGAACACCGACCGCCCAATGGACCGTGACGGGAGCAGGTGCCTTTTTGGTGGGAAAAGCCAATCAAGATGATGTCAGATTAGCGGCAGGATTGCCCGGGATTGCAATCGAAAAGGGAATCACCGATACCAACAACATGGGAGCAGCCATGGCTCCGGCGGCGGCTGACACGTTGTTGCGATTTTTGCGGGCGAGTCAAACATCGCCTGAAGATTATGACGTTATTGTGACGGGAGATTTGGGCTACGAAGGCGGCTCCATTCTTTGCGAATTGATGAAAATGGAAGGATACGATATTTCGAAGCAATATCAAGATTGCGGACAAATGATTTTTACCAAGCAGACGCAGGACACGCATGCCGGTGGCTCGGGTTGCGGCTGTTCGGCGGTTGTGATGGCTTCGCATTTTCTGCCAAAGCTTCTACGCGGTGAGATCAAAAACATGATTTTCATGGGAACGGGAGCGATGATGAGCCCGACGAGTATACAGCAAGGAATGGCCATCCCGGGAATTGCGCATTTGCTGGTGTTGGAGAGCCCTTGTGGGGCAAAGAAAGGAATGGGATGATTATCTTATGGAAGTTTTTTTAACGTTTGTGTGGGCGTTTGTCATCGGAGGCGCATGGTGCGTTTTGGCTCAGATTTTGCTGGATAAAACCAAGCTGACGCCTGCCAGAATTTTGGTGGGATATGTGGTGCTTGGCGTGATTTTGGGCGCTATTGGTGTCTATGGACCTTTGGTTGAATTTGCAGGGGCGGGCGCATCGACGCCGCTGACGGGCTTTGGATATTTGATTTCCAAAGGTGTGTGTGAGGCTGTTGACCAAAAGGGATTGCTCGGCGCGCTGACCGGAGGATTGACCGCGGCCGCCGGAGGGACGGCCGCTGCTCTTTGTTTTGGGTATCTTGTTGCTTTGATCTTCAAAAGTAAGCCACGAGGTTGATGATTTTCGACAAAACCTGCAAAACTGAAAAATATTTTCGAAAAAGTGTTGACAAAAGGGGACAGTGGTGATATAATAGTCAAGCTGTCCGCGAGGA
>JAZQUX010000107.1:0-3691 GCA_045631585.1 Eubacteriales bacterium | reverse complement strand
CATCTACGTGGTCATCTTCCAGAATACCACCTTGGACGAGCCACGCCAATTCTTTAATTCAAGGAGGTATTTTATTATGCGTTGGGGTAACTGCGCATCACTACTCATCATGAGTAGTGAATATGAATTGGATATGGCGTAATCGCTACTCTACATAATGAAAAACTGAATAATGATGAAAAGGCACTTGTTGAATGGTACGCAAAACTAAGCGTATCACGCAATAAGTGCCTTTTTGTTTGCCCTTGCGAAAAATATCGTTTTATGCCGATACGCGCTCCTCCTGTCGGATTTTGAAAAATAAACCTTTCAAAATCAAAACGACAGGAGGATAAACGCATGAAATATGCACCAAAAAAGGTTTTTATAAAAGACAATGATAATTTTATTGAGATTACAAATGAAGAACACGAGAGCCGCAAAGCAACGGACGAGCAGTATGCAAAGAGATGGTTTATTCCTCTGCAGGGATGCCTTCTCGAAGTGGACGAGCAGTTCTACAACGAGTATTACAAAGAGTATGAGAGAAATAAATATCTCGCAGCTTTGGATCGTAAAAACAAAGTGCTTTCCATCGAAGCCTTTGATAGCGATGATGACAACGGTGTGGACTTTATAGTTGACGAGGATGAAGATGTTGAAAGACAAGTAACGGACAAGCTTATGGCAGAACATATCCGCTACATTGTTTCTCTTCTGCCATCCGATGAGAGAGAGCTGATTGAAGCGTTGTACTTTAAAGGTTATTCCGAGCGGCAATGGTCGAAGATTTCAGGCATTCCGCAAAGAACAATCTGCTACAGAAAGAATGTAATTCTGCAAAAACTCAAAAAAATTCTGAAAAATTAAAAATTTATTTGCTCAACCCCCTCATTTTTTCCTTTGGACAAGTGAGGGGGATTTTTCTGTAGGTCTCCTATTGATCCTTGACAACTGAATATCAGCACACTTTTTACTTTCCTTCTGTTGTTCTGTGAGGAACGAGCCACGATAGCGAACGCACAGCAATGTGCCTTCAAGACTATGACGTTGCGACGGCAATTCGCAACGAAGGCCACGACAGGCAGAAGGGATAATGATACTTATGTTCAGCTACAGGTCGAGCGTTGAAGCCACAGCAGAATGGTGAGCCGTCGCAACCGATAGGAGCATCTGTGTGAGATCCACACGGGGGTGAGAGTCCCATGAGTCCAAATGCATGGACGGAAGGTGTGTTCCCATTGTTCAGGGGTGTTGAGGACAAATATGAACAGCAAACAAAACGATTGATACTGAAAACTTCCAAGCGGTCGTTGATTTTTATCTGCGACCGCTTTTTACTTATTAATTCAAAAGGAGATCAACATATGAACCACACCATCAAACGCAATGAAATATACTATGCAGATTTAAGCCCCGTGCAAGGAAGCGAACAGGACGGTATCCGTCCTGTTTTGATTATTCAGAACGATATCGGTAACAAGCACAGCCCCACAACAATCATCGCTCCAATCACGAGCATACAGAAGAAAACCTACCTACCAACGCACGTATTCATGGGAACAGATATACTGCCGAAGGACTCCTATATTCTTCTCGAACATATCCGCGCCATCGACAAAACCCGACTTCGCAATTTTATAGGAAGAATCGAAGCACCAACCATCAAAAAAGTCAACCAAGCAATATGCATCAGCTTGGACATAAAAAAGGAGGAAACATAAGATGACCGAAAGAAATTGCCTTTCCATGTTAAAGAATGAACCCGAAGTAATGACCGTTATCGAAGCAGCTAAAGTCCTTCGCCTCGGCAAAAATAAAACCTACGACCTCATCAGCAGCGGTCGTCTTTCATCCATCAAGGTCGGTGGCAAAATCATCGTTCCGAAGATGTGTCTCGTCTCTTTTCTGACGGACACAAAAAATTATCAATTTAGTCCCGTATAATCACCAATAATCTCTGGACTTTGAATAACTTCTGTGGTATTGTGTAGTCAGGCAGACGAGAATACCACCTACATACCAAATCAACGAAAAAGGAGAACACATAATGAGAACAATAACTGGTCGCCTCGCTGAAAAGGCAGGCAAGTGGTATGCCGTCATCAACCTTTATACTCCCGAAGGAAAAAGAAAGGAGAAATGGATGGGGCTTAACCTCGAAGCAAAGAAAGGAAGCAAGACCGAAGCAAACGCTCGACTCAGCGAAATCCTCGCTGAATACAATTCGGGCAAGGCATACCTTCAAGAATGCCTTACACCTGCCGAGCAACAGAAACGCAAGGTTGCGGATATGCCTCTGCACAAATACCTCATGGATTGGTTAGAGGAATACCGTTACAACATCGCACCGACAACATACAGCACGTATCAAGGCATGATCGAAGCAAGGCTTTACCCCTACTTCGAAGAAAACCAAATATCGGTCAAGGATGTAACCGGCGACGAACTGAACGCCTACTACAACTACCTCTTCGAAGAAGGGTTGTCGGGCTGTACGGCTCAAAAGCATCACAACCTGCTCCACCTTGCCTTCAAGCACGCAATGAAGAAAAGAATTATTCCTTTCAACCCGTGTGACCAAGCCAACCGCCCCAAAGCGGTAAAGTACGTGGCAAGCTACTACAACGAAACCAAGCTCAAAGAACTGCTCATGGCACTGCGAGATGATCCGCTCCGCATCGTCGTCATGCTCACCATCTACTACGGTGTCAGACGAAGCGAGGTTCTCGGCATCAAGTGGTCGGCAATCGATTACGATGAAGAACTCATCCATCTCCGCCACAAGGTCATCGAGGACA
Organism: Eubacteriales bacterium; assembly: GCA_045631585.1. Classification (GTDB taxonomy): domain Bacteria; phylum Bacillota; class Clostridia; order Oscillospirales; family CAG-272; genus SIG644. The sequence continues at coordinate 911 of JAZQUX010000107.1, read as the reverse complement.
AATCAAACGGCAAGACGGTCATCAGAGGAATGGATATCATGAAATCCAAGTCCTCAATGAGAAGCCTGCCTCTGATGACCTTCATCTGCGAGGAACTCCGCAAGGAGAAGGAACGCCAAGAGGAAATGAAAAAGGTGCTTCGAAGCTCCTACAATAGAAAGTACGAAGATTACGTATGCGTGGATTCGATGGGTAACCTCTTAAAGCCAAACTACGTAACCAACCACTTCGCCGTCCTCCTCCGCAGGCACGGACTCGACAAGATCAGATTCCATGACCTTCGACACTCCTGTGCAACTCTGATGCTCTCCAACGGCGAGGACATGAAAAAAATCCAAGGATGGCTCGGACACAGCACCATCACCATTACAGCAGACACCTATGCTCACCTCGATGCAGAGAGCAAGAGAGGAAGCGCATCGGTGATCGAAAACGCCCTTGCAATCACAGCGTAACGACTCAAAAAATGATACGCAGTAAGCAAAGAAAAAGCCTTGGAATTCAAACGAATTCCAAGGCAAGTGGCGGAGGGTGTGAGATTCGAACTCACGCGCCCGTGAAGGCAAACGGTTTTCAAGACTGGATCGTTCCGCTCCCGGGGGTCCACGGTTCATCCCACTGCATCCTTAATTTTACTGCTAAAAAGGACAAAAAAAGAGTTAAAATGGACGGTTTTTGGGAAAAATGCGAGAAGATTGTGCGAGAAGGGCAAAAATCCGAAAAAAATTCAAGCAAAAAAATTAAGAGAAATCTTCCACAAATTGGAGGGTTCGAATGTATCGTTGCTTTGGCAAAAAACAGACAAAAAATAAAAAGGTACGTAGGTTGTATCGCTCGTCTGCCTAATTAAAAACGAAAAAGGAGAATCCAAAATGACACGAGAAGAAAAAATTATTGAGTTTGAGCGTATG
>JAZQUX010000106.1:0-8163 GCA_045631585.1 Eubacteriales bacterium | reverse complement strand
GACAGCCTCCCCTCTGGAAAGAGCGCCGGGTTAGTTGCCCTGCGGCTAACCAATACGGCGTATTCTGCATCGCAGAATTTTTATCAAGGTGGTGCGTTAGTCATTGTTTCTGTAGAAATCAAATCTATGGAGGTAACCTTATGGCTTATAGAATCACCACTCACAAAGGCAGAACTACCAAGGGCGGCAAGGCGTACTCGGCTCGACACCTTGACAGGAAATTCCCCCTAAAAAATGCCCCACACATTGATCCTACGCGTACACATTTGAATCGCTATGTGGAATTTGATGTCGACGCTGACGGCACGTTACTTTACAAGAAATCAAAAGACATTCAACGTCACGAGCTGGCAACGTATGAGCGCCTGTTCAAACCGAGGTTGGATATAGTCAACGAAAATTACATCAAGCAGCGGCACAAAGAAAAGTGCAAGAGCATCCGACAGTATTATACTGCGGCACAGTCTTGTCCGGATGAGTATCTGATCTACATCGGCGACAAAGACAACCACGCAAATAGCGATATTCTAAAAGGAGCAGCATCCGAGCTTATTACAAGGCTGCAACGTAAATACTCAAAAAACTTTATCCCTTTGTCAATTGCGGTGCACCGAGACGAAGCGGGAGTGGGCGAGGATGGCGAGGGCGCACACATCCATTTTCGCTGTGTCTGGATTAGCTCCGACAAAAACGGCATAAAAGCCAGCATTACGCAAGGTATGAAGGAAGCGGGTATCGAACTACCCAATGCAGAAAAATGCGAGCAGAAGTATAACAACAGACAAATGGTATTCTCGGAAGAAATTCGCGAAACCTTCGCTGATATCTGCGAGCAGATGTATGGCCTTGAAATTGAGCGAGAAGCTCGTGATGCTTCAAAGTCTGGAAAAGACATGGCTACATATCAGCGTGATAAGGCTGTCGAGGAGGTCAAAATTTTGACCCAGGAGCGCGATGAATTGCAAGAAGAGGTTAGTGCCCTGAAACGCGTTATAGCGCGTTTTAAGCGCATTTTGGCGCCCCTGAGCAAACTTATAGACAAGCTTTCAAACATTCACACAAGGGGCGGAAAAAGCGCGCTGGACGAGGTTGTGGAAGACTCCGAGATGTCTGAAAGTTTGGATGCTTTGCAGGAACTGGAACGTTGCGAAGCATAAAAACCTTGTGTATAAAAAATCTTCAACTGTCTTACTTATGGTGAGAGCAAAGACTCTATTACTCAGAAAGGAGGAATACCTATGCTTATCGATGCAAATTACTATTTTTCCATACTACAATCCTTCGGCGATATGATAGACAAGACTATTTTCTATGGCACCGATATGGGGGCTGTACGTAAAGCGGCTAAGGCTATGAGTCAAGGAAATGACAATCTTATCGTTTACGGAAGCGTAACCGATTGTGCAACTGAAGCATACTTTGATGGAAAAGCGCTAAAAGTTGCCTATGACAGCGATATGGAAGCGTACTTCTATATCATCAAAAACCGTGCCGTGTACAAGCTTGAAGAAAAAAGTACAGGCGGATTTTATCTTGTCGAGCAACGATTTACAAGCCCCATTACTCTTGCATAAAATGCTTATTTGTTGATACCCCAGTGCTGTCATTATTATAGTGTGAATCGAAAAGATAAAGATGAAAGGAGCTCCTTTTCTCTTGACATCTCGATTTACTGCTGCACGTGTTATCCTGTCTCCTGTTGTCTTTGTGTGTCTCGAGGGTGTCGAGTAGAATCATCCATCAAGGATATGATCCTGCCGGTGCAGCGCAGGTGCCGTTTTTTCTCATTTTTTCGGCGTTCATATCCTCCCCCCCCTATGCCCAGTTTTTCTTTTCTTTTTCTGGGCATAGAGGGGAATTTTTTATGCGTCATATATAACTGTCATTGTTATATTGAACACGACAGAGTTTGTCGTTTAACATGATAAAAGGAGAAACGAAAATGAAACACATCTACAACCACCCCAATTTCCTTCGTGGAAAAACAATTATTGATGAGTATATCGATTCACTCATCCAGAGCACTTTTGAAGGCACTCAATGTTGGCACACTGATATGAGCGAAAAAGATTTACGATACTACTACGATACAGGACAAGGTGTCCGAATCTACCTTATGCAGGAATCGATTGCCACGGAAACCGAGACGTTTTCACTACGCATGGCATATGGTGAAAAATTCGCCGGAAGTATGCTTATCGCGAGCGAATATTCGCCATACGACTATCCGAATCGGCTTCGCGAGCTGTGGACGGTCGTGCAAGAAAACACCTCTGAAGAAGATGAAGATTTCGATTTGATATCGTATATAAATGGATATCTGATTGAAACGAAGCAAAAAAATATGTTTGATGAACTTTGCCGCATACTTGTATGCGCGAGCGAGGAAATCATCGAACTTTTTCAGATGAAAGAGAGTTAATAAACACTCGGCTAACCCCGGTTGATTTAAGATCAACCGGGGTATTTCAAATATGCACAAAATAAATCTTCAATACCGATGTCGGTCAGCATACCGATAACATCGCCGTCCGGCATAGAATAGCGCTGATGCAGATAGCGCATAGAGGCACCCAATTCGCCATCGGGCCCGCCGACCTGACTGATAATCATAGCTGCCAACGCAGGATTGGGCGTTTTAATGCACACCGGATATTGCAATTTTTTCTCATAAATCCACATAGTTCCCCCTCCTCAATCCTTATCGTGGCAAGAAAAATCGGGATGCCACGGCCATGGAGCATCCGTCCAATCCCATGTCGTTGCACTTTCGTTGCCCCAAGCGGTCAGAGGACCACAGATTTTTTGATATTTCTCAGCCACTTCTTTTCGTTCTGCCAGCAGATGATGATAGTACTGTTTTGCCTCGCAGCAATCGGGATACGCATCCAAATACAGAACCGTCTCCTGTATTGAAAAATCCAATTTTTGCAGGCGCTTCATCAAGCTTTTGCACTCGTCGGAACAGCACTTGCAGATCGGACGATCCCCCTCTTGGCGTGCGCAGCCGGGACGAAGGTCGCATCTTTTCTCGCCGCAAGTGCATTGTCCCGAACGCCCTGCAAAAGGACAGGTATTGCGCTCATAGCGTCCGTCATCATACAGACGGCGATCGCATCCACTTCGCTTCGCGTAACCGTTATTTCTCATTCCCACGACATCCACCTCCCGTTCCGTCACCGTAAAACGGCTTATCTAATCCTTCAAACATTGTCCCGCGCCGATAGGCTGTGTCGGGGTCGTACACACCGTCAAAGCCATTCAGCGGGACATATACGGCGGCAAGTACTCCATGGTGCACACCAAAGCCGCACACGTGCATCTCCTGTTGATGGGGATATCCGCACCCGCCGCATCCGCCGAGGTTGTTCTGTCCGTCCTCTGCTCTTTCAGAGCCGGAAAGACAGGAACATCTCGCTCCTGTTCCTTGCTCGATTCCGGCGTTTTCTTCATAAGCCCGCCGAATCACTTGTTGTATATCACTCAAAAAACATTCCTCCCTTCAAGGCGGTGAACCGCCTCAATACAATGTATGCATCGGGAGCGAACTTTGTCAAACGACCTCCTAATTTGTCGCAAAAACAAAAGCGCGGCAAGGATAACCTTACCGCGCTTTTGTTTTTATGGGTAAATATCAATTATTCTGCTTGTGCAACAACGGAGGAAAACTCACCATCGAGCAAGCCGTCTGCATCTTCATCCAGCGGATCGTTACGCTTTACTTCGATACCGCGATAGCAAGACAGACCCGTACCTGCAGGAATCAGCTTACCAATGATAACGTTTTCCTTCAGACCGCACAGATTATCTACCTTACCGCAGATAGCCGCCTCGGTCAGAACCTTGGTGGTTTCCTGGAAGGATGCTGCCGACATAAAGGACGTTGTCTGCAACGATGCCTTGGTGATACCCAACAGAACGGGAGTACCAACGGCAGGCTTGAGTGCATCTTCACCTGCATTGACGCGAGCCTCGATGATATTGTTGGCTTCTTCCAACTCAAAAATATCAACCAAAGCGCCCTGCAACAGTTCTGTGTCACCATTGTCTTCAATGCGTACCTTGCGGGTCATCTGACGAGCAATGATTTCAATGTGCTTATCATTTACGTCACACGACTGCGAACGGTAAACGCGCTGAATTTCCTTGATAACATATTCGTAAACGGCATTCAGACCCAAAATACGCATAATGTCTGCGGGAGCCTTATTACCGTCGGTCAAGCCCTGACCGCGTACCACGTGTTCACCTTCCATAATGGACAGACGCATACCGTAAGGAATGACGTACTTGACCAATTCACCCGTTTCTTCGGAGTGGATGTGAACCTCGTTGATGCCGGGCATCTCACCGACCTGAATGTGTGCAACACCCGAATGCTCGGTCATAATCGCCGGCTTCTTGGGCTGACGTGCCTCAAACAATTCTTCGACACGAGGCAGACCCTGGGTAATATCCGAACCTGCGACACCACCGGAGTGGAAGGTACGCATGGTCAGCTGAGTACCGGGCTCACCGATGGACTGAGCTGCGATGATACCGACAGCCTCACCAACGTTAACAGGTAAGCCGGATGCCAGGTCAGCACCGTAGCAGCGAGCGCAGATACCATCCTTGGCATGGCACTGAATAACGGTGCGGATATACACCTTATCGATGCCGGCCTTCACGATAGCAGCAGCCTGCTCTTCGGAGATCATCTCATCGTCGCCGACAATGACCTCTCCCGTCGTAGGATTGACAACGGGGCCGATGGTGTAACGGCCAACGATACGGTCTTCCAGAGACTCGAGAACGTTCTTATCCTTTTCATCTACGATAGCATTCACCCATGCGCCCTTGGTCGTATCACACTTTTCCTCACGAATGATGACATTGTGAGATACGTCAACCAGACGTCTGGTCAAGTAACCGGAGTCTGCGGTACGGAGTGCCGTATCGGACAGAGACTTACGGGAACCCTTTGCACCCATGAAGTACTCTAAGATCTTCATACCTTCGCGGAAGTTGGACTTAATCGGGATTTCAATGGTTCTACCGTCCGTGTTAAACATCAGACCACGCATACCTGCCAGCTGACGCATCTGGGCAATCGAACCACGGGCACCGGAATCAGACATGATCTTGATGGGGTTGAACGTGGAGAAGCTGTTTTGCAGCGCCGCCGTAACGTCACCAGTTGTCTGTTCCCAAATCTTACATACGTTGTTGTAACGCTCTTCCTCGGACAGTTCGCCGCGCAGGAAGTGCTTGTAGATGATATCGACCTTCTTCTGAGCTTCTGCCAGATAAGCAGGCTTTTCCTTGGGAATGGTCATATCGTAAACCGAAATAGAGAAGGAAGCGCGAGTCGAATACTTGTAACCCATCTCCTTGATGGCATCCAGCATCTGAGCACACTCAGCAGCACCGTGCTTCTTAATGCAGAAGTCGATGATCTGACCCAGCTGCTTTTTCTTGGTTACGAACTCAACCTCAAGCTTGAAGGCGTTTTCGGGATCGGTTCTGTCAACAAAGCCCAGATCCTGAGGAATGGGCTGGTTGAAGATCATACGACCCAGCGTGGTCTGGATAGTCTTGTAACGAACAACACCGTCGATCACACGGGACACACGAATCTTACACAGTGCGTGCAGACCCAGCTCGCCGTTGGCATACGCCATGAGCGCTTCATTATAATCACGGAAGCAGTTGCCCTCACCGGGTTCACCCTCCTTGAGCATCGTCAAGTAGTACGAACCCAAGATCATATCCTGCGAAGGAACCGTAACGGCACGACCGTTCATGGGCTTAAGCAGGTTGTTGGCAGACAACATCAAGAATCTTGCCTCAGCCTGAGCTTCAGCAGACAGAGGAACGTGTACAGGCATCTGCTCACCGTCAAAGTCTGCGTTAAATGCAGGACATACCAGCGGGTGCAAACGGATCGCGCGTCCTTCCACCAGTACAGGCTCAAACGCCTGAATGGACAGACGGTGAAGGGTAGGTGCACGGTTAAGCAGGACGGGATGTTCCTTGATCACGTTTTCGAGAGCGTCCCAAACGCAGGAGTTCTCATAAGCCTTATCAATCTTCTTCTGTGCGTCCTTGACGTTGGTGGCCTTCTGCATTTCAACCAATCTCTTGATAACGAAAGGCTTGAACAGCTCGATTGCCATTTCCTTAGGCAGACCACACTGATAAATCTTAAGGTTAGGACCAACGACGATAACGGAACGACCGGAATAGTCAACACGCTTACCCAACAGGTTCTGACGGAAGCGGCCCTGCTTACCTCTGAGCATCTCGGACAGAGACTTCAGAGGTCTGTTGGATGCGCCAGTAACAGGCTTGCCGCGGCGACCGTTATCGATCAGAGCGTCGACAGCCTCCTGAAGCATTCTCTTTTCGTTGCGAACCACGATTTCGGGCGTGCGGATCTCCAAGAGCTTCTTCAAACGGTTGTTACGGCTGATGACACGGCGGTACAGTTCGTTCAAGTCGGAGCAAGCGAAGCGACCACCATCCAGCTGAACCATGGGACGGATGTCCGCAGGCAGAACGGGGACAACATCGAGAATCATCCAATCCAGACGATTGCCCGACTTACGGAATGCCTCAACAACCTCCAAGCGCTTAATCAAGCGCGCTTTTTTCTGACCGGTTGCGGTCACCAAATCCGTCTTCAGTTCCTGAGACAGAGCCTCGACGTCGATGCTCTGGAGCAACTCCTTGATCGCCTCCGCGCCCATACCGACGCGGAAAGCGTTTGCATACATTTCGCGGTACTCTTCCAGCTGCTTTTCAGACAAAACGGTACCCTTCACCAGAGGCGTCGTACCGGGATCCAGTACTACGTTCTCGGCAAAGTACAGCACCTGCTCAAGCAGCTTGGGAGAAATATCCAGAATCAGTGCCATGCGAGAGGGGATCGCCTTAAAATACCAGATGTGAGACACCGGGCAAGCAAGCTCGATATGACCCATACGCTCACGACGCACCTTCTTGGTGGTAACGTCAACGCCGCACTTTTCGCACTTGATGATTTCTTTGGTGTGCGAGTTCTTATACTTACCGCACGTACAAGCGCCATCCTTGATCGGGCCAAAGATGCGCTCGCAGAACAAGCCTCCGACTTCGGGCCTGAGGGTTCTGTAATTGATGGTCTCGGGCTTGGTTACTTCGCCATAGGACCACTCACGGATCATCTCCGGAGAGGCAAGACCAATTTTAATCGAAGAAAATTCATTACGCTCTACAGCCATTCTTCTTACACTCCCTTATCAGTTATCATCGCCGTAATAATCGTCGGCCGACTCGTCCTCATATACGTCGCCGTACAGAGAATCTTCTTCATCGTCGGACGGAATCAAGCTATCGTCGCCGTCCTCATGATCGATCTGGAAAGAATCCAAGAGATCGTCCGTCTCAACGCCCTGCTCCAGCTCCTCGCTCAATGCCTTGATATCTGCCTTAGAGTAAGGAACGGGCTCATCCTCGCTGCAAAGAGTAGAAAGCTGAATTTCCTCACCCTTTTCATTGAGAACACGAACATCAAGCGCCAGCGACTGCAATTCTTTGACCAAAACCTTGAATGACTCGGGAACGCCCGGCGTGGGGATGTTCTGTCCCTTGATGATCGCCTCGTATGCCTTGCGGCGTCCGTTGATATCGTCGGACTTAACGGTGAGTATCTCCTGAAGAGTATAAGCAGCACCGTATGCTTCAAGTGCCCAAACTTCCATTTCTCCGAAACGCTGTCCACCGAACTGAGCCTTACCTCCGAGAGGCTGCTGAGTTACGAGTGAGTACGGACCGTTGGAACGTGCGTGGATCTTATCGTCAACCAGGTGGTGGAGCTTGAGGTAGTACATGATACCTACGGTTACAGGGTTGTCAAAACGGTCGCAGGTTCTGCCGTCGTAAAGGATCGACTTACCGTCAACGATCTTGAGTGTGCCTTCGTCAACCATAGCCTTAACCCAAGCGTCATCGCGTTCAACATCCTGGTAAACAGGTGCATAATACTTCTTGCCGGCATCATTGGTCTTTTCCACGAAGGAAACAGGCTCGTAGGTTACTTCGCCTTCTTCGTTGGTGACAGCAACAAAGATGTTCTTATTGGAAATGAATTCGTTGGGAAGCACGTCGCGGTACATACCGGCGAGCTTCATGCATTCGGTA
>JAZQUX010000105.1:0-14270 GCA_045631585.1 Eubacteriales bacterium | reverse complement strand
ACCATGAGCGCGGTCAGCCTGGTCGGCGGAGGTGCCAATCCCGCACCGGGTGAAATATCGCTCGCCCACAATGGCGTGCTGTTTTTGGATGAGCTTCCCGAATTTCCCAAGCAGGTCACCGACGCGTTGCGGCAACCCTTGGAGGATTTGCAGGTTACCATCACCCGCGCATCGGGGCGTGTGACGTTTCCCAGCGCCTTTATGCTGGTGGCGGCGATGAACCCCTGCCGTTGTGGCTATTTCGGACATCCCAACCGAAAATGCACCTGCCGCGCGGGCGACGTTTCCCGCTATCTTTCCAATGTCAGCGGTCCGATGTTGGATCGCATGGATATTCAAATTGAGTTGCCCTCGCTCAGCTTTGACGAGATCTCTACGGCCGATCCTCATGCCGAGACGTCGGCCACCATCCGCGCCCGCGTCATCGCGGCTCGCGCGTTTGCCCGCCGGAGAATGGAAGCCGAGGGTGCGATGCCGCGTTGCAATGCACAGCTAACGCCTTCGGATATTCACAAATATTGCAAGGCAACCGATGGTGCCCTGACCCTGCTTCGTCAAGCCTACGACCGTTTGGGCTTGAGTGCGCGCGGACACGACCGCATCTTGCGTGTCGCCCGAACCATCGCGGATTTGGATGCTTCGGACACCATTCGCGAAGAACATATCGCGCAGGCCATTCAACTGCGCAGCCTTGACCGTAAATACTGGCATTAAATGACCCGAGGAATCCAAGGAAAGGAGGAGAAATATGCTGTTTTCGTCATTGGAATTTTTGTATTTGTTTCTCCCTTTGACCTTGCTTGTTTACTTTTGCGTTCCTCTTCGATTCCGCAACCCTGTCCTGCTGGTTTTCAGCTTGATTTTTTACGGTTGGGGCGAGCCGATTTACGTCTTTTTGATGATCTTTACCATCCTCGTGGATTACGCGGCAGGACGTCTGATCGAACGTGCCGCAACGGATCGGCGGCGACGCGCGTGGTTGATCACAGCCATTGCCATCAACCTGTTGCTGTTGGCTTTCTTTAAGTACAGCGGGTTTTTGTTGGATAATTTGCGCCGCATTCCCGCCCTGTCGGGACTGCCCACCTTTTCCGTCGCTCTGCCCATTGGTATTTCCTTTTATACGTTTCAAGCGTTGTCTTACGTCATCGACGTCTATCGGCGGCAGGTGGCGGTGCAAAAGGATCCGGTGGCCTTTGGTACCTACGTTACGTTGTTTCCCCAGTTGATCGCCGGTCCCATTGTTCGCTATAGCGACGTGGATCGAGATTTAACGGCAAGGACTCATTCCGTTGCTCTGGCGGCCGGAGGCATTCGCACCTTCGTTTGCGGTCTGTGCAAAAAGGTGCTTTTGGCTAACACGGCCGGCTCCATTTGGGCCACCATGCGCGATATGCCCGTGGCTCAGCAGACAACATTTGGTGCTTGGCTCGGCATCCTTTGCTTTACCATTCAGATTTATTTTGATTTTTCGGGTTACAGCGACATGGCCATCGGCCTTGGCCGCATGTTGGGCTTCCGTTTCCCTGAAAACTTTTACTATCCCATGACGGCCTCCTCGATTACCGATTACTGGCGCCGCTGGCACATTACGCTGTCCACTTGGTTCCGCGAATACGTCTATATCCCTTTGGGCGGCAATCGATGCGGGAAGGGAAGAACCTTCCTCAATCTGCTCATTGTCTGGCTCTTGACCGGCCTTTGGCACGGAGCCAGCTGGAATTTCGTTTTGTGGGGGCTGTACTTCTTTGTCCTTTTGGCCATGGAACGCCTGTTTTTGGGACGCCTGCTCGAAAAAGCGCCTCGCGCTCTGGGTCATGTATGGACGCTTCTTTGCGTGGTGTTCAGCTTCTATATTTTTGTATTTGACTCTTCACTCCCGACGCTGTCGTCATCGGCGGCCCTGTCGTATCTCGGTGTGATGTTCGGTGCGGGAGGGGGCGGCTGGTGCAATTCCGCCGTGCTTTATGAGCTTTTGCGAAATTTACCCTTCCTTGTCTTGTGCATCGTGGGTATGACGCCCCTGATGAAACGACTGTTTTGGAGGCTGTACGAAAAAGGCCATGCCCGCACGGGCGCATGGCTGTCGGCTGCGCTCACCCTCCTTGGGCTCTTGCTTTCCACCGCTTATTTGGTCGATAGCGCGTACAATCCCTTCCTCTATTTCCGTTTTTGATTGAAAGGATACTGTTATGACTCGTTTGCTTTGCCGTTGGTTTGTCAAGGACGCGGATAACGTCAAAAATCCGAAGGTTCGATCCGCGTACGGAACCCTGTGCTCTATCGTGGGAATTATATTGAATATTCTGTTGTTTGCAGGAAAATTTCTTGTCGGTATGATCAGCGGATCGGTCGCCATCCGAGCGGACGCGATCAACAACCTGACCGATGCCGCGTCGCAGATCGTTTCTCTGATCAGCTTTCGCATTGCGGCCAAGCCAGCCGACCGTGATCATCCCTTCGGACACGCGCGCATTGAATATGTTGCCTCTATGCTTGTTTCCATGTCGATTCTGATCATCGCGTATCAGCTTTTGATGGATTCTGTGGATAAGCTGCTCTCCCCCGTGCTGACCGAATTCCGTTGGGTATCCGTGGCGGTGCTGGGCGCTTCCATTTTGGTCAAGCTTTGGCTGGGGCTGTTCAACCGCCGCATCGGCAAGAAGATCGATTCGGAAGTGTTGCGCGCCACCATGACGGACAGCTTGTCCGACGCCGGTGCGACGCTGGCCGTGCTGATTTCGACGTTGGTTTACTACTTTACCGATTTTGACCCCGACGCGTATATGGGAATGGGCGTGGCGTTGCTCATCGCCTTTGCGGGTATCCGCATCCTCAACGAAACCAAAAACTCGATTCTCGGGGGAGCTCCTTCGGAAGAGACGGTATCGGCCATCAAATCCATCGTTCATTCCTATCCGGAAACGCTGGGTATTCACGATATGATGGTACATAGCTATGGCCCCGGTACGACGCTGGCCTCGTTGCACGTCGAGGTGGATGGTGATGCTGACATTTTCCTGATGCATGATGCGATTGACCGTATGGAACGCCAGCTGTACGAAGAAGCGGGCGTACACGCGACCATTCACATGGATCCCATCGTGACCAATGACCCGGAGGTTACTCGGTTGCGAGGAGAGATGCAAGCGGCGATTCGGAGCATCGACGAACGGTTGGATCTGCACGATTTCCGCATGGTCAAGGGCCCCACACATTCCAATTTCATTTTCGACGTTGTTGTTCCGTTTGAGCTTCGACTGGACGAGTCAGATCTCAAACGACGCATCGAAGCTTGCGCCAAGGCGCTGGATGAAACCTATTGCACGGTCGTAACCGTTGACCGCGCGTAAACAAATAAAGGGAGGACATAACATGGAATACGGATTACAGTTGTATAGTGTTCGGGATTTGACCGGCACGGATTTTGAGGGCGCCCTCAGAGAGGTGGCGGCGCTGGGGTATCGCTATGTGGAATTTGCCGGCTTTTTCGGCCATAGCGCAGAGGATGTTAAGAGAATGCTGGATACGTATGGATTGTCTGTCAGCGGCACGCATACCGGCTGGCAGGAGCTGACGGCGGACAACATCGAGGCAACCATTGCCTATCACACCGCCATCGGTAACAAAAATATCATTATCCCCGGTGCGGACGTGTCCACCAGAGAAAAGCTGGATGATTTGATCGCCTTGATCAACCATGCTCAGCCTCGCTTGGCCGAAGCCGGCATTGCGCTGGGCTATCACAACCACTCCCATGAGTTTATCCCCACCTCCTACGGTGCGCTGGTGCATCAGGAGCTGGAGGAGCAAACGCAGGTGGAGTTCGAAATTGACACCTACTGGGCTTACGTTGCGGGTCAGGATCCTGTGGCTATGCTGGAACGCTTGGGCAACCGCGTGAAGGTCATCCATCTCAAGGACGGCTACTCGGACGGTCACGGCATGGCGTTGGGTGAGGGTACGGCTCCCGTGGTGAGCGTGCGCGATTACGCCATCGCTCACGGACTTCTGATGGTGGTCGAGAGCGAGACCTGTCAGCCGACAGGCATCGAAGAGGTCGGACGTTGCATCCGCTATTTGAACAGTCTGGAAAAGTAATATGACGCCAGACGGCAGGAGAAATTTTCTCCTGCCGTCCATTTTTAAAAAGTTCAGCAAAAGCTATTGACAAGGCTAATACTTCGTGATATGATGTATTACGCAAGGAGGGGTATATATGGATGCGCAACTGAAACGAGGGTTGTTGGACGTATGCGTCCTGACGGCCATCAAACATCAAGAATCTTACGGCTACCAGATCATCAAAGACGTTAAGCCATACATTGAATTATCCGAATCGACGCTGTATACCATTCTCAAACGCTTGGAGTTGGCCGGTATGCTGACGGTGCGTTCGGCGGAGCATGGCGGCAGACTTCGTAAATACTATAAAATTACCAAAGCGGGAATTGGCCGCATTGAGGATTTCAAGGATGAATGGCGACAGGTCATGTCGATTTATCAATTCGTGACAAAGGAGGAGACGCATGAATAAGCAGGAATTTTTGTCTGAGCTGGGCAAAAAGCTTTCGGGGTTGTCTCGGTCGGATGTCGAGGAAGGCTTGAATTTTTACAGCGAAATGATCGACGACCGAATGGAAGAAGGAATGTCAGAGGAGGCGGCTGTGGCGGCCATCGGCCCTCTGGATGAGATCGCCGCGCCATTTTTGGAGCGGGTGTCGGCCGCACCCGAAAAAGAAGAAAAGCCGCGCCGCAAAAAGACATGGCGGGCATGGGAAATGACACTTTTGGCGGTCGGATCCCCCGTTTGGGTATCGCTTGTGATCGCCGCCGTCGCGGTGCTGTTTTCTTTGTGGGTTTCTGCTTGGGCTGTTGTGATATCCTTGTGGGCCAGCTTTGGCGCGCTGGTGACCGGTGCTGTTGGCGGCTTGCTTGGCGGCATAGGCTCGCTGATTTTCGGGCATGGAGCGCAGGGAATCGCCCTGATTGCGGCAGGGCTTGTCGCAGCGGGTCTTGCGATTTTCTCCTTCTATGCTTGGAAAGCCGCTACAAAGGGTATGATCGCGCTGACTCGCCGCTTGGCGATGAATATCAAACGTTGCTTGACAAGGGAGGGGAGACCATGAGGAAAGCGAGAAAATGGTTGATCGCAGCCGCAGTATTGATTGTCGCCGGTCTGATGATTTACGTTGTGGAAATGACGGCGCTGGGCTGGGACGTTTCACGCTTGAGTGTGACGTATGAGAGCGTTACTCACCGGATTGACGAGCCCTTTGACGGCATCGCCATCGACACGGATGAAGCAGACATCACCATGGCACGGTCCGAGGACGGAGTCGCCCGTGTGGTAGCAGAGGAAACGGAAAAGGTCAAATATGCCATTACGGTTGAGAATGGGATACTCAATGTCCGCCTTTTGGATGAAAGAGCGTGGTACGATGTTATTGATTTGTTTTCCGCGACACCGAAGATGACGGTCTATTTGCCGCAAAAGGAATACGATTCGCTGATCATCAAGGGCAAGACGGGCGACGTTGATATTTCCAAGGATTTCACCTTTGAGCGTCTCACCGTGGAGATTTCTACGGGCGATATCCTCGTTGAGCATATCACGGCGGGAGTGTTGGATCTGCGCACAACCACCGGAGATGTCACGGTTAAGAAGGTTCATTGCCTTGGCAACATTGACGTAAGCGTCAGAACGGGCAAAACGCTATTGAGCGGCGTGACTTGCCAAAGCCTTACGTCCAAGGGAACGACGGGCGACCTTCAAATGAAGGATGTCATCGCCAAAGGGCAGTTTTCCATCCGCCGTAGTACGGGAGACGTTACGTTTGATCTCTGCGACGCCCAGGAGCTGTCCGTTGAGATGACAACGGGCGACGTCAAAGGAACGCTGTGCTCGGATAAAGTGTTCGTGGTCAAAACTTCCACGGGAGATGTGGATGTCCCGACCTCCGGCGACGGCGGGATGTGCGAGATCACCACAACCACGGGAGATATTAAAATAGAAATTGTAAAGGGTTCGAAGGACTAAACAATGCCGCAAGGAATGTTTCCTTGCGGCATCTGCTTTTTTTATCGCTTGCCAAAATTTATGCGTTGGTCTCCGACTCGTCTACTCTGCCGAACAGCGCCAACAGCTCCTCCGGCGTATCCACAATGACGTCGGCGCCCGCGGCTTCCAAGGCCGCGCGGCCACGGTAGCCCCAGGAGCATCCCACAGCCAGCATTCCCGCGTTTTTGGCGGTTTGAATATCCACCTCGCTGTCACCGATCATGGCGCAGAACTGGGGTGGCACGCACAACTGAAGTGAGATCAGTCGAGGCACGGTGGGGTCGGGCTTGGTGGGGAGTTTGGTTTGTCCCATGACAAGCTCCATTTCGCCCTTGGGAAGCAGTTGCTTGATCAGCCCTTTAACAAAAGGGTCTTGCTTGTTGGACAGCACTGCCAACCGATAGCCGCGCGCTTTGAGGGCGGCCACCACGTCGGGAATGCCGTCATAGCACTCGCGGGTGTGCAGATATGTGTGCGAATACGCCAAATCGTAAGAGGAAAATACGGTGGCGGCTTTCTGCTCGTCCAAAGCGTCCGGCTCGGGCATACACCGCTTGACCAGAGAGCGAGCGCCGTTGCCGATGGCGCGGCGGACGTCCTCGTAGGTTTTTTCGGGATAATTGTATTTGCGCAGGGCCTCGTTGAGTCCGTCGCGGATGGCATTGATGGTGTCAGCAATGGTTCCGTCGAGATCAAAAATCAAGGCGCGGATGGGCGGATGGTTGTGCATGGGTTGTCTCCTTGCGTTTTTTTGTTGCATAACAACACAAAAAAATATCATAATAAAAGTATATCATAATTCAAACGTGTTGTCAATATTTGGAAAGGGCGCACATATCCTTTTGCGACAAAAATAGGTGGAAACCATAATAATTGTAACACATGAAACCATAAATCTCGACGCACATTAGATAGGGCAATCACAGCGCAAAGCGTCCTGTTTGTATTGCATCCATTCAAACGAAAAGGGAGAAGACTCATGAAAAAAAGCATAAAAATCTGGCTTGTGCTGCTGTCCTTGGCGCTTGTCCTATCGTCCCTTGTCATACCGGCATCGGCGCGTGGGAGCGAAGGGAAAACGCAAGACTGGTCGGGTATCGAGTTGATTCCGGGCGGCATTCCGTTCGGAGTGAAATTTACAACAGAAGGGGTATTGATCGTCGGCTTTTGTGACATAGAACGAAATGGCAGTCCCTGCAATCCCGCCAAGGACGCGGGGCTTCGCGTCCGGGATGTGCTGACGCATATCAATGATCAGGAGATTCGATCGGCGAAAGATTTGACCGACACCATTTCTTCCGGTGGCGGAGCGGCGCTGACGGTTCGATACACCCGCGAGGGGAAACAGGGTACAACAACACTCGTTCCGGTGGCCGATCAAGGGGGATATAAGACGGGGCTGTACGTCCGTGACAGCGGGGCGGGCATTGGAACCGTCACCTACTTTGTGCCCGAAACATTGGCTTTTGGCGGTTTGGGACACGGCATTTGCGATGGCGATACCGGGGAACTGATGCCATTGTATCGGGGCAGTGTTACGGGTGTTACCATCAGCGGCGTGCATCGGGGCGTGGCGGGAACTCCGGGGGAGCTGAGGGGCTATTTTGCCACAGGAAAATGCGGCACACTGCTGGGAAATACCAATTGTGGGGTATACGGCGTTTATGCCTCCTTGCCGGATAAAGTGCCAATGGCGACGGTGCCCATTGCCACGCGGAGTCAAATTCACGAGGGAGAGGCGCGCGTTTTGTGTACGCTGTCTTCCAACGAACGCGCGGAGTATGACGTAGCGATTTCTGCCATCGATCGAGATGCGACGGGCTCCAAATGCTTTACCGTGCGTGTGACCGACCCGAAGCTGTTAGAACAAACGGGAGGCATTGTGCAGGGTATGAGCGGCAGCCCGATCTTGCAGGACGGCAAACTGATTGGCGCCATTACGCACGTGCTGATCGGGAATCCCGCGGTTGGGTATGGCATCTTCATTGAGAATATGCTATCACAAATGGGACATCTGGCGGCATGAAAAAAGGGAGGATATCCTCCCTTTTTTGTCGTAATGACTTGAAAAATAGGGAAATTATGGTGTAATGAAATTATCATAGCATAGGGAGGAACTACCAATGCCTTACAGCGTGAAAAAAATCATCGAAGACAGCTTGAAAGCAGAATTTCAGTATCCGATATCCGAGATGGGGTCGTATATCAGCCGACAAAGCAATTCATGGGAAATATGCCACAACGTATTTTTGGAAGCAAAAGATGCGGAAGCTCCCGACTATGATCTGCTTGCGTTGCATCTGGGATTTTATCTTGCCAGCTGGGGGATGTACCGCGGATCCTCTTTTTTGAGAGAACTGGACTATAAAATTCACCATCACGCAGTCAAAATGATGTTGGAGAAGCGGTATTCGAAATTGTTTGATATTGACCCGTTGACCACTCCTGATAGGTATCGTGAGCTGCTGTTTGATTCGGAAACGGGCATCTATGGCCGATTAAATACATACTATGGCAAAGCGCACGATGCTTGGCCTAAAAACACGAATCCCGGCCGAGCGTCGGTGACAGACACCTTGATTTCTAAAATTCTTTTGGGTGTTTATGGTTGTATTCCCGCGTATGACGTCAATTTCAAGGCAGGAATAGCTTGCTTTAAGGGACAACAAGCATTGAATCCGGACGGAAAGGCGATCGTAGCGTGCGATAAGAATGGCGCATTCAGCAAAGCCTCGCTGTTGTACGTGCTTCAAAACGAA
This sequence comes from Eubacteriales bacterium, assembly GCA_045631585.1. Lineage (GTDB taxonomy): Bacteria > Bacillota > Clostridia > Oscillospirales > CAG-272 > SIG644. The sequence goes on along the minus strand of JAZQUX010000105.1, from coordinate 5,450 downwards.
AAGCTCCGGCAAGACTTGGAGACCTATGCAAACGAACATAAAATTCCGTTTATGAAGGCGGTGGATATGTATTTCTTCGGGTTGGGATTTGAGTGTATCCTGGAAGATGCGAGACTCAAAAAAGCAGATAATGCGTCAACGGCTCGTGATGATATTCAGAAAGAATTAAAAAAGCTGGGTTATTATGAGTAATCCCGGCAATGATTAACAAAAAGGGAGGATATCCTCCCTTTTTGTCATATAGAACAAAAAAAACCGCTCATTTTTTCCAAAAATCGTTTTTTTCCTTCTTTTATTTCAAGAAAAAATGTGATATAATAAACTGTTAAGTTATGTATTGAATTCTTTAGATTAAAGAGAGGCAACAAATGAAAAGACAGGATCTTCGCAACATTGCCATTATCGCCCACGTAGACCATGGTAAGACCACGTTGGTTGATGGTCTGTTGAAGCAGGGCGGTGCTTACCGTGAAAATCAGGCGACCACCGAGCGCGTGATGGACTCCAATACTCTGGAGCGTGAGCGTGGTATTACCATTCTCGCTAAGAACACGTCCGTTGTTTATAAGGATGTTAAAATCAATATCGTTGATACGCCCGGACACGCGGATTTCGGCGGCGAGGTTGAGCGTATTCTTAAGATGGTTAACGGCGTTCTTCTCTTGGTAGATGCGGCCGAGGGCCCGATGCCTCAGACCCGTTTCGTCCTTCAGCGTGCTCTGGAACTGAATCACCGTGTGATCGTTTGCATCAACAAGATTGACAAGCCGGATGCTCGTCTGGGTGAGGTCGAGGACGAGATCCTTGAATTGTTGATGGATCTGAACGCGACCGATGAACAGCTCGACAGCCCCATGTTGTATTGCTCGGGCCGCGCGGGTACCGCTACCACCGATCCGTTGGAGGAGGGGACGGATTTGACCCCCTTGTTCGATACCATTCTGGATTACATTCAGGGACCTGAGGGTGATCCTGACGGAGAGCTCCAGTTGCTTGTTTCTTCCATCGACTATAACGATTACGTCGGCCGCATCGGCATAGGTCGCATCGAGCGCGGTTCGATCAAGGTTGGTCAAGAGGCTATGATTTGCAACTTCCACACCCCCGACCAAAAGCCTCGTCGTTCCAAGATTGTCTCCCTTTACCAGATCGACGGATTGGGACGCAGTCCCGTGGAAGCGGCGCAGATGGGTGACATCGTTTGTTTCTCCGGCGCTGAAAATATTACCATCGGCGATACCATCACCAGCACAACTTGCCCCGAGCCCTTGGAGTTTGTCAAGGTGAGCGAACCGACGATGGAAATGACCTTCTCGGTCAATGACAGCCCTCTGGCCGGCAAGGAAGGTAAGTTTGTTACCTCCCGTCAGCTGCGCGAGAGATTGTACCGCGAATTGCTCAAGGACGTGTCTTTGCGTGTCAATGACGGTGATTCTACCGACGAGTTCCGCGTGGCGGGCAGAGGTGAAATGCACCTGTCCATTCTAATTGAAAATATGCGCCGTGAGGGCTTTGAATTGACTTGCTCCAACCCCCGCGTGCTGATCCGTGAGATCGACGGCGTCAAGTGTGAGCCGATGGAGCGTGTGACCATCGACGTTCCCATGGAGTACGTCGGCGCGGTTGTGGAAAAGCTGAGCCAGCGAAAGGGCGATTTGATTGAGATGACGCCTGTGGGCAACCGTACGCGCGTGGAATACGTCATTCCGTCCCGTTGCTTGTTTGGTTATCGCGCCGAGTTTTTGACTGTTACCCATGGTGAGGGTGTCATGAATACGATATTTGACAGCTACCAGCCTTGGCGCGGCGAGGTTTCGATGCGATTGACGGGTTGCCTTGTGGCATCCGAGGCGGGCGAGACCACACGTTATGGTCTGTTTAATACTCAGGAGCGTGGCAGAATGTTCATTGGTCCTCAGACCCCCGTCTACGAGGGTATGATCGTCGGTGAAACTCCCAAAAATGACGACATTGCCGTGAATCCCTGCAAGACCAAACAGCTGACAGCCATTCGTTCGGCCGGTGCCGATGAAAAGCTGCTCTTGACTCCGCCGGTCATCTTCTCCTTGGAAGAAGCGATTGAGTTTATCAAGGACGACGAGCTGATTGAGGTGACCCCCAAGAGCATTCGTCTGCGCAAGAAGATTCTGAATACCGAATTGCGCATGAAGGAAATGATGCGTATCCGCCGAGCTCTGCAGGCAAATAAATAAGCGAATCAGTAACAAAATAGATGCGAGGGAAGTGCATACTTTCCTCGCTTTTCGTTTCTTCCCACTCCTGTGTTATAAACCGTGCTGCAACAAAAGAAGTTACTTAAAATTCACATATCTCTCCTTGACATTTTCTCTGTTGCGTGCTATAATCAAACTGTATTACTGTGCTGTATTATATCCCCGAAAGGAAGACATAAAATGAAAGTAGGCTTTGTATCTCTCGGATGCCCCAAGAACCAACTCGACACCGAGGTTATGCTCCATGAGGTTATCGCGGCGGGCTATGAAATTACGCCCGATGAAACTGAGGCCGATGTAGTCATTATCAATACCTGCGCCTTTATCGAAAGCGCGAAAAAAGAGGCCATCGAAAACATTTTGGATATTGCATGGCTCAAGGAAAACCGCTCTTTGAAGGCCATCATTGTCACGGGCTGTTTGATTGAGCGTTATCGCGAGCAGGTCATAGAGGAACTGCCCGAGGTTGATGCCATTTTGGGTGTCGGTTCCATCCACAATATCGTCGAGGCTTTGAATGCTGTCAACGATCAAGCAAGAACAGAAAAATACGTGTCCATCGAAGACCATAACTGCGTGCGCTTGGGCGGCGATCGCGTTTTGACGACGCCTGAGTATATGGCTTACCTCAAGATTGCGGAAGGCTGTGACAACCGTTGCGCGTATTGCGCCATCCCCTCCATCCGCGGCCGCTTCCGTTCGCGCCCCATGGAGGACATTGTCGAGGAGGCCAAGAACTTGGAGGCGCTGGGTGTCAAGGAGCTGACCCTAGTCGCGCAGGACACCACTCGCTATGGCCTTGATTTGTATGGTGAATATTCGCTTCATAAGCTGTTGCGCGCCATTACCGATGCGACGAATATCCCCTGGATTCGTTTGCTGTACTGCTATCCCGACAAGGTGACGGACGAGCTGATCGCAGAAATTCGCGACAACGATCGTATCCTAAACTATATCGATATGCCCCTTCAGCACGTTTCCGACCGTATGCTCTCTGCCATGAATCGTCACGGAGACGGCAAGGTTGTCCGTGACGTCGTTGCCAAAATGCGTCGCGAAATCCCCGATCTGACGCTGCGCACTACCTTCATTGTCGGTTTCCCCGGCGAGACGCAAGAGGATTTCGAAGAGCTTTGCGAATTCGTCAAAGAGGCAAAATTTGAACACGCGGGTGTCTTTACCTACTCGCGCGAGGAGGGAACGGCGGCGTACGATCTCCCCGATCAGATCGACGAGCAGATCAAGCAGGACCGCATGGATGTGCTGATGCGGATGCAAATGCACATCAACGAAGCTCAAAACGAGCAAAAGCTGGGCAGAGTCATTCGCGTCTTGTGCGAAGATTTTGATCCTGTGAGCGAGGCACACTTCGGCCGAAGCGCGGCTGACGCTCCCGACATTGACGGCAAGGTGTATTTTAAGAGTCCTCGCCGCATTTTGCCCGGTTCCTTTGTAGATGTCAAAATTGAGGAGGTCGTGGACTACGACGTGTTCGGCACGGCCATCCTGAATCAGTGATAAGGAGAGTGTTTTTATGAATCTTCCCAATAAATTGACGGTTCTGCGCTTGATTTTGGTTCCGTTTATTATGGTGGTTATGTTGTTGCCGTATACTTGGTACAACAATGTCCTCGCCGGTCTGATTTTCGGCGCGGCTTCCTTTACGGATATGCTGGATGGACGGATCGCCAGAAAGCATGGACTTGTCACGGATTTCGGCAAGTTCTTGGATCCTCTGGCCGATAAATTTATGGTCATTGCCGCGATCTTTGGCATTGTTTGCCGTTATCGCGTTGGCAATGATATCATGTATTGGACGTTCATGGCTATGCTGATGGTCACGATTTTCCGCGAGTTGGCCGTTGCGTCCATCCGATTGATTACCGCCCAAAAGTCGGGTGTCGTTGTTGCGGCCGACATTTTGGGTAAAGTCAAAACGGTCGTGCAGATTATATGCATTGAACTGGCGGTGGTGGAACCGTTGATTTACGACTTTTTGCTGCCGGGTCTTCTCCCCGACGTCCTGTCGCAAGGCTTGTACGTTTTGACGCTGGTCGCGGCCGCGCTGGCCATTCTCTTTACCGTGCTGTCGGGTATGAACTATATTTTGACCTACTGGAAATATATGGACCCCGAAAAATAAGATGTCGCCGCGTCGCATGAGACGGGGGATATGATGTTAAAATATCAATAAAACGAAAGGAATTACTGTTATGGCTATCATTCACGTTACTGCAACGAATTTTGAAGAAATCAAAGCAAGCAACAAAACGGTTCTGCTTGACTTTTACGCTGACTGGTGCGGTCCTTGCCGCATGGTTGCTCCCATTTTAGAGGAGGTCGCCAAGGAAAGAGAGGATGTTGTGATCGGAAAGATCAATGTCGATGACGAAGGCTCGCTGGCTCACCAGTTTGGAATCGTCAGCATCCCTACGCTGGTTGTCATGAAGCAGGGTCAGGTTGTTCACCAATCGGCCGGTGCTCGTCCCAAGGCACAGATTCTCAAGCTGCTGGAAGACTGATCGGAGAGAGCCATGTCGCACATTTATGATATGATCATCATCGGCGGTGGTCCTGCCGGATATTCGGCCGCCTTGTATGCCACCCGCGGAGGGCTGGACACGCTGGTGATTGAGAAAATGTCGGCCGGCGGTCAGATGGCCTTGACCGATATCATCGATAACTACCCCGGGTTTGACGAGGGCGTGGACGGATTTACACTGGGCATGAAGATGCAACAGGGAGCCGAGCGGTTTGGAGCCAAGAGCGAATATGGGGAGGTTTTGTCGGTGAATCTCAAGGACACCATCAAGACCATCACGACCGACGGCGGCGAGTATCAGGCCCGTACCGTTGTGATTGCCACGGGGGCCAATCCCCGTCCGCTGGGACTTCCCAACGAGGCCTCGCTGGTAGGTCGCGGACTTCACTATTGCGCTCACTGCGACGGACGCTTTTATAAGGACAAAACGGTCATGGTTGTCGGCGGCGGCAACAGCGCGGTATCCGATGCGCTGTATCTGTCACGCATCGCCAAAAAGGTATATTTGGTTCATCGACGCGACACGTTGCGCGCCAGCAAGATCTACCACGAGCCTCTGATGAAGGCGGAGAACGTGGAATTCTTGTGGAATCGTACGGTGTCGGACGTGGTGATGGGAGACCGTATCATTGGCGCAACCTTGCGCGATGGCAAGACGGGAGCCTACGAACAAG
>JAZQUX010000104.1:0-2407 GCA_045631585.1 Eubacteriales bacterium | reverse complement strand
ATCTCCTCTCCCCTATACCAAATCCTGACGCCATGCTTCAGAAGCGGATAGTAAAAGCCCGTATTCCCGTCAAGATCGGCAGCTACGACAACATCTCCGCCGCCCGAAAACCATTTCGAGTTCCTTTCGATGAAAACGCGGCACGACTCCCGATTTGCCCTTGCATCCGCCGTTTGCATATACGAAACGACCGGATGCACAGCACACGAAAAGGCTCCAATTGCCGCTATCGACACGAGTGTGCGTCTGAACCTGCCTCTGATGGCCGCCACAAGCAACACGACCGATGGAACATAAAACACCCATGCATAATATGGCTCGTAACGCCCGCCAATCACCATCAGCAAAGGTATCAGCGCGGCAAAAACCGCATATGGGCGGATAGCTTTTGACAATGCACCGAGAACAAAAGACAACAAAAGCAAAACCACTGCGGAAATATCAAACAAATAACCGTTTGCGACACGTTCCCAAAACGGAACAAACGCATACCCGGTTATCGAATTGAAATACAAATACGACCCCAACAAACGGATGATGTCCCGCTGAACCAGGTAATACAATGCGGTGATAATAAATCCAGCGCCAAATCCTGCAGTGGCAACAAGTCCCCTCTTTACGAGCATCACTCTGTCAATCCTTCCCAGGACAAGCAGAAACAACCCGAAGAAGAACATCAACGGCAATATGTACGGAGCTGCAAGAAAAAGAAGAGCAGCTATGATAAAGACCCTCAAAAAACTATTTTTCCCGCTGTCAAGACTCGAAAGGGAATCTAGAAACAATACGGTCAACAACAACACCATTACATCCACACGTGCATTGGTGATCATCCATGAAAAAAACCAGCCGCCCCAAAACAGAAACACAAATGCACAATCGGAAAGTGAATCATTCCACCATCTGCGCCGATGCGCGACAGAGGATATGACTACCGTTGCAAAGTATGCAAGAATTACCGAAAATGAGCAGACGACAAAATGGGACGCTCCGAAAAGCTTCACCCAAGCCACCAAACTCAACGGATAAAGAGGATTATAGGAACACGCCCATACACCTGACCATGACAATCCGTGCAATGCCTTCATAAACACACCGTCACACATTGCCAACTCATCATACCACATGAATGTAGTTGAATCCAAAACGGCAAGAGTAATAAGTGCAGGCACGATAGACAGCAATGGAGTCGATGTCCGTGCCATCCATATGGTCTGACAAAAACTTTTTACGGCAGACTTGACCAACTTCCACTTTCTTATGCTGACTTCGCCCGTCACGCGTTCCCTCTGAGGAACAGGCATCTGAAAACAACGAAGACCATACCGCGCAGACAATCCGCTAAGGATGACATTAGGCGCAAATGTGGACAAAGGAATGGACGAAAACAAATTCTTAAACGATGAAACTCGCATCAGCCGATACGGCGAATTGACATCCCAAATACTTTCGCCGTAAAAAAGCCGGACACACAACCTTGAAACAAAACTTATAATTCGCCTTGAAAAAGACTGTCTCCGTCCGGCTCTTGTACCAACAAGAAAATCATAATCTTCACGCCGATTCCAAAGATCGGCAAATTGTTCCGGCCCCATCTCGTCATCGGAATCAACCTGAAAAATCCAGTCAAACCCATCCGCAACGGCATCACAATATCCCGTAAGAATTGTATTGCCATGTCCTCCGTTCGGTTTGTCCTTGACTTCGATCTGCGGCCCAAGCCTTTTTGCCATTTCCTGCATTACGGCAAGAGAGGAATCTTTCGATCCATCATTATACGGACGTATCACATACTCGCATCCCAGTCCGCTAAGCATCGCATCCCATTTTTCCAAAACACTGCCGATCGCATCCTGTTCGTTATATACAGGCATAACCACACAAAGCGTACTGTTTTTAACTCCATGAACATCCATAAAACCAACTCCTTTCATCCTGTAACCTACATTACGAACATATCCCCTTTCAACCGCACCTTCTACATCCTTTGTCGGGCAACGGCGCATGTATCATAATGCCAAAGCCCTGTTCCGTCTCATTCTGCCTACCTACAAACATGACACACTTTTTATACCATTGCCAAGCAATACTTCGCGCAATCCTACATTCTCGTGTAGCGGGGGCCGTCGCCGCCCTGGGGAAACGTCCAGTCAATGTTTCCCATCGGGCATTTAATGCGGCACGTCTTGCAGTGGAGACAGTTGGAAAAGTCAATTTCAAGCTTCTCCTCTTCCATGCGGTACACTTCCGCGGGACAGAAGCGCGTGCACGGCGCACCGAACCTGTCCTGGCACGTTCTGCACTTGCCGGGATCGGAAATCTTCAAGTGGCACGGCTGGTTCTCCTCGTGAATAGTACCGCTCATGAATACATCAGTAAGCCTGTCCGGCATCACCGCCGCCGACAT
>JAZQUX010000103.1:0-1952 GCA_045631585.1 Eubacteriales bacterium | reverse complement strand
ACTAGCCTTGCTTATGAAGATTGAATTTGCTCTTGCAAACGATTTGGCGGTGGACTTTCAAGAAATATACGAAAAACTGGATGACCTGTCGCAAGCGGAAAAAATCGCGTTAGAACAGATTCTGTGAATAAAAAACTGCTCCCCGGAATAGGGGAGCAGTAAATTGTTGTATGGAAGCGGCACTTAGTTCTTGCCGTTGAGGAGCTTGTTGAGCTCTTCCATGAAGGTGTTGATATCCTTGAAGGAACGGTAAACGGAAGCAAAACGGACGTAAGCGATTTCGTCGCGGTCCTTCAGACGATCCATAACCAGCTCGCCGACATAGTCGGAGGGAACTTCGCTCTCGAGTCTGCCGCGGAGCTCCTGCTCGATGTCATCAGCCATCTTTTCGATTTCGGCCATGGAGATGGGACGCTTTTCGCATGCACGGAGCATACCGTTGATGATCTTGATCTTGTCGAAAGACTGACGCGAGCCGTCACGCTTTATGATAACGAGGGGCATGCGCTCAATGATTTCGTATGTAGTGAATCTTTTCTGGCAGGTCAGGCATTCTCTGCGGCGGCGGATGGAGTTGCCTTCATCGGCGGGGCGCGAGTCGATTACTTTGCTGTCAGGGCTGGTGCAAAACGGGCATCTCATCTATAATTCCTCCATGAAAATATTGGTATACATAATATTTTTACGTATTATATCACAGAGTTTTTGGGATAGCTATATCTTTTTTATTTTTTTCTAAAAAATTTGCCTGTCAATATTTGTGCATTGCTGTCAAAAACGAAACATTTTATAATTTCACTAAGGTGGTGAAACTATTATGATTCAAGCAATTGTAACTTATATAAGGCAAATGCCGAGAGCTGCATATCTGATGCTCAAAGCGGTGCTCGCAATCTGCTGTTTGATGCTGTTGTGCGCGCTTGCCGTTTATTTCAGAATAGATGAATTTGGTATACATAACTGCCGGCAGCTTAGGTTGGCTGCGCAGCTTACGGAAAATCCCGCCGGGATTTTGTTCCTCGGCGGGATTTTGGTTTGTGTTCTTATTGATCGCGGGTGATGATATTCTCAATTTCGGAGCGTGATGATACGATGTTGAGGATTTGGACAAGTGCATTAGCACTCAAATGTTCGGGGAGTGCAAGCGCCTTCTGAATCGCTTTGCGTTTTTGCGCGCTGCCGTCTCCGCCGATAAGACCGAGAGAATACAGATAAGTTTTGGTTATTTCTTCGTCGGACGCTCTTTCTTCACCGGTTTCGACCCCGGCATTTCGCAGGGCATCGAGTATTATCTCCGGCGTCATACCCTCCACGCCGAGCTTGCCTTCACACGAGGGGGCAGACTTGCGCTTTTCCTTTCCGGGAATATCGGGGATATAGGCGTGTTTGATATACTGTGGATCGACGCAGCCTTTTAGGAAGTTCCTGATAACAAAACCGGCACCGTCGGAATCCGTCAGAACAACCAACCCTCTGCGTTTGGCGAGAGAGCGCAGCATAGCCTGCTTTTCTTTGTCCTTGAAAATGCCGAATCCTTCGGTGGTGATTATGGTGGCATCCACTATTTGACTGAGAACGTTTTTGTCGTAGCGTCCTTCAACTATAATAACTTCGCTGACTTTCAGCATCATACATCTCCGGCTATTCTTGCGATGAATTCTTTTATAAGCTGTTCTGCGTCGCCGCCGCTCTTCATGCGGTAGTCGTAATCCACACATATCTCGAGAATGTGCTCAAGCTGTTCGAGGGAATAGTTCTTTGCTGCAGTAATGAGTTTATCCGCGATAAATGAGTGGGTGACAGTGCAGAGTTCCATGATTTCGTCACGGCTTCTGCCGTGCTTGGATGCGAGCTTGGCAGCATATAGTCTTCGCATCTGCTGACCGATGAGTGCAAGGAGCATGATGGGATGTTCCTTCGCGTGGAGAAGCTCGGCGAGTATTGCCATAGCT
>JAZQUX010000102.1:0-40258 GCA_045631585.1 Eubacteriales bacterium | reverse complement strand
GATCCGACTTCATCGATACGGTAGAGGATTTGACCAACCGTACCGAGGAGGACATGATTAAGGTTCGTAACCTCGGAAAGAAATCGCTGGAAGAAGTCATTCAGAAGCTGCATTCGCTGGGTCTTGATCTCAAGAGAGAAGAAGAATAAGCGAAGCGCATAAACATTAGGATAGCAGAGAAGGAGGGGTTTTACAATACCCGGAACCAGAAAACTTGGCAGACCGACTGCCCATAGAATGGCAATGCTGCGCGGTCTGGTCACCCTGCTGCTTGAGAACGGTCAGGTTGAGACGACTCTCGCCAGAGCAAAGGAAGTTCGTTCTCTCGCAGAGAAAATGATTACACTTGGCAAGAAGAATACGCTTGCTTCCCGCCGTGCTGCTCTTGCATTTATCACGAAGGAGGCCGTTGTTACTAAGGTATTCAACGAGCTGGCTCCCAAGTATGCAGAGCGCCAGGGTGGTTACACCCAGATCTTCAAGATCGGTCCCCGTCGCGGTGATGCTGCCGAAATGGCCATCATCAAGCTGATCGAAGACTAATCTTTGATTTGATCTGACAAAAAAACGAACAGCCGTAAGATTTTCTTGCGGCTGTTCGTTTTTTATATCCATTCAAAAGAACTGTGTCAGATTTTGAAGCAGAGCCGATACTTCTTCCTGCGATCGGGCTGTTTGAGCCATGGCGATCAAGCGCTCCCGCCCCGCCTCTGAAAGGTGCGCGTAATCTTGCATGGCGTGCATATTACGGGCGAGTGCCAGCATCAGCGGACGGGGCAGGGGGACATCGGATTCTTTTGTTTCTTGGTTGGGTTGATGATTCATGGCAGTGTACCTCCGTTTCTATAGTATGCGTCAAGCAGGCCGTATCATGCGGCCGCAAGATAAATTAAGAAATGGAACGATAGATTCCAAAGAGGACTTGCATTGTGTCGGAGAGTATGCTACAATAAGGAAAATAGAATCTAAGGAGGACGGAGCTATGCTCGTATCCACTCAAACGGAACATCTTGCTGCAAAATTTTCACAAGAAGAGGCCATTCGCATGCTTGCACAGGCCGGATTTGAAGCGTTTGATTTGTCGTTGTTTTCGCAAAAGCCTTTTGATGCCGATGATTATCGTGAGGTGGCTCGTCACTTGCGCTCCGTTGCGGACGAGTGCGGCATTGTGTGCAATCAAGCGCACGCGCCGTTTCCCTCCTCCAAGTCCGATCAGGACTTCAATGAAAAAGCATTTGCACAAATTGTTCGCGCCATGGAAGTGGCTTCTTTGATGGGAGCCAAGCAAATTATTGTGCACCCGGTGCAGCATTTGTATTACCCTGAACACGTGCTAGAGCTCAAAGAAATGAATCAGATCTTTTATCAAGCGCTTGTGCCGTATAGCAAAGCATTCGGCATTCGGGTGGCACTCGAAAATATGTTCCAGGGGGATCCTCGCCGCCATGTGCTGATCGAGAGTACTTGCAACAGTCCCGATGAGTTCTGCGATTATTTGGATGCGTTGCCGGCCGAGCATTTCACGGCCTGCCTTGATATCGGCCATTGTGGGTTGGTTGGCCAGGATGCCGCGTCCTTTATCCGTGCGCTCGGTCATGAACGTCTTGGCGCGTTGCACGTCCATGACAACGATTATCATCATGACTCACATACGTTGCCTTTTATGGGGGCTTTGCCTTGGGATGCCATCACAAGCGCATTGGCCGATATTCGGTATCAGGGAGATATTACGTTGGAAGCAGACAGATTTCTTGCTCGCTTGCCGGATCACCTTTTGAGCGAGGCGACGCACCTGATGTGCGGCGTTGCCAAGCATTTGCGGGATGAGGTGCTTCGTAAAATGAGGGAAGAAGCAAAAGCAGAGGGATAAAACCTTCCAAAACCGCTCTGGCAAGAGATAAACTTTGTTATAAAAATGGCAAAAGATCTTGAAAAAAAGGCAAAAATGGTGTATAATAAAGAGTAATCAAAATATCATTGCCCATGCAATAAAAATAAGAAAGGTCATACTATGGCAGAATGTACTCATGATTGCTCCACTTGTTCGAGCAACTGCGCTTCCAGAAAAGAAGCACAATCTCTGATTGCTCCTTTGTGTGAGCTTAGCAATGTCAAACACGTTATTGGTGTCGTCAGTGGCAAGGGTGGCGTCGGTAAGTCGCTGGTCACCTCCATGCTGGCGGTCAATATGCAGCGCGAAGGTTATAAAGTCGGTATCTTGGATGCCGATATCACAGGCCCCTCGATCCCGAAGGCATTTGGCTTGAAAAAGCCGGTGGAGGGTGACGGTCAGCACATGATTCCTCCTTCTACGACGACGGGAATCGATATTATGTCGGCCAATCTTTTGCTGGATGACGATGAAAAGCCGGTTATCTGGCGTGGATCTTTGATCGCTGGCACGGTAAAGCAATTCTGGAGCGACACCATTTGGAACGATATCGATTATATGTTCGTTGACTGTCCTCCCGGAACGGGCGATGTCCCGCTGACGGTATTCCAGTCTATTCCGCTGGATGGCATCGTGATCGTGACCAGCCCTCAGGAACTGGTTTCCATGATCGTGGCTAAGGCTGCGAATATGGCAAAGATGATGAACGTACCCGTGCTGGGCTTGGTTGAAAACCACAGCTATGTTAAGTGCCCGGATTGCGGTAAGGAAATTCATATTTTCGGCGAGAGCCACATTGATGAAACGGCTGAAAAATTCGGCTTTGACGTATTGGCTCGCATTCCGTTGGATCACAAGCTGGCCGCACTTGTCGATAAGGGCTGGATCGAAATGATGCAGAACGATTACCTTGACACAGCAACACAGGTGATCATCAACCGCACTCAAAACAAGTAATCGAAGAGGAGTTATCATCATGAAGAAATTGAATAAACTTAAGAATTTCAAGGGAGTACAGGGCCCTGTTGTTACGATTGTTATGGACGGTGTCGGTATTGCTCCCGACAGTATTGCCAATGCGGTCAGCGGTGCATACACCCCCACCTTGGATATGCTGATGGCAAACTATCCCATGGTTTCGCTCAAGGCTCACGGTACCGCTGTGGGACTTCCTTCGGACGATGATATGGGTAACTCTGAGGTTGGTCACAATGCGCTGGGCGCAGGACAGGTGTTCGCTCAGGGCGCCAAGCTGGTATCGAACTCGATTGAATCGGGCAAAATGTACACCTCGAATACTTGGCAGACGCTGGTTGCCGGTGTCAAGGAGCAGGGAACGACACTGCATTTCATCGGTCTGTTCTCCGACGGTAACGTTCACTCGCACATTGATCACTTGAAGGCGATGCTCATCCAAGCAAAGACCGAGGGTGTGAGCAAGGTTCGCGTTCATATTCTGCTCGATGGCCGTGACGTAGATCCCACCTCTGCGCTGAATTACGTTCAGCCGTTTGAGGCATTTATGGCTGATCTGCGCGATGATACCTTTGATATTTGCATCGCTTCGGGCGGTGGCCGTATGAAGATTACCATGGACCGTTACGAAGCGAACTGGGGCATGGTAGAGGCCGGTTGGAAGACCCATGTATTGGGCGAGGGCCGCACTTTTGCCTCCGCTGAGGAAGCCATCACCACCTATCGCGCTGAAATTCCCGGTATTCTCGACCAGGATCTGCCCGCCTTTGTGATCGCCGCTGACGGCAAGCCCGTTGGTACCATCGAGGATGGCGATAGCGTTATCTTCTTCAACTTCCGCGGCGACCGTTCCATCGAAATCTCCAAGGCGTTTGATGGCGACGAGAGCTTTGATGCTTTCGCTCGCGTTCGTGTTCCCAACGTTCTGTACGCCGGTATGCTGGAGTACGACGGCGACTTGCATATTCCTCACCGCTTCTTGGTCAATCCTCCTGAAATCACCAACACCATGTCCGAATATTTGGCCAACACCGGCGTTGCTCAGTTGGCTATTTCCGAGACGCAGAAGTATGGTCACGTGACCTATTTCTGGAACGGTAACCGTTCGGGCAAGTTCTCGGAGGAGCTGGAGACCTATATTGAAATTCCTTCGGATGTTGTTCCGTTTGAACAGCGTCCTTGGATGAAGTGCGCAGAGATCACCGACACCCTGATCGATTGCTTGGAGAGCGGCAAGTACAAGTACTTGCGCGTCAACTTCCCGAACGGTGACATGGTTGGTCATACGGGATCTCTCTTGGCTACTCGCTGCTCGATGGAGGCGCTGGATCTGCAGTTGGCTCGTATTCTGACGGTCATTGACGCTCTGGGCGGCGTGGCCCTCATTACGGCTGACCACGGTAACGCCGATGAGATGTTTGAGGTAGACAAGAAGACGGGCGCACCCAAGCTCAACAAGAAGGGCGAAATGACGCCTAAGACCTCGCACACGCTCAACCGTGTTCCTTGCATTCTCTACAACAATGTTTGTGCAGATGCTTACACGGTAAAGGCAGATGAGGGACAGTTTGGTCTGTCCAACGTGGCTGCAACCATGGTTAACCTCATGGGCTACGAAGCACCCGATATGTGGGATGAGTCGATCATTGAGGTAAAATAATGGAATGATTTGAGAAGAGCTGTGATACGGCTCTTCTCTTTTTACTGTGAAAAGAATATGATTCAAAAATAAAAGTTTTCGGTCGATCCTTTTCAAAAAGGCTCGCAGATTGAGAGAAGCGCCCTTGTCGCCCTCTGCAGAGGGGGACGTTTTCCACTCTTCCAAAGCGACCGAAAGGGGAATGTTCCGCGGACGCGGAATGGGGGGAAACCCACTTGTGGTTTTCCCCGAAAATTCTCAAAAAGTTTCCCGTTCCTATTGACAAACTCCTCTTTGCGTGATATCATATTGATATCAAATAGGACATGATATATTTAGAAAGGAGTATATTTTATGCAAGAAATTATTTTGAAGGGCAAGAAAAAAGGAATGCTGGTGCTGGTCATCACCATCCTGCTGTATATTGCTGCTATGGTAGGTATCATCTTTGGTGCGATCGACATGGGACGCTCCAATACGGATGTGCCGACGCCGCTGTTACTCGTCAGCTTGATTTATATTTGTCTTGGCTGGGTTGTGCTTCCCGGACTCAAGGTGCTCAAACCGCAGGAGGCGCTGGTATTGACGCTGTTCGGTAAGTACATCGGTACGCTCAAGGGCGAAGGCTTTTACTTTGTTAATCCGTTCTGTATCGCCGTCAATCCTGCCGCCAAGACGGTTTTGAACCAGTCCGGCGACGTGAAAACGGTAACAGCGCCCGCAGTGGCGACTTCTTCTTCCTCTACTTCGATGGAGTTGTCCGCCAAAAAGCTGTCGCTCAAGATTATGACGCTCAACAATAACCGTCAAAAGATCAATGACTGCCTGGGTAACCCCGTGGAGATCGGAATTGCCGTGACTTGGCGCATCGTCGATACAGCCAAAGCGGTATTCGACGTGGACAATTATAAGGAATATCTCTCGTTACAGTGCGACACCGCCCTTCGCAACATCGTCCGCATTTATCCTTACGATATGGCACCCGGCGTGGATACGACGGGGGACGGCATGGCCGACGACGGTAGCTTGCGCGGCTCGAGCGAGGTCGTTGCAACTCGTATCCGCGATGAAATTCAGGAGCGCGTCAACGCGGCGGGCATTGAAATCATCGAGGCTCGCATCACCTACCTTGCGTATGCGACTGAAATTGCAGCTGTCATGCTGCAACGTCAACAGGCATCCGCTATTATCGATGCCCGTAAGATGATCGTGGAAGGTGCGGTCGGCATGGTTGAGATGGCACTGGATCGTCTGGAGCAAACAGGCAAGGTGGAATTGGATAGCGAAAGAAAAGCGGCCATGGTCTCTAACCTGCTCGTCGTGCTTTGCGGCAATCGCGACGCACAGCCTGTGGTTAATTCGGGAAGCTTGTATTGATATGGCAGAGAAAAAACAAATTCCTTTGCGACTGACGGAGAAGTTGTATAACGCCATTGCCGCATGGGCGGAGGACGATTTCCGATCGGTCAACGGGCAGATTGAGTACCTTTTGACGGAATGTGTGCGCCAACGCAAGAAGAACGGCAAGTATGTCTCGGATGAGATCGACGCACCGCTGGATATTGAGCTTGGTGATACACGGGCCGATCAGCAAAAATAAAAAGCAGAGCGTTCCCACAGGTTGCGGGAGCGCTCTCTTCTTTTTTTGCTTCGCGCGGCAGTGTGATAAAAAACATTGACACCGGGGGCGAATTGTGTTATACTGTATGAGATAAAACACTGTTTTGGCGAAAGGATAATCAAACAATGGAAAATAATAACGTACTGGCCGTCGTTGGCGGCAAGCAGATTACCAATGAAGATGTAGACGCCATGATCGCGTCTATGGGACAGCAGGCTCAGGCATATAAGAGCCCCCAGGGCAGAGCGATGATTTTGGAAGAATTGATCGCGCAGAAGCTGCTTTTGTTGGATGCCACTCGCAATCTGTACGAGCGCGAGGCTGCATTTAAGGAACAGTTGGCGCGCGTCAAGGAGGATCTTTTGATCAACTATGCCGTGGGCAAGGTGGTTTCGGGCGTTCGCGTGACGGATGATGAGGCTAAGAAGTATTTTGAGGACAATGCCGATCAGTTTATGGGTCAGGAATCTGTCAGCGCCAGCCACATTCTTGTGGATAGCGAGGACAAGGCCAACGAACTGCTGGCCAAGATCAATGCGGGTGAGATCTCGTTTGAGGATGCCGCGCGTGAGAACAGCTCTTGCCCGTCCGGTGCGCAGGGTGGTAGCCTTGGTGAGTTTGGCCACGGCCAGATGGTGCCGGAGTTCGACGCCGCTTGCTTCGAGATGGAAGTGGGTGAGGTTCGCGGCCCCGTACAGACACAGTTTGGCTATCACTTGATCCGTCTGGACGGTAAAAAAGCGGCAGAGCCGATGCATTTCGGTGACGTGCGCGAAGCGTTGGTTCGTCAGCTGACCATGGAAAAGCAACAGGCGGCTTACCGTTCCAAAATCAATCAGCTCAAGATTCTGTATCCTGTTGAGCGCTGATCAAAAATGGTGATACACAAACGGGGGATAGATCACGCGTCTTACCCCCGTTTCTTGTCCGAAAGGAGGGACCCGTATGAAAAATAATCAAGAGGAGCGCTGGCAGGAGCTGATCGCTCGCTGTCGCGATTGCCGCGCTTGCCCGTTGGGAGAGCGCAGAAAGAATAACGTATTCGGTACGGGAGATCCCCTTGCGAGTTTGATGTTTGTCGGCGAGGCGCCGGGCGAACAGGAGGATGAGAGTGGCATTCCTTTTGTCGGTGCGGCCGGGAAATTGTTGGATCGCTATTTGTATGCCGTTGATTTGCCCCGCGACAAGGTGTATATTGCCAATATTCTCAAGTGCCGTCCGCCTCACAATCGTGATCCCGAACAAGGGGAGCAGGACGCTTGTATTGGTTATTTGCGGGAACAATTCCGACTGATTCAACCCAAGGTTTTGGTTTGCCTTGGACGCATTGCCGCTATGAGATTGATCAAGCCGGATATCCGCATCACCAAAGAGCACGGCAAATGGTTTTACAAAAACGGTGTATGGATGATGGCCGTCTATCATCCGTCGGCGCTGTTGCGCGACACCTCCAAGAGAGAGGATATGCTGCGCGATATGCGGGAGATTCGACAAAAGCTGGAAGAACTGGGCGTAGCGCCGGACATAGAGGAGGCTGCGGATGAATAACTTGGAAACCCCCGCGCTTCGTATTGGGGAGACGTCATTGCGTCATGGCTTGATGCTCGCTCCCTTGGCCGGAGTGAGCGATCATCCCTTCCGCCGCATCTGCCGATCGCTGGGCGCTGAATTTACCGTTAGCGAAATGGTATCGGCCAAATCGCTGTGTTATGAAAAAAAGAGTCGACGCGCGTCGGTGGGAGAAAACTCCAAGAGCGCGCCTTTGGCTAAAGTGTGGGCGGATGATGTCCCGATGGCGGTGCAACTGTTTGGAAGTGAGCCGGAATTTATGGCGGAAGCGGCGGCTATGGTGGCCGAAGGCTCCTACGCGGGATGTACCAGCCAAGCACGCCCCGCCGCCATTGATATCAACATGGGGTGTCCGGTACATAAGATCGTATCCAATGGCGAGGGAAGCGCCTTGCTTCGCGATATTCCCTTGGCGGGACGCATTGTGCGTGCCGTTTGTGCGGCGGTGGATCTTCCTGTGACGGTCAAGATTCGCATCGGTTTTGATGCCGAGCACATCTGTGCGGTTGAGATGGCACAAGAATTGGAAGCGGCAGGCGCCGCGGCCATTTGTGTTCACGGCCGCACCAGAGAACAAATGTACCGCCCGGGGGTGGATCTGGCAACGATTGCCGCTGTCAAGGCCGCCGTGCGTGTTCCCGTGATTGGCAACGGAGATATTATGAGCGCCGGTGAAGCGCTGAACATGAAGAAAGTGACGGGCTGTGACGGCTTGATGATCGCCCGTGGCGCCATGGGAAATCCGTGGTTGTTCTCAGAGATTGCGGCGGCATTGGAGGGGAGAGAATTTACACCTCCGACGCTGGAAGAACGTGTGAAAACCGCCATTGGTCAGATGGTGCGTATGATAGAGGAAAAGGGCGAGCGCGTGGGCTTTGCTGAGTCCAAAAAGCAGCTGGCGTGGTATATTCACGGTGTTGCGGGCGCCGCTGATGCGCGAGGAAGGCTGATGACGGCTACATCCCCGCAAGAAGCAGAACAAATTATGCTCGGATTGATCCGATAAAAAAGATAAGATGAAACGAGAAAGGGGGGACGGGAATGCCAAAGCATCCGGATATTCCAGATGAGCGAAGGGACATTGAGCTGGCGCAAGCAGGCGATGAGGCGGCCTTTGAGCGGTTGATGACACGCTATGAGGTAAAGGTATACCGTCTTGCCTTTTCGATGCTACGGCACAAGCAGGATGCCGAGGACGCTATGCAAGAGACGTTCATCAAGCTATGGCGGGTATTGCCAACCTATCGATTTGAGTGTTCGCTCTTGGTGTATTTGTTGAAAATTACAAGAACCGTTGCCCTGGATCTCGAGCGGCGACGGCAACGGGTGAGAAGTCATGAAGAATCCATGACTGTTCAAGATGACAACGGAGAATGGGTGGAACGCGAGGTTCGGGACGAGGACGAGAGCAGTCGCCCGGATGTGGATGTCGTGAGAAAAGAAAGAATTGCGATGGTCAGAGAGGCCATCGAGGAATTGTCGGACGAACATCGGCAGATCATCTTGCTCAAAGACATTCAAGGGTTGTCTTACGCCGAAATCGGAAGCATTCTCAACCTTGAGGCAGGAACGGTGGCAAGCCGACTATCGCGCGCTCGGGAACATTTGAAAAAAATATTGAAAATGCGGAAGATTTTTTAATTTCGAGCGTCTATATCAATAGACAAAGAAAATGACTCAGATGAGAGGATATAATATGATGAAAGGAAACAACGGGGCAACTTTTGGGTGCGAGTGGATCAAAACCCATTTGGATGCTTATCTTGACGGTGAATTGAATACGGAACAATCAGCAGCTGTCAAGGCTCATCTAGACGGTTGCCCTGATTGCGCTGCTGAATATCGCCAGGCTCAGGAATTGTTGGATTTGGTGGCGGCTGCGGATGATGTAGTGCCGGATCCGTTGGTGCATGATGCCATCATGCGCGTTGTTGCTGAGGAGCCGCGTCTCGCTCGTAAGAACCGTGCCGTAATGTGGCGCCGCTTGAGTGCGTCGCTTGCAGGCGTATGTCTGTTGCTGGCATTGTTGATCATTCCTCCCGCCCTTCGCAAGCATCAAGCACCCACGCCGGAAGCTCCCAACCAAGACGATGCGACGAAAGACCCGGAAAACGAGGATCAGGCACCCCCTGCCGAAGAGCCTGGCGATTATGAAGAGCCCTCGGAGGATACGCCGGAGAATGATGACCCCGGTTGTGATGACCCTGAGCTAGATGCCCCGGGGAGTGAAAGGCCCGGACAGGATGGACCTTCCGCAGATTGCCCTAGCGAAGGCATTGCGCACGTAGTATTGTATCGCCAAACGCCTGCCCCGGAGGAAAGCGCCACGCTGTGGGAATTTTTGAGTGGCGACTGGAAAGGCGAGACGGCAACCTTGAGTGTTTCGGCCGAGGACAATACGGTTTATTACTCTGATGAGGACGGTGAGATTTTGGCACCTGCCATTTTGGTGGGTGATCTGCTGATTCTCCATCCGGACACAGATGACATGATCCGTTTCTCAGTCAGATTGGAGGGAGATGCGTTATGGCTGACAAAAATTCCGTAACGACTTCTTTGGTCTTGGTTAGTACGGACAAAGCTCTTTCGCGTTTGGTGTCCTTGGAATGCCGCGAAATGGCACTTTCGTTGCAGGTGGTGGATCGTCTGCCGACCCATACGGAGGAGAGCCTTCTTTTGCTGGATTTGGACAGCCCCGGCGTAGCGGAAGCGCTGATGATGAGCGAGGCTGTGGCCGCGGCGGGCATTTGCCGCGATACAACTGCGCTGCCTGCGGAATTGACAGCGAAGCTTTCGCATTTGCTGCTTCGTCCATTTGCGACCCGCCGCTTGCGCGCATTGTTGGGCGAGGTGTGCGGATATGCCGCCGCATTTGCCGAAGAACCCAACGGCCAAGAGACGCGCTCCTTCGTCCCAATTGATGAATTGTCGTTTGCCATGGAAAGTGATACCGAGCTTTCCTTCGGCGGGCATACCGTTCGTTTGTCGCCAACGGAAGGAGCGATGATGCGCGTTTTGATTGACAACAGAGGGCAGACCGTTACCAAAGAACAGCTGCAGGCCTGTCTTGCCGGCGCAGATGGGGCACAGACCAACAAGCTGGAGGTCTATATTTGCTTTTTGCGCCGTAAGATCGAGCGACCCACAGGTCTTCATTTGATTACCACTGTGCGTGGAAAAGGATATCGGTTGGAATGACGTGTTCCGCTTCAAAAAAATGAAATGATGCAAGATAGATTAAGCACCGCAGACCACAAAAGGCTTGCGGTGCTTATCGGTTTTTTAGGGGTTATAGAAAATCGAAATGGGAAAATGTGAATATTTTGTAAAAAATATCTTGACACAAACAATATATGGTGATATAATTTTTTTAATAATACTTTGAAAGACGAGGAGAAATTTTTATGAATTGTCCCAATTGTCAGGCTCCTGTGGCAAATGGTTCGCTTTTGTGTCCCAACTGCGGATATCATGTAGCCACGGCATATCAAAGAGGCAAGGTGAATGCGATGATTTCCGGTCGTCCCGGCGTTGTGAAGAAGTCGTTGCGCTCGGGTGCTTTCATCTTCTTAGCAATTTTGATGACGATCATTTCTGTTGCTTCGTTGGCGGTTATGGTCATCTCCATCAAGGACCTCATCGATACCTACAACAAGTTTGGCTCTGCCATCGGCGGTATGACGTTGTTGACTACCGGTATCACCATTTTGTTTAACATTCTATCTTTTTCGCTCGCTTTGGCTTCTGCCATTACAACGTGGCAGTTGGTTGGATCGAATGAACGCACGTCGCAGGTCGATCGCCTGTTCTCCATGGGTTCCTACATTGGTCTGCAGAAGTTCTTGGCTGTTTTGTCGGCCATCTTCTCCATCCTTGGTATTGCGCTGATCGTTATTTGCGCTCTGCTTCTGAATGATTTGATTTCTGACATTTCCGCATACATCGGTATGGAAGGTCTGGAGTTGGAGGAGCTTCAAGCATTGATCACAGAAGGCCAGACCTATTTCTGGATTGCTATGGCGGTTATCTCTGCTTTGGTTATTTGGATTGTGACGGCTCATGCTCGTGTATTTGGCAAGACGCGCCGCTCCATGAGATATCTGATTGGTGTCATGGATCCTACTTCCTACAAGGGTAAGGCTTGGAACTTGAATAAGAAGACCCCCATGTTTGGTCCTTGCTTCTTCGGTTTCTTCTATATTTTGGGCGGTTTGATCAGCATTGCAGCTGCCGTTATACTGGGAATGCTGATGAACATTCCTGTTGTTGGCGAAATTTTGAAATTGTTTGTGGGAGCGGAAGCTACCATCATTACCTATGCATCCGCTGTGATTAACGTCGCACTTGGTTTGTATTTGATCGTCTTTGCGGCTTATGTCCGTTCCGTTCGCAGATCTTTGATTGCACACGATCACGCGCTGTACGTAGAACAGCAGAATTTGGCAATCATTGAGAGCAATACCGCGATGGAAATTCGCAATATTCGCATCGCGCAGGAGCATCGTCAGCGTCAGGACGAAGAGCGCCGCCGTCAGGATGAGATCAGACGCCGCGCCGACGAAGAAGAACAGCGCCGCATGATTATGCAGGCTCAGGAAGAGCAACAGCAGATGATGCAGCAGTTGATGCTCAGCATGACCGCAACCAACGTTTCCAATCAGGGCGCGGCGAATAGTGTTGCCGCTATGGCACAGGCCATCAATCATTCGCAGGCCCAGCCTGCAGCCCCTGAGGTCGCTCCTGTTGTCGAAGAGACCGTTGTGGTGCCCGTTGTCGAGGAGGCATTTGAGGCGCCCAATGTCGAAGAGACGGTATTTGAAGCTCCTGTGGCAGAAGAAGCCGTTGTTGAGGCTGAGGTCGTTGAGGCTGAAGTTGCTGAAGCAGAGGTCGTCGAGGCTGAGGCTGTTGAGGCTGAAGTTGCTGAAGCCGAGGTCGTCGAGGCTGAAGTTGCTGAAGCTGAGGTCGTCGAGGCTGAGGCTGTAGAGGCAGAAGTTGCTGAAGCAGAGGTCGTAGAGACTGAGGCTGTAGAGGCTGAAGTCGCTGAAGCAGAGGTCGCCCAGGCCGAGGCTGTTGAGGCTGAAGTCGCTGAAGCAGAGGTTGCTGAGGCTGAGGCTGTAGAGGCTGAAGTCGCTGAAGCAGAGGTCGTCGAGGCCGAGGCTGTAGAGGCTGAGGTTGCTGAAGCAGAGGTCGCTGAGGCCGAGGCTGTTGAAGCGGAAGAGACTTCTAACGAAGAATAATTTAACAACATAAAAAACATAAAGCGTACGGAGATCCCCACGGGATCTCCGTACGCTTTTTATGATTGAATTTAGAATTTAATGCGTTTGACAGAGGTGCACGTTTTGGAGGCAGGATCCCAAGCGAACAGGGCACCATGAACCGCGATGTCTCCGTCTGCTACAGTAAAATGCGCCGGCAGGTGGTGGCGCATTTTGGTCAACACCGCTTCAATTTTTGTGCCGAGGATGCTATGGACGGGTCCTGTCATGCCGAGGTCTGTGATATAGGCCGTGCCGCGCGGGAGAATGCACTCATCCGCCGTTGGAACGTGAGTATGTGTGCCGAATATGATATCAATGCGACCATCAAAGGCGTGTGCCATGGCCAATTTTTCAGAGGTTGCTTCGGCGTGTACGTCCAATAGGGAAAGGTCGTAGTTCCCACGTTCCCGTGCCAGAATACGCTCGACCGCTTCAAAGGGGCTGTCAAGTGGCTCCATAAAGGTGGTGCCGTTGACGTTGATGCACAGAGCGCGCCAGCCGCAGATGTCACGGATGGTGTAACCACATCCGGGAGCGGCGGGGGGATAGTTGGCGGGGCGGATAATGTCGTTGGGGTTGCTGTCCAAAAACGCGTGCAAATCGCGCATGGTGTATGTGTGGTTGCCCAGCGTGATCAAATCAACACCGCTGTCTAAGATAGCTTTGGCGTCGCGCACCCCAAGACCATGGATATCGGTGGCGTTTTCGCCATTGGCTACCACGAAATCAACGTTCAGCTCTTTGCGTTTCTGCCACAGCGACGTTTTCAAGCGTTCAATGGCGCGGGTGCCGACAATGTCACCAAGCGCAAGAATGTGAAGCATATCAATGTTCCTTTCTACCGTGCCTCAGAGCACGAGAATGCCAAGGTGCTCCAAAAGGATCTTGGCGCCGATGAGAATGAGTACGATGCCGCCGGCCAACGATGCTTTGTTTTTAAATCGTGCGCCGAATTTGTGCCCGACCAAAACGCCCAAAGCACACAAAAGGAAGGTGGTGATGCCGATGACAGCCACGGCCAACAAAAGATTGACCTCCAAAAAGGCGAAGGTGATACCGATGGCCAAGGCGTCGATGCTGGTAGCGACAGCCATCAGAGCGATGTTTTTGACATCCAGGCGTTCTTCCTCGGCTTTCTGTTCACAGCAAGGACACCCTCCTCGCTCCTTACGGATATCTCCGATGACATCAAATACCATCTTTCCTCCGATAAAGACCAAAAGACCAAAGGCGATCCAATGATCAACGGCAACAATATAATCCTTAAACTGACTGCCAAGGAGATAGCCGATGGCGGGCATCAATGCCTGAAATCCTCCAAAGAAAGCAGCAATGATGAGAAGATGGCGCCAATTTACTTTTCGGCGCATTTGAAGTCCGCGGCAGATCGACACGGCGAATGCGTCCATGGAGAGCCCCACGCCGGTCAAAAAGATTTCAATCAATCCCATGACATAACCTTTCTATGTCGGCCATTTTATGCGCGCCGACCGCACCATTGTAACAGAAATCAAGAGTATTGTCAAGCTTTTTTGTTGCCGGAGCCCTTTTTGCCCACCTTGGCCCAGAGGGAGAAGGACAGGGGCCAAAGGATGCCCGCGAAAACAACCACAAGGAAATATCGCAGTGCCGTAGCCGAGGCGTGACCGCCAAATAGAGTCAACAGCGGAGTCTTGAGGAGGGATTTGATGGCGATGGCAAGACCTGCACCGACTGCCAATTTGCCGATTTGTCCCCATACAGGCGCCTCGTTTTTGAAGTGCAGCCATTTGTGGTCAACCAAGAAGGAGGCGATCAGACCAAGCGAACAACCCAGCATGGTGTAGGCATTCTTTTGACCGGAAGCAAGATTCTCAGCGGTTATGTCCGCAGGGAAGGGGAAGCATTCGGTGTAGATGACGAGTGCTACGGAAAGCAGCGCTGTGGCGCAAAGAGCCCAAAAGATACGGGAGTCCTTCTGGAACAGGCGCTCCAACAAAGGATAGACAACCAAAATCAGTACGGCGCCGATCAGCAAAGAAACGCCGACGTCCAGCAGGGTGTGTACGCCAAGGTACATACGAGAAAAAGCAATCAACAAGATCAAAACGACAAAGCCGATGCGAATCCAGGGACGCTTGACCATGCGAGCGGTGCAACCGAAGGTGTCAACGGCATTCTGCGTATGTCCGCTGGGGAAAGAATAGCCGGTGGCCTCTTCCATGGCTCCGCCGACGACCGTAAAGTTGGGATCCTTGACCCAGGGACGGGGAATACGGAAGATTAACTTGAGAATTTGGTTGATCATGATACCGATAAAGCCGACCATCATAAACAAATAGCCGCGCTTTTTGTCTAAGCACCAAAAGATGAACAGAGCGATGGCAAGGAAGAAGGTTTCCTCACCCAACATGGTAATGCCGGACATGATGGCATCCAAAATGGGATGACGGATGGATTCTAACCAATAAAGAAATTGCATAAATACCTCTAAATTTAATGGTTATATGATGATTAAAGGTCGCGCGTCAGATCGACGATGCATCCTTGCGACAAAGAGTAAATACCGATGTGATCGGGACGGCGGCCGAATAACTCCTCAACCGCATCTGCGTAAATACGCAACTGGTCGGCATGGTCAGCCAACATCTGATCCTTCAAGGAGAGCGATTTTTCATTGCGCAAGCGGTCGGTTTTGTAGTCCAACAGCCACAATGTTCCGTCCTCATCCTCGACAATCAGATCGATAGAGCCTTGTACGTACAACGTATAATCCTCTAACTGCTTCGCCAGCGTTTGATTTTCTGTCAGGGTAGCGTACGGGATAAAACGGTCGAAATGCTGTTCTCTCCACAAGCGGCGGGCGCGTTTGCACAAAGGGAGCAATTCGCTGCGGCAAAGGGCCGATAGCTGGTCACGATGCAAAATATCAGCGGCGCGCGTGGGGAGCAGACGGGCGTCCGTCAGGCGAGTGATTTCGCTTTCCACGGTTTCTTCGCACAGGCGGGTAAAGTCACAGAGCTGTAAAAACAGATGCGTGGCCGTTCCGCGTTCGGCAGCGGTGGCTTTTCCGTTTTCGCTTACCAGCTCGTCAAACGGCTTGGGTTTACGCCGCATCCATTCGATGCGGTGGCGGATCATCTCTTCTGCATCCGCGCCGTGGCCGACTGAGTCGGGTTCGCGCCGCTTGTTGGCATCGGTTTCCTCGAATTCTTCGGGGAACCAAGTGCCGTCCAGCATCGCTACCCGCAATTTGGACGCGGCTGCCTTGGTGGGCAACGTTCGCAACAACGCGCGAGGATCCGAATAGGTTTTATGAGCCTCGATGATGGCTTGATATTCATTGACGGTGGCCTCATGCACCGCTACGGCATTCAGCGAGGCGTTGTCGTTTTTCGTTTGTTCGGCGACGTGGGGGTGGCGGTAGTCGTCGGCGTTGAGTACGTTGACGCTCCAAAGCGGATGCTCGGCGTCTCCATGCGGCGACAGCGCGGCAAGAATCCAATCGAGATAACTGGTGGATGCCATCACCGAATAACGGCAATGACCGCCCAAAACGCGTGCTTTGTCTTTGGCATTGTCAGCGTAACCTTTCAGCTTCGCCGTTACATACAGCCGCTCTTGCGCGCGAGTTAGGGCAACGTAGAGCAATCGCATTTCTTCTTCGGTACTGCGGGTTTTCAGTTGTCGGGCGATGGCTCGGCGGGTGACGGTCTCTTTCAATTCCGCCGTCTCGGGATGATAAATTTTGGCGGCCGTTCCGATGTTGTGATCGAACATGAGGGTCGCGCTTGTGTCACTGGTGTTGAACGTGGTGGAGCATCCTGCGACAAACACAATCGGGAACTGCAATCCTTTGGATTTGTGGATGGTCATGATGGAGACGGCATCGTCACTGCCCTGTAGACCTGCGGCTTTCAGTCCATCCTTCGTTTCCAACAGACGGCGGATATACTGCATGAACTGATACAGACCGCAGAAAGACGAGGCTTGGTAGGACAGAGCTTTGTCATACAGCGTCAAATAGGCGGGAGAGGTCGTCTTGTCTGCCAAGAAGGGCTCGCTCGACAAGGTGCGAAGCAAGCGATCGACAGGGAGGGTTGACGCCAACGCGCGCCAATGATCGACGCGGGACAAAAAGGCGCGAAGGCGATGGATCAAATGCGAATCATATCCCTCGGGGTGCTCGGCGGCATGAAGCAGGTCATCGTAAAGAGAGGTTGCATGGTCTGCGCGACGGAGCGAAATCAGGTCGGACAGCGTAAAAGGAGAACCCTCTGACGTCAACAAGCCGGTCAGGGGAACGTCATCGCGGGGATTGTCGATGACGGATAGCAAGTTGAGCAGCAAAGCGGTATCCGCACTTGTCGCTTGGTTGCTTTCGCTGGCGAAGGTGGCACGAATGCCGTGCGCTTGCAACGCTTGGCTGATGCTTGCGGCAGATCCCATGCCGCGCAACAGAATGGCGATATCTTTGGCCCGGATGGGAGCGCCGTTGATGTGCGTTTCCTCACGGATCAAACGAGCAATCTCATCGGCAATATAGACGGCCTCGGGGCGTATGGCTGTGGCAGGATCGGGATCCGGCAGGCGCTGTGCCGCGGGAGGCGTTTCCAACAGAACCACGTTGACCTTGTGGTGCGGACGGTGCTCGTCCTTGCTGTAAATGAGCTGATCTGCTTTTTGATAATCGAGTGACTCAGTACAGACGCGGAAGGTATGGTCGCAAACGACATTGGTGAATGTAATAATTGCGCGGTCACAGCGGAAATTTTCCGACATGAATACGCAAACGCCCTTTCCGGGATCGCCGGGGGCATCTTCCACCTTTTCCACGGGAGTAAATTTCTTTCTGTACTCCGTGAAGATTGACGGCTCAGCCCCGCGGAACGTATAAATGCTCTGCTTGATATCACCGACCATGAATCTCTTGCCGCCCATGCCAATAGTGGCAAAGATGCGGTCTTGTACCGTGTCAACGTCTTGGTATTCATCGATGTAGACGGTGTCAAAACGGTCGGACAGCGAGTGAGCCAGCGGGGTAGGAACGCCATTCTCATCCAGAAGCAACTGCAACAGATAACGACGGATATCGGCAAAATCCAGGACGCCGCGGCGGATTTTTTGCTCGCGGATGACCGAATCGTAGTCGCTCAATAGCGTATGAAGCATCCGCTGTGTGGCGGCGGTATGGAGCAGTTGCTCCTTGATTTCGCTGACCGATTGTGCAAAATAGCGTTTGCCGAGTGTTTTGAGCTTGGCGACAATGCTGTCTCGCACCTTTTTCATGTCCTTCCATTCAGGGAGGATGTCCGATATTTTATTCACCTTGCCAAGATCAACGGGGGCGTATGCATTGGCCACGAGGGCAGCGTCGGCCCAGTTGCCGGCATCCAAATGCTTCAAAATGTTCTGAGCGGTTTCAATGTCGTGTTGGAACGAGGGAAGATGGGTGTTTTTCAGCTTGTCATCTGCCATCAAAGGTTCGCACATGGGTTGCAACAGCGCAAGGTCATATTCCAACTCTTCGCGTACGGCATCGGTGATGATCTTTCCCTCGGTGGTGGTGGCAAAGTCTTGATTTGCCTGCGTCTTCAGGCGCTCTGCGCCTTGGCGCAACAGCTCCAATCCCTCGGGGAAATTGAGCAATTTTTCATACAGCCCGAGCAATATGGCGGCGGTGTCACCGCGATCTCGGTTGGGCAGCAGATCGTCCATCACGCGAGCGAATGCGTTGCCGTTCAGCGCGTCCGGGGTGATGGAGGCATTTCCTGCTTGGCGCGCTGCTTCATAGTGTTGCTCGATCAAGCGATTGAGGATTTGCTCTTTGAGGGGGAGTAATTCATTGTCGTCGGCCAAACGAAACGAGGAGGGGAGTCCCAACTGTTCGAAATTAGCTTTGACAGGTTGAAGGTAGAACGAGTCGATGGTGCAGATGTTGGCGCTTCCCAAGGCGACCAACTGGCGGTACAGATAGCGATCATCGGGGTGCGCGGCGATGGCTTCCGAGAGAGCCGAGGAAATGCGGGATCGCAATTCTGCCGCGGCGGCGCGGGTGAAGGTTACAATCAGCATACGGGAAATATCGGCGGTGTGATGGCCGCTTTCATCTGTTTCCAGTAGCGTTTGGATGATGCGCTCGGTCAACGTAGCGGTTTTTCCCGAGCCTGCGGCGGCAGATACCAAAATGTCGCGGCCGCGCAGATTCATGGCGCATTGTTGCGCCGGTGTCCAGGTTGGCATATCGTTGACCTCCTTTAGTACTTTTTGGGTTTAACTGCGACAGGACAACCGCTCTTGACATCGCAAAAACGGCAGGCGTCGGCGCTGGGCGTGCGCGCGGCGCGGCCACGCAACATATCGGTGCCGATACGGCGGAGAGTTTCTTTGACGTCTGCTTCCAGTTGCGCCAATACCTCGGGGGAAGTCAAGGCGCTTCCTTTCAAGGTTCCGTCGCTCTTGCGAGTGATACCGGCGAGATATTCCGGCTTCCACTCGTCATTCATGGCGGTGAGAATGTCCTCATCGTCAACGAGCAGTCCCGCGCGAGAAGCGCGAGGCTTTCCGTCGCTTTCGCTGGT
This sequence comes from Eubacteriales bacterium, assembly GCA_045631585.1. Classification (GTDB taxonomy): domain Bacteria; phylum Bacillota; class Clostridia; order Oscillospirales; family CAG-272; genus SIG644. Next base: position 20,742 of record JAZQUX010000102.1, on the reverse strand, counting down.
AGCAACATACAACGCTCCTGCAGGCAGGGCCTTTTGGGAATGACAAAGTGTGAACAGGTAAATGAACAACTGAAGATTCATGCCATGGCGAAGGTCGTCCAGCGAGATGGTGTGAGCGCTGCTCTTGTAATCAATGACTCGCAGATAAATGTCATCGCCGCGTCGAAAGAAGTCTACGCGGTCGATGGTGCCGCCCAGCAAAATGTGATAGCCGTCATCCAAAGGAATGTTATAGTAGGCGGGGGCATCGGGATGATTGCCGCCGATTTTGAGCTCGAAATTTTTGGGGGTAAAGCGGCTGTGGGACAATTCGTACAGGATGTCCCGTAACAGAACCAGCGCCAGCGCGCGCAGACGGCGGAAGATGTGAAGCGTGCGCAAATCCTCGGTGGTAATGCCCGGAATTTGCGATACGTAGTCATTGACCAAGCGGTCGGCCATCGGCTCTACCTCATCCTCCCTCGGCAGGTGCAGTTGACCGTCATGATCCAGACAATGACGCAAAAATTGTTCTAACAGATAGTGTAAGAAGGTGCCGCTGTCGGAATAGTCAATTCGCGCAAGTTCTCGTTTGCGAGGAGAAAGGAAGGTACTGCAGTAATAGCTGTAAGGACAAAGCACGAACTTTTGAATGCCGGTTTGGTACAGATGCAATGCCTTATCCGAGAAACAGCGAGAGAGCACTTCGGGCTTCAAATCATACTCGCTCGGTGCTTGCGGCTGATATAATCCATCACCCTCTGCGGCGGTGTTTTTCTCGGTGGTGTCGTCTTCCTCATCGTTGTCATCGTCGTCTGTGATGGCGGTGGCGGGGGCGATCATGGAAAGATCAAAATAGCGAATGGTGTTTTTCAGGTAAGGGAACAGAAACAGAAGCCGCTGATATGCAACCGAGGGGGATTTGTCCTTGCCGTCGACGGCAACCAGTAGCGTGGAGGCGAACAGTTTATGCGAAGGCTTGGTCATAGCTCGCCATACAAACAGCAGTTCGTTGGCCGCTCGCCATTCGCTTCGGCTATCCAAACGGATGCCCACGTCGCACAGCTGCTGCTTTTCGTCATCTCGGAGCAAGCCTTCGTCGGAGATGGCCTTGGGAAATTCCCCTTCGTTTAGTCCGAGCAGGAAGGAAGCGGAGATATGCTCAACACGCAACGTGTCGGCACCGCCGATGGTAACACTGTCGTGCAAGGAGGGGACGGAAGCGATTTCCGTCTGGTCGAACATCATGGACAATACCGTGCAAAATTCTTCAGCATCCATGACGGCATCGGGCAGGAGCGATGCGATGCGAGTCAAGGTTTCCAACACCGTATCGTAGACACGGATGGTCTCTCCCGCTTGCTTCAGATAACCCGCAGCGAGTTCTTGTTCTGCCAAGGCGGCACAGCCGTCCGAAAGCGACAACTGTTTGGTCAGGTCATACAGAGCCGCACAAAGTTCGGGCAGAGGGCGCTGTCCCGAGGTCGCAGAATACAAACGCAACAGCGGTGTCATGATGGTCTCGCGCACGTCGTTGGCATCTTGGAGGATGCGGCGGCCGCGCTCAGAGATATGTTCGGTATATCCGTCGGGATTTCTTGTCCACGTGGGGGCAGTGAAGGCACCGCCCGAGATATTCCATGTGGAAACGTATTGTTCAAAGTGGTCGATTTTGTCATAAGGCAGGGGACATAGTCCCGTTTTCAGCATCGAAAGAATATCCTGCGTTTGCCAACCGTAAACCACGGCGCGCAGGGCGCTGAGCAGCAATCTCGCCAACGGCTGCTGCGACAGGGCGGTTTTTTCGGAGAAATAAAACGGGATGCCATAGCGCTCCATGGCTGCATCCAGTATGCCACGATAAACCGTGGTATCACGGACGATGACGGCAATGTCTCCGTAGCGGTAACCTTGATGAACCAGGTCGAGAATGTGCAACGCGGTTGCTTCGGCTTCGGCGTACAGGTTGGTGCAACGAAGCATGGTGATATTTCCGCGTTCTTCCTCGGGAATTGAGGGAAGGTGCTGCTCTGTCAGGCCAAGATTCCAAAAATGGCGTTCCAACAGTTTCAGCTCTGCCGTTGCCGCACGATGATTTTGATCCAAGAGGGTCACTGTGTAATTGGCCGGATCGTTGTCGCACAAATCGAGCAGGCGGTGATAGGTCTCGCCAAGACTATCCATGCAAGGCTGATCTGCCAGCGTCTTGTCTAAGCACAGCGTGATGGTAACGGAATTGGCCTGACGAAGCATGATGCGCAAAACGTCCATCTCTTCCGCTGTGAAGCTGGTGAACGAATCGATGTAAATATTTCCACCGGCAAAATACGGATGCTTTTCCAACAGGCGCGCCAGCTGTGCCACTTCGTCGTAGGCGTCGCCGTCGTAGGCTTGGGAGAGCATATTCTCATAGGCGGTATACAAAAGGGAAAGGTCTGCCAGCTTGTTTCTCAGCGGATTGTCCTTGTCCAGGCGAGCCGCGCCATTGTCCAGCATGGTTGGTGTAATGGCGTTTTGTTGCAGTTCACCAATGGTTTTGAGCAAAAGTGAGGTCAGGTGTGCGTCCGAACGCAAAGAGACGGCGCTGTATTGTTGCAACAGTCCGTTCATCTCACGTAAATTTTGCCACATAAACAGAGATTTGAGCGCAGGGGAGAGGGGGAGTGCCGCGGGACTGCCGCAGGCTTCCGCGACTTCCTTGGCCAAACGGCTGAAACCGGCCACGCGGAACGAAAGGCCGGCACCGGCGGGCAGTTGGGGGAGAATGGTTCGCTCGCTGAGGTTGGCTTGCTGTTCGGGAATGATCAACCAAGCGGGACGCCCCTGCTCAACATCACGGGCAATACGTTCGGTCAGCAATGTTGACTTTCCGCTTCCTGCACCGCCTAAAATCACATTCAGCATGATAGTTCCTCCTTCGGGCTGTCGTTGGTTTGTTTCAGTAAAAGGTTGCGACGAATGGTGTTTCGTCCACGCCAAGCATAGGCTCGGGCGGCGAAGGTATCCTCATCCATGCCGTCCAGAGTGGGGAGTGACAGATGGGCAATCGCCTGTTGCTTGAAAAACGGAATGCTTGTGTAAATGGTGCCTCGGTTACGGGCAGAGGTGGTATAAGGACAGACTTCTTGGCAAATATCACACCCCCAAACCGATGGAAAGTTCAAAAGAAGGTTGCGTTCTTCTTCCGTCAGAGGATCTTTCTTTTGTGTCAGCGCCGAGCGGCACATACCGCCCTCTTTTGCCATAGGACAGGCTTTTTGGCAGGCGTTGCAGTTGTGACATACCCGCTGATGGGGCGGAATGGGCGATGGTGTGGGGGTCAAGGGAAGCGTGGTAATGATTTCACCCAAGAATACGTAGGACGAATATCGGTTGGTTAGCAACAGATGGTTTTTGCCTCGTACGCCCAGTCCGCAATCGATGGCGGCGCTGATTTCGTCGATGGGAGAATGATCGACAAACGCGGCAAATTGGTGGGCGGGGAAATCCGTTCTCAGACGGGAGAGCAGATCATCGTACAGCTGCGAGAAAAAGAAATGATAATCGCGGCAGACAGCGTACGCCGAAAGATTGCGATTGTCTTGATCGGCGATTTCGCTCAGATATGGAACCGCAAACAAAAGGACAGACAGTGCATCGGGATTGGAGATGTCGATGCCCTCGCGCTCCAACAAATAAGGCTTGCGGAAGTGGCAGGCCGACAGGGGAAGGACACCCGAAAGATCAATGCCGTAATCGTTGAGGTATGGTGCAAGATTCATACGTTTCCCCTTTCCTTTGGACTATTTTTTCATTTTAGATTATATCACAAAAAGTGCGTGTAAGCAAGGGCGACGAAAATCTTTTTATCATTTTCTGCCTTTTTTTTGATGCTCTTCATAAAATGGTCACAAATATCAAGTATAATAATAAAAAACGCGGAAATTAGCATTTTTCGCCATGAAAGGGCGACTCACACAGCACAACTGAGAATAACGTGTGGATCGTAAATATCAAGAACATGAAGCGTACCTACCAACCTCATCAAACATTATCTTATGAAAAACGGAATACATGGTGCCGCTGGATGGCCGTTGCCGCTCTTCTCTCGGTGCTGGCTTTTTCGTTGCTTTCTTGCGGTTTGAACTTCTCCACTGTCTCCCCCGGGGGCGAGAACGCGCCCGAGTTTGAGACTCCGTCGAGTTCTGTTTCGGAAACACCGGATCATCCGGCCGACCAAAGCAATCGTAATCCAACGCCCGACGTGAGTAAAAACGATGCAGCGAATGCGATCGATTATCGGGGATCCGCAGGAGACCGCGCGTATGCCACCTTGGCGGAAGCTTATGCCAATGTCGCAGAAACAGTGGTTGAAATTTCGACGGAGACCGTGGTCAACGGTGGCTGGCTGGGAAATTATGTCACCGGTGGCGCGGGTAGCGGCGTTGTTATTTCGACGGATGGATACATTGTGACCAACCACCACGTCATTGCGGGAGCAGATACGATCATCGTTCGCATGAACAACGGCGTCAGCTACGAGGCCATCCTGATTGGGTCGGATGAGTCTACGGATACGGCGGTTCTTTGGATTGATTCGGAAGAACCCTTGAAAGCAGCGCATCTCGGAAGCAGCAACGATTTGATTGTGGGAGAATATGTCTTCGCTATCGGTAATCCTTTGGGTTCATTGGGCGGAACGCTGACCGACGGTATCATTAGTGCCACCGCGCGCCAGATTATTGTTGGTGGATCGAAAATGACATTGCTTCAAACCAATGCGGCGGTCAATCCCGGTAACTCGGGAGGTGGTTTGTTCAACATGGCGGGCGAGTTGATTGGCGTGGTCAATGCCAAATATTCTCAAGATGATGTGGAAGGCTTGGGCTTTGCCATTCCCGTGGATACGGTGTACGAAGTTGTCAATCAGCTGATTGAATACGGCTACGTGCGTGGCGTGGTTGATTCCGGCTTGACACTGTATGATGTCACGAATACTATTACCGCATGGAAGAATTTTAATTCTACCCGTTTGGGTGTCTATATTGTTGAATCGGACTATTGCAAGGACTTGCAGTATGGCGATTATCTTGTAAGCATTGGCGGAGTGACGGTGAAAAACGGCTCTGCGGCAGATACCCTGTTTTCTTCTTACAGCGTTGGAGACGTTGTTACGTTGCAAGTCATTCGAATGGTCGAAACAACGCAAAATGGCAAAGAGGTGTTGGTCGAGCAGCAAATCAGCGTTGAATTGACATTGCGCGAATATCATCCGACCAATACAAAGGTTCGCTTGGTACAATAACACGCTTTTGACATGGAATACAACAAGGGGGTTGGATGATGTATCACATTTTAGTGGTTGACGACGAGATCCGTATTCGTACGATCATCAAGAAATATGCAGAATTTGAAGGACACACGGTCAGTGAAGCGGCCAATGGAATGGACGCGGTGCTGATGTGCCGCAGTCATCAATATGATCTGATTATTATGGATATCATGATGCCGGAGCTTGACGGTTTTTCGGCTTGCCGCGAAATTCGGAAAGTGACGCAGACACCCATCATCATGCTGTCCGCTCGTGGTGAAGAATATGACCGCATCAATGGCTTTGAGGTTGGTATCGACGATTACGTCATGAAGCCGTTTTCGCCGAAGGAACTGATGCTGCGTATTGGCGCCATTATGAAGCGCGTGACCAAGGCGCATGAAGGTTCGACGGATACACCGCGCAAAAACGAAGTGATTGAATTGGATGGCGGTGCTCTGAAGGCAGATATCACTGCTCGCTTGGTCTATATTGACGGCGTGCGCGTGGAGATGTCTCCCAAAGAGTATGATCTGTTTTTCTATATGCTGACCAATCGCAATATGGCGCTTTCGAGAGAAAAGCTGATTTGCGAAGTGTGGGGATATGATTTTTACGGAGATGCCCGCACGCTGGATACCCATATCAAATTACTCCGCCGCAGTTTGGGACGGTATAGCAGATATATTGCCACGCTACGTGGTGTCGGTTATCGTTTTGAAGAAACACCGTCGGAAGATTGACACATGACGATGAACATGGAGGGAACAGCATGATCTCATCCAAAAAGGACAGAACGAAGCATGAAGAAAAGGCGCGAAAGACTCGCGCCTTTTCCCGCATCCGCACCAAAAAAGGTGTGGGTATTCAGTGGCGATTGTTGGGCTATTTGAGCTTATTTGTTGCGTTTATTTTGATTGTTTTGTGGGTGTTCCAGATTGCTCTGCTTATCCCGTTTTACAAGAGTATTAAGAATCGAGAGCTGGAAAAAACGGCAGACACGTTAAGCAGTGCGCTTTCTGCCATAGACGCCATTTCCCCTGAGAGCATGTCGGAGTTCAATGGCACACTTTGGGATGTTGCAGAGCGACATTCCGTTTGCGTTACCATTTGGCGCGTGGAAGATGAACACGCTCGCTTTTTCTCCGTGGCTGACGTGTCGGATGACTGTCTGATCCACAAGGTAACCGCTCCCAAGCGCTTTGTTGAAATGTATCAGATGGCGAAGGGCAACGGTGGGAGATTTTCTTGCCAAGTGAAGATGCACCGCGGTGGCATGGTTTGGATGGATGAGGATGGCCATATTCTTGGCCCCGAAGGCTGGGACTCTGAGGAGGATGCAGAATCATCGTTCCCGAACGATTCTCAGGCGGATGAAGATATCTGCGCTTTGCACATGCGGTTGATGCAGGGCGGAGACGGAGCCGAATACATCATTCTTTTGGACTCTGAATTGACGCCTGTGAATGCGACCGTCTCCACGTTGAAGGCACAATTTTCTTGGATTGCGGCGATTCTTCTGTTGGCTGCTTTACTGCTGGCGTATCTGATGTCTCGCCGTGTGTCTCGCCCCCTGATACGCATGAATGAGGCGGCGCAGACGTTGGCCAAAGGCGAATACGACGTTCACTTTGCCGGACAGGGATATCGCGAAACGAGAGAATTGGCCCAAACGCTGAACTACGCGGCGGAGGAACTGTCTAAAATTGACCGTCTGCAAAAAGAGCTGATCGCGAATATTTCTCACGATCTTCGCACTCCCTTGACCTTAATTACAGGATATGGTGAGGTCATGAGGGACCTACCCGACGAGAACACACCCGAAAACGTACAGGTGATCATTGATGAGGCGACGCATCTGTCGGCTCTGGTCAATGACTTGTTGGATCTGTCTCGGTTGCAGTCGGGTATGAGAGAGGCGCGCATGGAAACCATTGATTTGACGGAAACTGTGCGGACGCTGATGCACCGCTATGACAGACTGATCGCCCATGACGGGTATCGCATCAGCTTCTCGTTTGACTGCGAGGTCAAAATACGGGCGGATCGCACCATGCTATTGCAGGTCATATACAATTTGATCAACAACGCCATCAACTATTGCGGTGAGGATAAGACGGTTGAGGTGGTTCAAGCGCTGAGTGAGGATGGTGTCGTTCGCTTGAGCGTCGTGGATCACGGCGAGGGTATATCCGATGAGGAACTGCCGTATATTTGGGATCGCTATTACAAGGTAGACCGCGTGCATCGCCGTGCCATGATTGGTACGGGGCTTGGCCTTTCCATCGCCAAAGGCGCGCTGGAATTGCATGGCGCTAACTATGGCGTCAACTGCCGCTTGGGAGAAGGATCGGAGTTTTGGTTTGAATTCCCGGTCGATTCCGATGCTCCCAACAAGGAAATGGAAGAAACAGAGGATATATGACAATGGAGAATCAAAAGGACTTATATTGGAAGGCGCTTTGTTGCCCGCTGTGTGGTTCCGACGTTGCGTTGGATGACACGCGCGGGGCGGGGGTGCTGTTGTGCCGTGGGCCGCGTACGCACACGTTTGATCGAGCGCGTAGCGGATACGTACCGCTGGCGCCCCGTCACAACGGAGGCGGCGATGCCAAAGAGGCGGTTCGCAGTCGAACGGCATTTTTGTCGGCAGGATATTATGGTGCGGCTGCGGTTGAACTGTGCCGCTTGGTCAAAACACACGTCAAGGGTGGATTGATTTTGGACGCGGGCTGTGGAGAAGGGTACTACACCAATCATTTGGCAGGGGCCTTGGGCGAACAATATCAGGTGTGCGGGTTTGATCTGTCGCGCGATGCCGTCGATGCGGCTGCAAAGTCGGCGCGCAGACTCGCAAGCGGAGCCCAATTCGGTGTGGCGAGCTTGTTTGAGCTTCCCGTTAAGGATGGATCGGTCGCGGCTGTTTTGAATATTTTTGCACCTTGTGCCGAGAGAGAGTTTTGCCGCGTTTTAGAACATGAGGGCGCTTTGATTCTGCTCGGCGCGGGAGAGAGACATCTTTTGGGGTTGAAGCGTGCGTTGTACCAAGAAACCTATGAAAATGCCGTGCGGGCAGATTTGCCGGAAGATATGGTGCTGTGTGACCATGTGACGGTGCGAGATGAAATTGTTGTCGAGGGCAGAGAACAGATACTAAACTTGTTTTCGATGACACCATATTACTGGCGCACGTCTTTGGCGGATAGAAGCAAATTGGATCGATTGGAGCAGCTTTCGACAGAGATTGAATTTGATTGCCGTGTGTACCGAAAGAAATAATTAAAAGCAACGTTGCGACCGATCGCAACGTTGCTTTTTGATCACTTTTTTCGCTTTTTGTTGCGCTTGTGGTGGTTGCCTTTCTTGCGCGGCGCGTAGGAGGCAAGGGAAGCTCCCATGATGGAAAAGATCACCATGCCCAATCTCAAGCCCCAGCGGATATTCGTCGGCCAAGAGGAATCACCGGCCGGCAACAGCCACTCCAAGATCCAAAACAAAAGCGCAAGTGCCGCGCCGAATGCGAGACCGCAGACAAGGGAGCGCTGTTTGCATCCTCGGTACGTTAGAAACCCTCCCAACGTCGAAAGCAGGGCGGCAACACACAATGCTAACATTCCGACCGATGCTTCGGGGTCGGAGGAACGGTACGCGATGGCGGCGGCCGCCAATGACAATACAAGACCGGTCAGTAACGTGAAGATCAGGGCGCGCCCCATGGATTTGACCAAGCGGGGAGCAAACGCGGGCGAGTCCTTGGCAGAATGCGATGGCAAGTGCGCTGAAGTTTTGGTTGGCTGGGACATTTTCATAGATGACCTCCGTTTTCACAATCTTTGTTGCCAATATATGTGAGGTCGGGTGGGAATATGACAAAAAAGAGAACGGGTTGCATCAGCAACCCGCCCATCTTATTTGTCGTTCTTTTCGTCGTTCTTGGCAGCCTGCTTTTCAGCCTTTTCAGCGGCTTCAATGGTATCAGCGGCATGAACGTCAATGCTGCGAACAGCACTCTTGAGAATGTGCATCTTGGTACGGTCGCGGCTGGTTTCGATGACAACCGTCTCCTCCGTTACCTTGACAACGCGGCCGATGATGCCGCCGATGGTAGTGATCTCATCACCAACCATAATCGCATTTCTCATTTCGCTGGCCTTGCGATCCTGCTTTTTCTGAGAACGGCTCATGAAAAAGAATACGGCAACAACAGCGACCAGCATCAAAATGGTGGGAAGCATGCTGCCCGTCGTGGCGGTACTTGTAGTACCCTCCAGTATGCTAAACAAATGCATATATTCCTCCTAGGGTTTACATTATTGTTACTATTGTACCCTATTTTACCAAAAAAAGCAAGGGGTTAATTGTAAATATTCTGTGCCGAAAGCATTTTCTTTGAAAAAACGAAAAAACAGCGGGGAAGGAAAGTTCTCGCGGACTATTGCAAAACGCTGAGCTTTGTGTTATAATGATGATGTATATCTGCCTTTCTTTGGCAAAAAGATCAAAAAGGAGCTCTTGTTATGGCAAAGTGTGACTATTTGGAGTGCGGACGCATTCATAATACGCATGGCTGTCACGGTTGGGTGAAGGTGGAATCTTATTGCGATTCGCCCGAGGTGTTGGCCTCGTTGCCTCAGGTGTATCGCCGTGTGGCAGGTGCGTATCTGCCGATGCGTATTTTGGATACGGGGCGCAAGCAAGAGACGGTTTTGATGCGCTTGGAAGGCGTGGACGATATGAATGCCGCGGAATTGCTCAAGGGCGTTGTGTTATATGCCGCAAGAGCGGACGTCCCCCTGGAGGATGGAGCCTATTTTTTGGCGGATCTTCCCGGCCTTGCCGTCATCGATGCTGATAGCGGAAAAGAATATGGCACGGTCAAGGAAATCAGCTTTTCGGGCGGGCAGAATATGTTGGTGATCAAAACTCCCGCGGGGGATCGCTTGATGCCGATGGTGGATGCATTCCTTGCCCGTGTGGATGTGGAAAGTGGCGTGTTTGTACGTCCCATTCCCGGGTTGCTGGAGGATTGAATCGATACAATTGTGATATACTACGTTTATCGGAACGATGGAAGAAAGGAGTGATCTCTCGATATGCGGTTTGATATTATGACACTGTTTCCCGAATTGGTAGATACTGTGCTGGCAAGCAGCATCATCGGCCGTGCGCAAAAAAGCGGTGCGGTGGTCATCGGGACGCATCATATCCGTGAATATTCCGAGGACAAGCACCGTCGGGTGGATGATACGCCTTACGGTGGCGGCAAGGGGATGCTGATGGCGGCCCAGCCGATTTGGAACTGCTATTCTGCTGTGATTCAACAGACGGAACATATCCCTTCCGAGCGGCGCCGCGTCATATACCTGACGCCGACGGGCAAGGTGTTGACGCAGGCGCGGGCGGTGGAACTCTCGCGCGAATATGATCAACTGATTCTTCTGTGCGGACATTACGAGGGCGTAGACCGCCGTATTGTAGATGAGATCGTTGATGAAGAAATATCCATTGGCGACTATGTGTTGACGGGAGGGGAGATTCCTGCCTGTATTCTGGTGGATTGTGTGGCACGCATGGTGCCGGGCGTTCTTTCGGATGAAGAATGCTACGAAAAGGAAAGCATTGCTTCGGGATTGTTGGAATATCCCCAATATACCAAGCCTGCCGTTTGGCGTGGCCGAGGGGTTCCCTCGGTGTTGCTTTCGGGAGATCATGCCAAGGTGGATGCCTATCGTCTGGAGACGGCGATTGCTCTGACCGAACGCAATCGACCTGACTTGTTGGAACGCTGGAGAATCGAGCATCCTCCGGTGGAACCCAAAAAGAAGAGACGCAAAAAAACGGTGGTAAAAACGCCTGACGATGAGGAGGTGCAGACTTGAATTCATCCAATCGAAAACCTCAGCGCGGTAGGAAAAGTGCGATTTTGCACGGCTTGCACCGTTTGACCGCTTGGCTGTATGCGTTGATTCTCGGCAGTGCCATTGGACGGTATTTGACCGACTATCGACGGACAAGCAACCGGGCGTCTGAAGGAGGTCTGCGGAATCTTTTGCGTAGCAAACGGAAAAGATCGGACCGCTGGACGTTCCGCTTCAGGCAGAAAGTTTCGTCCGCCATTGAAAACAGCCTGTTTTGCCGACTGGTTACTGCATTTGAGCGGGGACTGTTGCGAACGGGCCTGAACTCGTATGGTATTTTCCTGTTGTTCTTTGGATGCTATTCCATTGTCACTTATTACGTCACGGCGGGCCTTATGTCGGGGCAATCTGATTTTGGCTACGTGATCACGGGTGGAATTTTGATTTTGGGATCGCTCCCTTTGTTTGCTTCGTCCCGCTCGCTGGCCTATTCCCTGAGAACCAGCCGCGTCTTTGGCACGTTGCTGATTCACCTGTTTGGCATCGGCGAGGAGCGCTTCCGTTCCTACGAGGATAAAGGACGCGAGCATTATCTGGAAGCATTGTGTGCCGCCGTTGTGCTGGGAACGTTGACGTTCCGTTACCCGCCGTATTTGTTGCTTGCCGTGGGCGGCGGTATTATCTTGACGCTGATGATTTTGCGAACACCGGAGGTCGGATTGCTGATTTCCGTTGGTGTTTGTCCGCTGTTGGGACTTGGTAACCGCCCCACCATGAGCCTGCTGGTACTGACCGCGGTGACGCTGTTCAGCTTTATTGTCAAGGTCTTGTGCGGAAAACGTGTGTTGCGCATGGGTCTGCCGGACATGGCTGTTTTGCTTGTCATGTTGACCTATCTATTGGGCGGCATCGTGACCCGTGGCGGCCGCGCCTCCCTTTACAGCGCTCTGGCTTATGCTACGTTGATAATGGTGTACTTTATGGTGGCCAATCTGGTTCGTACGCAAGAGACGTTGCAACGCTTGATGGATGTTCTGATCGGTTCTTGCGTTTTGGTTGCGCTGAGCGGTCTGTGGCAACATTTCTTTGGCAACATTGAAGTTGCATTTTTGGATATGTCGCTGTTTTCCGATTTGGGCGGCCGTGTGTACGCTACTTGGGAAAATCCCAATATGCTGGCGGAACATTTGGTACTGCTGTTGCCGTTGACTTTGGCTCGCATGGCAAATGCCAAGCATTTTGTTCGCGGCATGGGGCATACGCTGTGCTTTGCCGTTGTGGCGGCTTGCCTGATCTTTACTTGGTCGCGCGGCGCTTGGCTGGGCGCCTTGGTGGCAGTTGCCTTCTTCTTGCTTTGCGTGTCGCACAAAACGCTGAGCTATGGCCTTTTGGCGGCGATCCCCGCGGTGGCTGTGGTTCCGTTTATCCCGGAGCGAGTGACGCGCCGCTTTTTGAGCATTGGCAATTTAGCAGACAGCTCGATCACCTATCGGTTGAATCTGTGGAGCGGTGTGAAGGATATGATCGGAGATCATTGGATGTCGGGCGTGGGTGTAGGCGAAAGCGCCTTCTGCACGGTATATTCCCGATATGCGTTGCCGGGCATTGAGTCCGCGATGCATTCACACAGTTTGTATTTGCAACTGATCTGTTGCTTTGGCGTTGTGGGTGCTATCATTTTTGCCGCCGCGATCCTTTTGTGGGTTCGTCGGGCGCTGGAGTATTATCGCTATGGAGAATGGCGAGAGCCGCGTCTGATGGTCCTCGGCGGTGTGGCAGGTGTTGTCGCATTGCTTGTGATGGGATTGTTTGACGACATTTTCTACAACTACCGTATTTTCTTCCTGTTCTGGGCTGTACTTGGTATGGTGACGGCTCAGCTCCGCATCGGAGAGGATCGAAGCGAACGGGCCTACAACCCCGTGGACGACGAAAAAACACAGGGAGAAGTGACGTTCCGCTTCCATTGAAGCAGAGATAAACTGAAATTTGGAAAGGACTTGCGTTATGGCTGAAAATCATTACCGCCGACAAGAGGAAGACATTGCGATCGGCGAAGAAAAGAATGGCCGCGGTCGCGGCAAGCATTCGGCGCCTTTTGCTGCTAAGAAAGGCAAGCGTGTTTTTAACTTTTTTGATATTCTGGTGCTTCTTGCCATTGTTGCCGTGATTGTGATGCTGGCGACGGGTTTTGGCATCGGAAAATGGTTTGGCAGAGGCGAAGAAGGGGTGGCGTGCAAGGTTCGCTATTCTTTGACCTTCTACAATGTTGATGAAGCGTTTAAGAATGCCGTTGGCAAGGATGATACCCTTTACGATGCCAATTCCAAGACGTCTCTTGGTTTGGTAGAAAGCAATGCTGCCGCTGTTCCGTACACCCAGACCGTTGCCGTTACGGGAACGGACGGAGAAGGAAACAAGGTAGTAACAGCGGAGTCTCGTGAGGTTCCCGGACGGTATAACGTTACGGTGACGATCACGGTCGATGCGATCTACACAGAAGGACGAGGCTATGAGGTTGATGGTTGCGCATTGCGCTTGGGTTCGACCTACCACGTCCGTTTCCCCCGCTACGTAGGATATGGCGTTTGCACCTCGCTCGCGGAAATTAAGTAAGGAGGGGCTGATATGAGAACAGAAGAAAAGAATACCAAACGTACGTCGCGTCGCGGAAACGTATTGGATATTGTCATTGTACTGTTGCTTTTGGCCGCGATTGCGACCGTTGGCTATCGTTATTACCAATCGGTAAAGGAAGTCGAACAGGATGCGCAACAGGATGTTCTGATTACGTTTGAAGTCAAGCAGCTACTCTCGGATGCGAAGAATAAGATTAAGGATCAGGAGACGCTGTTTTTGGATTCCACGGGCGAATCGTTCGGTACACTTCAGAAATATGAAAAGGCCACTGAGGGCTCGATATTTGCCGTCAGTGCCGCTCAGGTAACAGTGCAGGACGAGAACGGAAACTATGTGACGTTGGATCATCCCGATTCGTCTTTGATGGATGTGATCGGTAGTGTCACCTGCCGCGGACGCTTGGGCGAGGATGGCAGCTTCCTGTTGGATGGCAGAACGCCGGTAACGCCCGGTCAGACGATTGCCGTGCATACCGAACAAGTCAGCTTTGTGTTGACCGTCGTGCAAATTACGGCAGCTGTAAAATAACAAGAATCGGTTTTTGGGGTGGTTCCCTTGTCGGATATGTGTATTATATGACATATTATCGATGGGGCTTGGCGAAAATTTATGAAAAAGCACAATAAAGTTTTGCTTGATTTTATCGGCGTTTTTTGATATACTAATTATAGATAGCTCTGCTCGGCGGCCGATCATTTCGGTGACGTCGGCCCCCCACATTGTCTTTCTTTTGTACGAAAGACATGCGTTAAACTATGAGACAGGAGAGACAAACACCGTATGATTTCCCGCGAAGTTGTTATTATCAATACCAGCGGCCTTCACGCGCGCCCCGCGACCTTCTTTATTCAGAAGGCCAATTCCTTCCGCAGCACCATTTGGGTGGAGAAGGATGATCGTCGCGTTAATGCAAAGAGCCTGCTTGGCGTTCTTTCTTTGGGAATTGCCAAGGGAATGTCCATCACCCTCATCGCAGATGGTCAGGACGAGGTTGCGGCATTGGACGGCCTTTCTGAGCTGATCGACAGCGGCTTTGGCAATAACTAAATCAAAGGCTCGTATACGGCTTTGCCGTGAGCAAACACAACGGCGAGAGCGCGGGGGCAAATGCCCGGCACTATGAGTGCGACCCGAGTTCACGCCGTCTTTTTATTCCCCGAAAGGAGGGCGTGTCAGTGCAGACAGATCAAGAGATGATCCGTTTGAGCGCGGAACAACTGTTACAAAAAGCGAATCAATTACCCCTGTTGCCCGGTGTCTATCTGATGCGTGACCGCAGTGGCAAGGTGATTTATGTGGGGAAATCACGGAAACTGAAGCATAGAGTATCTCAATATTTCCAACAGAGCGAGAAAAACGCCAAAACGGCGCGTATGGTATCGCTGGTCGCTAATTTCGATTATTTTCTTTGCGACACGGAGATTGAGGCGCTGACGCTGGAGAATGCTCTGATCAAACAGTATTCACCAAAATATAACATTCGACTCAAGGATGCCAAATCCTATCCGTATATCAAGGTAACAGCGGAGGAATATCCCCGCTTGGTGATGACACGCTCTCGCGTGGCGGACAAGGGCAAATATTTTGGCCCTTATTCTGGCGTTTCGGCGGTATTTTCCATTTTGGATACGCTGAAAAAAACACTGGGATTGCCTGACTGCAAACATCGTTTTCCAAGGGATATCGGAAAGGTGCGTCCTTGCTTGTACTATCAGATGGGGCGCTGTTGCGGCGTTTGCACCGGGGAGATCAGCCTGGAAGATTACCGTGCCCGTATCGATATGGCGACCGATATTTTGAGAGGCAAAACATCGCAGGTTAAACGGCAGATGCAAGAGTATATGATGATATATGCCGAGCAGGAGCGTTACGAAGCGGCTGCGGCTTGCCGCGATACGTTGCGAGCGCTGGAACGCTTGAGCGACCGTCAAAACATGGTTGCGTCTCCTGACACGGAGCAGGATGTGATTGGTCTGTACAGCGATGATATTTGCTCCTGCATTTCTGTTTTCTATGTGCGCGAGGGCGCAGTCACCGATAAAAACGATTTCTTGTTCGGGCGGGATCAGCTGACTGAGGCGGGTGATATGAGCGCGTTTGTGTGCGAGCATTATCGGCTTCGTTCCGATATTCCCAAAGAGATTTTGCTTTCCTTTGACATGGAGGAGCAGGATTTGGAGACGTTGTCCGAATATTTGACGGCACTGGCCGGTCACAAGGTGACGGTGCGTGTGCCCGAACGGGGACGCTTGCACGCGTTGTGCATGACCGTCTCGGACAATGCCCGCGAGCGTGCGGAGAAGCATCGCGCCGCCTTGGAAAAGGACGATGGAACCCTGATCCGATTGGCGCAGCTGTGCGGTTTGGAGGTCTATCCGGAACGAATAGAGGCGTACGACATCTCCAATTTGGGAAGCGAACACCTGACGGCGGGTATGATCGTCTGCTGCGACGGACAATTCAAGCGTTCGGATTATCGAACGTTTCATATTAAGAGCGTGGAGGGTACGGATGACTACGCAAGTATGCGAGAGGCGCTGTTTCGCCGCCTTTCTCATCTTCAGGATGAGAAGGGATCGTTTTCGACCGTGCCGGATTTGATATTGTTGGACGGCGGTCGCGGGCACGTGGGCGTGATTCGTCAATTACTGGATGAGATGGGGCTGGACATTCCCGTGTTCGGTATGGTGAAGGACGATTATCATAAAACGCGTGCGCTTTGCACCGATACCGAAGAAATCAGCATCGCTCGCGAACAACAGGTATTTATGTTGCTGTACCGCATTCAGGAAGAGGTCCATCGCTATACCGTGTCCCGGATGGAGACGGCCAAGCGGAAGACCATCAAAACCTCATCTCTTGAAAAAATCCCCGGCATCGGGGCGGCCAAGGCGAAAAAACTGTTGACGGTACTGGGCGGACTCGGTGCCATCAAGCAGGCAGACCTGCAACAGCTTGCCGAGGTCAAGGGCATCAGTCAGCGTGACGCGCAGGCGGTGTATGACCATTTTCATTCCAAAGAAGGTTGAGCGTTTGGTAAGTGATTTTACGGGTGTTGCCTTTGGAATCGCGTGTTGATTTTCCCTTGCGCCAATGACCATTTCCTATAAAGCTTTTGGGGCTTTGGGGCTTTTTGAAAAGCCCCCTTGGCCGCCGGAGGCGTATGGAGGACACGACTTATGATGAGAATTATCACAGGCCGCGCGCGCGGCACGCATTTATACACGTTGGAGGGTGAGGCAACCCGCCCTACCTCGGAACGGGCAAAGGAGGCGGTGTTCTCCATGCTACAGTTTGAGCTGGCGGGGCGAACGGTTCTCGATTTGTTTGCCGGCTCGGGACAGATGGGCTTGGAGGCGATTAGCCGCGGCGCTGAAAAGGCTGTGCTGGTGGATGCTTCTCCCAAAGCGGTGGACATCATCAAAAAGAACGTTGCGAAAACCCACTTTGAAGCAGAGTGCACGGTGCTTTGCGCCGACTATGCCGATGTTTTGCGCTCCGTGCAGCCGGGGGTACCTAAGCAGTTTGGCTTGGTTGTGATCGATCCTCCCTATGCCAAACGGCTCGTGTGTCCGGTGCTGGATCTTTTGCTCAAAGAGGATCGATTGGAGGATGGCGCATTCGTGGTGTGCGAGAGCGCCGAGGAGGACATCTTCGAGGGACGGCAAGACTTGGCTGTTTCGTTTGACATTCGCCGCCGCGCCAAATACGGCGCCGCAACCGTGACGGTGCTGAGTTACCACAAGGAGGAGAGCCATGGAGAATAAATGTCCCAAAACGACCGTGGCCCTGTTGCCCGGCAGCTACGATCCTATCACGATCGGCCACATGGACGTGATTCGCCGCGCCGCCGCGGTGTTTGATCGCGTGGTCGTTGCCGTCATGACCAACGATATGCGGGCTTATGTCGCGGACGCTAAAGTCAAGGAGTATATGTTTTCGATGGACGAGCGGGCAGAAATGGCTCGGCTTGCCTGCGAGAATCTTCCCAATGTGCAGGTCATTTCTTCGACCGCGCGATTGATTGACTTGGTAGATGAGTTGCGCGCGGACGTCATTGTCAAGGGCGTGCGAAACGAGACGGATTATGTCTATGAGCAAAAGCACGCGTTGTATAACCGCGCTCACAATCCGAGAGCCGAAACGCTGTATTTGCCGGCCGATCCGGCCTACGATCATATTAGCTCTACGTTGGTACGCGAGTGTATTCAAGTAGGGAAGGATACGGCAGGGATTTTGCCCGTCGCCGTTGCCGACTATATCCGAAAGAGAGATCAATGAGGGTCGTATGGAACATTTGATGGATCTGAACTTCGACAAGTACAAAAAGAAATTGCCGCAGAAAAAGGACAAACCGACCAACTGCGAGAGCTGTGTGCATTACGATTACGATGATGAGATCGATGCCTACGTATGCGGCATGGATTTGGACGAGGACGAGCGTATTCGTTTCATGGAGCGGAATACCCGCGCGTGCCCTTACTACCGTTATTACGATGAGTACAAGAGTGTACAAAAACAGAATTGATGAGGAATAACATGAATTTGATCGAAAATCAAACGCTGGATGCCGAACGCGCGCTGTACGAATGTACCGATACGCTGGTTCGCTGCTGTACCTTCGACGGCCCCGCCGACGGCGAGAGCGCGTTTAAGGAATGCCGCGACGTGCGTGTGGAACAGTGCTATTTTAATCTGCGTTACCCATTTTGGCATGACGTTGGCCTACATATCAGCAGCTCTGAAATGACACCCTTGTGCCGCGCTGCGCTGTGGTATTCGAGCAACGTTGAGATTGCGGACACCAAACTGCACGGCATCAAGGCACTTCGCGAATGTGCTGACGTGAGAATGCAGAATTGTGATATTGTTTCGACCGAATTTGGCTGGTCAGTGCAGGGAATTGCTATGCAACATTGCCGCGCGGAGGGTGAATATTTTATGATGCGCTCGACGGGCTTGCGCTTTGAAGACGTGACGCTCAAGGGCAAATATTCCTTCCAGTACATCGAGGATGCGGAGTTTGACCATTGCAACTTTGACACGAAAGACGCCTTTTGGCACGCCAAGCGCGTGGTTGTGCGCGACAGCGTGATCAAGGGCGAGTATTTGGCGTGGTACTGCGAGGACGTGACGTTTGAGCGTTGCCGCATCATTGGCACTCAACCGCTGTGCTACTGTAAGAACTTGACGATGATCGACTGCGAGATGATCGACACCGATCTGTCGTTTGAAAAATCGAGTGTGCAGGCAACCTTGACCGCCCCCATCGACAGCATCAAGAACCCCTTGTCGGGATGCATCACCGTGCCGTCGGTCGGCCAGATCATCCGCGAGGATGAAAGATATCGGGGCGATATTGTTGTCACGGGAGAATAAATCAGAACGGGTATCGCAGATGTTGCGATACCCGTTCTTGCAAAATGTTGGAAAATATGCTATTATATTTTCAGAATAACGCGACGCGCTCAACGATTTTTTGCGCTCACTCCCGACCGATGCGCGGCGTATGTTCATTCGTCGGTATTGGTACATGGATTCGATCGCCGACATTGCCTCGGCCTTTGCTGCGAGCGAGAGCCGCGTGAAGTCCATTCTGGCAAGAGCCAGAGAAAAGCTGCGTAAAACGTTGGAAAAGGAGGGCTTTGACGTATGAAGAATCGTGACATCATTGACGCCATGAACGGCATTGATTTTGATATGATCGAGGACGCGGGGCGCGTGACGCGCAAGGCATCGCTTCGCCGAAAAGTGACAAGATGGTCCAGTCTTGCGGCGTGTGTGTGCTTGGTTTTGGCGCTGATTCCCGTGCTGTTCAAGCCTTCTGTGCCGCAGACTCCGGGGGATACGGATACGCCGCCAAGTGAGGATCAGCCGCCGATAATTGACAACGACGTTTACATGGACGACATCATCTATGGAATGATATCGGAAAGCAGTACTATCATTGCCAAACGTACTTTTGAAGAGATTTGTCAACAGGCAAATGAAATTGTCTCGGCGACGTATCTTGGCGGATGGATCGAGGATGGAAAATGTTTTTTGAAGTTTGAAATACTGGAACGCTACAAAGGCGATGCAAAGGTGGATACGGTAACGTTTCAATGGGCGAGATGCGCCCATGTGGTATACGGAGAATCGGTCAGTGTTCCTTTTATGAAAGGAAAACCTTATTTGCTCATATTGAACCGCCATGGCAAATCTGTTTACAATGACGAGTTTTACACGTACGGTTATTCTCCTTTGATTATTCCTCTGAATCAGCTTCACAATAGTAAGATATGGGATCGTTCGTTGGCGGGTGAAATTGCAGATCCCAATGCAATGAAGAACGCAGAATCTTTAATCCAATATATGCTCAAGCTTGCGGAAAACGTACCGAATATCCGTTATACGAATACCTATATTTCATCCGATAACCTTGAGGACGTTATTCAAGGAACTTCTCACGTCTTAAAGATTAGGGTAGACCGTCTTGTTGGCGGATATATGTATCATTGTACGGTTGAAAAGGTGTACAAAGGAGACGCTAATTTGCAAGAGGAGGAGGTTTCCATAGCATTGGCTTTTCCCGGCGGCAGACGCCCGGAAATTGGAGAAACATGGATTGTCGTAGTTGAGCAGGATCCGGACTTCTTCTACTACTTGACTTCTCGGCAAGGGGTGTTAGACGTGTCGAAGGAAGAGGAAGTTGTTGAATTGTTAAGTAAACAGAAATAGAACAAACGGACATCGAAACTTTCGGTGTCCATTTTTTTACAAAATCCCCTTGACAAAGTTGTCTATACGTGATAGACTATACATGCAGTCTACTGGTAATAGACAAAAAAGGAGGGCATCTGATATGGAAGAAATGAGACTTGGCATGGTGGAGGCGCATTTTGCCGACATCGTGTGGCAGCACGCGCCGATGACGACCAAGGAGCTGGTGGCTCTTTGCGAGCGTGAGCTGAACTGGAAGCGCACCACCACCTA
>JAZQUX010000101.1:0-14996 GCA_045631585.1 Eubacteriales bacterium | reverse complement strand
CGCCAAAGACGAAGCGCTGGCCTCTTTCCATTCAAATTCTCCCACACGAGGCACAAATACTGCGCGGATGGTATCTCCCATGGCTTTTTTATCGTGGGTCATCGCCCGGATCAGCGCATCCCTATCGGGCAAGGATGCCGCCTTAGCCGCAAGACCGCACTTGGTCAGCACGGGAATCAAGCGCGCCCGCACGTCGAGGGCGCACATAGGGATCATACCCAATGCGACACACTCACCATGATACAGCTCTCCCAAGCCTACACAGCTTTCGATCGCGTGGCCCAGCGTGTGTCCAAAATTTAGCACGCGGCGCAACCCGCCCTCGCGCTCATCTTGTTCCACCACCGCAATCTTAATACTCAGTGCGCGGGCGATGATATCATCCATCTTTGGCGGCAAGTTTCCCGCCATGCTCGGCAACGAAGGGAGTGTTTCCAGTTGTTCAAACAGCTCGACATCTCTCGTCAAGGCCATTTTAATGACTTCAGAAAGACCGTCCGAGATACGGCGCGGCGGCAGTGTGTTGAGTGTTTCGGGGTCGATCAAAACCGCCTTCGGCTGCCAAAACGCGCCGACCATATTCTTGTAGCCGTCCAAATCCACCGCCGTTTTGCCGCCAACCGATGCGTCAACGGCCGCAAGCAGCGTCGTCGGCACGTTATAAAAGTCGATGCCGCGCATATAGGTCGCCGCCGCAAAGCCGGCCAGATCGGTAACGACACCGCCGCCGACTGCGACAATGGCATCGCTGCGGTCAAAGCCGTGATCCAACAGAAAAGTCAACAGCGTCCGAAGCGTATCAAATGTCTTGTTCTGTTCTCCTTGTTCAAAGGAGAAGGTCACCGACCGTTCACACTGCGCCTCAATCGTGCGGGCATATTGCTCCGGTACGCCCGAATCGGTAACGATGCACACCCGCCGCCCGGCAATCTGCAAATGCTCGCTCGCCCGCGCGAGGATGCCTCGCTCAATCAGCAAGGGGTATTGTCCCATATTGGTATGGACCTGCAATCTCATATCATATCTCCTCAAATTGTGTCATGCGTGGTGCCGCTACCGCTTCCGCGGCATCTTTTTTCTCTTTTTCAAAGCGGTCACCCTTCAGTTTGATCTCGGATTCATAGCTTCCCAGAACGCGCACCGTTTCGCACACAGTTTTCAGCTCGCCAAGCATGGTCTGTCCGCTCTCATCCTGCAGATTTCCCTCGCCCTCCGCAAAAAAATAGTAAGACCAGTTGCTTTCTTTGGTGGGGCGGCTTTTCAGAGCACGCAGGTTAAAGCCGGAGCGGCCGATGGTATCCACGGCACGGCTCAAAGCCCCCGCTTGGTTGCGGACGGTAAAGAACAGAAGGAATCTGCCGTCGCCCACCTGCGGTTGGCGAGGCACACGGGAAAACACCGCAAACCGGGTGGTGTTGGTTTGGTCGGCGCCGATGTTCGCATCAAGCACCTGAAGGCCATAGCGAGCCGCCGCCTCTCGGGTTCCGATGGCCGCTACCGTGGGGTCTTTCGCTTGGGCAACGTCGCTGGCCGCCACCGCGGTATTGACCGCTTCGCAAAGCTGCCAGCCTTTCTTTTGAAGGTAGGGCGCGCACTGAGAAAGCGCTTGGGGATGGCTGACCACTTTTTCAATGTCCTCCACACGCGCCCCCGGCACGCCAATCAAATTTTGTTCGATTTCCAATTCATATACGCCCGTGACGGACAAAGAACCGGTATAGGCCAAATCCAACACCTGCGCTACGTCACCGCCGATGCTGTTTTCAATGGGCAGCACCGCACATTCGCACTCGCCCCGCACCACCGCGTCATAAGCCGCGGCAAAATCACGGCAGGAGACCAGCGCAGCATCAGGGAAGATTACACCCGCCGCGCGCTCGGCAAACGCACCCGGCACGCCGCTGTAAGCCACGTTCTCGCCCTGCAACAGACGATGCTGGTAACGACGGGAGAGGGCCATGGTTGTTTGCAATTGGCAAATATAGTAATCCCGCATCACTTCATCCGAGATGAGAGCGGCATTGCGGCTGATGACATCCGCTTCTCTTTTGGGATCGTAAACGGGCAAACCGCACTTCTTTTTATAAGCAGCCACTTCCTGTACGGCGCGCAGGCGGCGGCAAAACAGCTCGGCCATATCTCGGTCGATACGGTTGATTTCCTCGCGGGCAAGGGCGAGGGTTTGGTCGGTGGTGGACATAGGAAAACTCCTTTCGGAATAAGGGTTTGATTGGATTTTAACAACTGTGTAGCCGGACGTGCGGCAGGTAGGGACCGCAAAATTTGTTAAGGCAATTCTAACGAATGGGATGGGCCCCATGAGCTCGCGGGAGCTATTCTTCAAAACAGCGCACGTTCTTTCCCATACAGAGATAGAAGTAGTTGTAAGGGCGAGCGCCCCTATGTTTTCTTAAAAGTTTTTGGGGGTGTGGGGACTTTTTTCAAAAAAGTCCCCACGTCATCCCACGTCGTCCCCCTTCGCCCCTTTACAGCTCCTCCGCCATATCCAAAATCAGGCGTTCGGTCTTTTCCCAGCCGAGGCAAGGGTCGGTGATGGATTGGCCGAGGCAGTACGAGCCATCCGAGGCCAGTTTTTGAGTGCCGTCGATCAGGTAGCTTTCGATCATCATGCCTTTAACCAAGCGGCGAATGTCCTCGCTTTGACGGCGAGAATGCAAAATATCCTTGGCGATACGGGGCTGTTCCAAATACTTCTTGGCGGAATTTGCGTGATTGGTGTCCACGATGACGGCAGGATTCTTGAGTCCCGTCTTGACGTACAGCTCGGACAGCCGGCGCAAATCTTCATAGTGATAATTGGAGCAGTTGCTTCCGTCGAATTTGGTGTATCCGCGCAGGATGGCGTGTGCCAAGGGGTTGCCCTCGCTGACAACCTCCCAACCACGGTAGAGGAAGGTGTGCGATGTTTGCGCCGCGCGAATGGAGTTCATCATCACCATCAAATCTCCGCCCGTCGGATTTTTCATGCCCGCGGGAATGTCCAAGCCACTGGCCGTCAAGCGGTGCTGTTGGTCTTCCACCGAGCGAGCACCTACGGCGACGTAAGAAAGCAAGTCAGATAGATAGCGGTGATTTTCAGGATACAGCATCTCGTCCGCGCAGGAAAAACCGTAGTCGGACAGCGCCGTACGGTGCAACTCACGAATGGAAACGATACCCTTGAGCATATCCTCGTGGGCGGCGGGGTCAGGCTGATGCAACATCCCCTTGTAGCCCTCGCCGGTCGTGCGAGGCTTGTTGGTGTAAATGCGGGGGACGATCAAAATGTTATCCTTGACCTTCTCTTGCACACGAGCCAGGCGAGAAATGTATTCCAGTACCGGCTCGCGGGCATCCGCCGAGCAAGGGCCGATGACTAAAATCAGTTTGTCCGATTCGCCGCGGAAAATGCGGGCGATTTCTTCGTCACGCGCGGCCTTGGTCTTGGCCATCGCTTGGCTGACAGGGTATTCTTTCTTAACTTCCTGAGGAATGGGTAATTTACGCAAAAAATTCATATTCATCACAGTGTACTCCTATATCGTAAACGGCAAGGCCGTCGGTCATGGTTTATTTTTATTGGTATTCTCTTGGGCGCTCAACTGTTTTTGTCAAAGGCGCGACGGCGCTCGGTGGACGTTCTCATCATGTCGCGCATCGTGTCGCTGTCTCCCACAGCCAGGGCGTCGCGCATGGCAGAAAATCGATCCATAAAAGTGTCCATCTGCTCCAAGAGCGCCTCGCGGTTGGATAAAAACAGCTCGCTCCACATGGCATCATTGATTTTGGCAATGCGTGTCAGATCGCGGAAGGAATCTCCCGTCAAGCGCGCCAGTCTTGCCAAGCCCTCGGCCTCGTCCTCTCCGCCGTCAGCGCAACACATCAGCGCCACGGCAATGGCGTGCGTCAGCTGAGACAGATACGCAATCATGCGGTCGTGCTCTTCGACCGACAACCGCGTCACACGAGCAAAACCTAAAATGCGGCCAAGCTGTTCGCACAAGCGAATCGCCCGAGGAGTGTTTTTCTCGGTGGGAACCACCAGGTAATTGGCGCCGCGGAACATATCGGGCATAGCGGCGCGATAAACATCCATCTCTCCGCTGCCAACCAGCTCACGTCCCGCCATGGGATGCGCGGAAATATATTCGACACCCGGTGGAAGGTGCTCCTGCACGGCCGAGACCACACAGCCCTTGACACCCGTCACATCGGTCAGTACCGTGCCGGGGAAAATCAAGTGACCGTTCGTCTGCAACCATTCGATCAAAACGGTGGGATACAAGCCGAAAACAATAATATCAGCCTGCGCAATCATATCCGCATCCACGGATGTGCTCCCTTTTTCGATGACTCCGTCTGCAACGGCTTCGTCGATGACTTCTCGGGAAGGCGTGATACCCAAGACGCGGTAGCCTTTCTCAGAGAGTGCGCGAGCATAGGCGGTTCCGATGAGACCCATACCGACAATCAGCACGGTACAATCGGGGATCAGACAGGGAAACTGTTTCATTTGACCATCTCCTTTTTTTGAAAATAAAAGAAAGCGGTCTTGCAATTGCAAAACCGCTCATTAGCGTTTAAAATTCCTCCGAAATATATACGGAAAATCTTATCCTGCAACTGCTTGTTTTCGTTGTCTGTTCAGATAATAAAAGTAAAAGCTATAAAAATAAAATGCAAAAAAAGATACTGCAAAAGCAGTATCCGACAGAGTAACGCTATG
This sequence comes from Eubacteriales bacterium, assembly GCA_045631585.1. Classification (GTDB taxonomy): domain Bacteria; phylum Bacillota; class Clostridia; order Oscillospirales; family CAG-272; genus SIG644. Next base: position 10,270 of record JAZQUX010000101.1, on the reverse strand, counting down.
GGCACAGGCAGAGTTATCGCTTGCGCATACGGACAAAACCGACTCGCTCATAGTAGTCGGCTGCTGTGCATTCGTTGGTTCGATGGCACACGCAAGGCTCATAGTAACTCTCCCGGATTTGAAGGAAACGCTTGTTCTTCCTTCATAGTGGTATTAGTATACACGATTATTCCCGAAAATGCAACCCCTTATCACAAAAAATAAAAATTTTTTCATTTTTTCTTACAAAAATCATCCGCCCGCGCCAAATGCTTCCTTGGCGCGGGCGAAGATCTTATGATTGACATTTACTTTTTCTTTTTGCGAAGTGCGGCCGCCAACGGCAAGGTCAGTGCAACGCACAAGAGAGTTCCGCCGGACAAAACGGAGGAACAGCCCTTGTCATTCTTCTCGTCCGTCGGCTCTTCGGGAGCAACGTAAGCCAATTCTTGTGTTTCAACGTATGTGCAAGAAAGACACTTGCGTTCCTGTAAGCCATTTTCGGTCGGCGTAGGCTCGCTGACCGTCTTCCAGTCGGCAAACTCGTGCGCCACGGGATTCATAATGCGTACGCAGTCGCGGCACATCTGACCATGCCCCTTCTCTCCTGCCGAGAAGGCAAAATCCGATATAGGCGTATGTTCGCAGGGGGTACCGTTTTGGTAGGTCTCTGTGTCGAGCGCCCCGCAAATCTCACATTGCATATAGTACAGCGCGCCCGCGGTACAGGTCGCGGCATGAGCAAAACTGGCCGGGTCGGGCAGTTGCACATATTGATGCGTGTGCTTTTTCAAGACCTTTTCGACATCTTTGAGAATCGCAGAGTATCCCTGTTCGCGCATCACACTCTTTTCGGAAGCCGACAAAGCGTCGAGGCTTTCCTTCAGACGTTCCACTCTCGTGCAAATGCTGCGGTAGTTGCCGCGATTCAAGTAGCTCACATCGGTGAACAGCTTCAAAGAAGCAATCTCATCTACGAGATCCTTGATGGCAGGATAAGCGATTCTGGCTCGATCGTAGCTCTGAACTCTCGATGCTCCAAGTCTCAAATTACGGTAATAATCAAAATATTGACTGAGCAACTGGCGATCCGCCGTAGGGAGGGTCCGATACTCTTCCGACAGCTCTTCATATTTTAGCAACATAGCCTCAGAGTCCAGCGTTGGGTTGGTTCGATATTCCTCGGGATAATCCAAGCTATTGATATAAAACCGGTGCATACTCGCCAGCAAGTCCGCGTGTTCTCCCGCCAACTGCATCACATACTTCAGCTCATCTTTTGCGGCCAGCTCCTCTTTGTCGCGTGCCGTCGCCTGACGGTCGGTCAAGATAAACTGATCGAATTTGATCACCGATCCTTCGGGGATGTCTTCAAATTTCACCCAACTCATCGAAATATGGTTCAGGCAAGACATATCCACATCTCCGTAGTAAATATGCATATCTTCCAGCGGAATGACAACGTGATTCCAGCCCGCGGTGGGATTGATCCGTGTGATATAATATACCACCCTTTGCCACTCCAAATGAAGTGTTTGCAGATCGCCGCTGTTTTTGGAGGCAATTTCAAAATCGCCCAATCGCAAGGCGGTGCCAAGCAGGTTGAGAAAATCTGTCGAAGACAGATAAATGTCAAATTCCAGGGTATCCATGCCCGTGGCATCCACGGGGCCGATGCTTCTTTGCGCAATGTGTTTGCCCTCGGGCAAGCCAACATCAATGCTTGCGCATCCTTGACCTTCCAGTTGGTTTTGCGTATCAACCTCAAATTGACCGCCAAAGCTCTCATCCGCGCCCCAAAGAAGGACGGATTTGCGGTACTGCTCGACGGGCTCGACATTCATGCCGTCATCGGTTGACTCCGCCCACACAGGCACGGAGAGGGACAAGATCAGCACCACGGTCATTAGCATACAGACGATTGTTCGTTTCATATCCATCTCTCCTTTGCAACATTTAAAATTGGAAAACTTCCCCATGTATATTATAGCACAATAGCTAAACAATGTCAACCCCCCCCCGATTTTTCTGTGGAAATTGTCATTTTCTTTTGCCGTTTCCGTAGGGCGGTGCCTTGGTGCCGCCGCAAGCAAGGAATACAGCTACAAGTAGGGCGGGAGATAAACCCCCGCCCTACAAGATAACTTATATTTTTCCCGTTGATTCAAACGCCTCGTGCAGTTCCCTTGCCAGCGCGCGCATCTTCTCGGCGTTGGGCTTGACGACGCGGCGGTCGTAAGTCACCATACCGTTGACCTCGACCTCGACCTTGGCGCGGGTGAAGATCTTATGATTGACATTTACTTTTTCTTTTTGCGAATCGCTACCGCCAAAGGCAAGGTCAGTGCAACGCACAAGAGAGTTCCGCCGGACAAAACAGAGAAACAACCCTTGTCGGTCGGTTCGGTCGGTTCATCGGGTTGGTCGGGCGTCTGGGGGACATCGGGGGTTTCGGGTTCTTCGGGCTGGCCGGGTTCATCCGGTTCATCCGCCCCTTGCGGAGGCGGATCGCAGAAGATCAACCGACTTTCCGCCTCTTCCAAAATAGCAAGATATCCATACTCGCTCAGTACTTTTGTTTCGGTCCTCGTCATACCGTCAATCGCCTCTTGCACCTCGGACGCGATAACTAAAGCCCGTTCCCAATTCTCAAAGGTCCAGTTAGACTCACGCAAGAAATCCTTTAGCCATATCAACTCCGCAATCACCGATTCGTATTTGCTCAATATTAAGACCTCTTGCTCGCGAACGGCAATGGCCATGTTAACGTCTTTGAGCATCGCCCCATAGCCGCCCATGAGCAGATCGCGCTCGTCCTCTGCCAGCGCATTCCATTCACTCATAAGAGCGTTGTACTGCTCTGTCATCCATTCCAGATCAAAATCCTCCTCGCTCAACACCAGGAGATGCTTGACTTGTTGAATCAAAGCCGCATATTTTTCTCTTTTCTCCAAAGAACTGCACACCTGTCCGCAGGCGTAGCAGGTAAATTCTCTGTCAACCACATACGGAGGATGGGAATGTTCTGAATGAATCGCCTCATCGATCTTCTTGCCGCATTCGGTGCAAAATCTCCAATGCTTGTTCTCGTCGTACTCCCACGCACCCGGCGTGTGGGACGAAGGCGCGATCTGGCGGTCGGTCAGGACGAAATTGTCGAATTTCAAGATCCAATCTTGTCCGCAGTCGGTCTCATAGTCCCAATAAATTTGCAAAAAGTTGATATCGGAAACGTCAAAATTGCTATCCAACACTATCATGTCTTCGAAAAATATAACAACGTGATTCCAGCCTGCTCGGGGGCATTCCTTGCGGATATCATAAAGAATATTTTTCCAGTCGTATCCTATTTTAGCCGGCAGCGTTTTCGGTCCTGACCCAATTTCCAAACGGCCGTAAGAAATGTTTTTCAAATCATCCAGCATGGCAAGATCCGAAATATACATTTCAAATTCCAACGCAAGCACACCAGTGGCATCCACTGCATCAAAATTGCGATAGCCCAGCACTAAGTTTGTTTTACCGTTGAGATTGATACTGACGCAACCTTTGCCCTCCAACTGATTTTCAGTATCCAATGAATACTGGCCGATGCCCCATATCTCATCCGCATTCCAAAGGGGAAAGACCTTCGTGGGTTGCGCGGGCACGTGATCCGCTCCCGCAGGCACAAGGAGGGACAAGATCAGCACCACGGTTATTAGCATACAGACGATTGTTCGTTTCATATCCATCTCTCCTTTGCAACATTTAAAATTGGGAGACTTTCCCATGTATATTATAGCACAATAGCCAAATAATGTCAACCCCACCACCGATTTTTATGTGAGAAATGCTACTTTTTTTCAGGGTGTATGGAGTCCTCACTATATAAGACAGCAAAAATAAAAAAATCTTCCACCTTTTTTCAAAAAAACGTTCAATTTTTTCAAAAAAGGTGGAATTTTTTATTTAGTTTGCGTTTTCAAACGCCTCGTGCAGCTCCTTTGCCAGCGCGCGCATTTTCTCTGCGTTGGGCTTGATGACGCGGCGGTCGTAAGTTACCATGCCGTTGACCTCGTCCTCGACGTCGCTGACCTGCGTGAGCACCATCGCGCACAGATTGGTCGAACAAAGCGCGGGAATGATCTGATCACGGTACAATATCTCCAAGCCCTCGGTCAGCGCCTCGGCAGAGTCAAAATTGCGGTAACCAAAGCTCTTGTCGGGGTTGAACAGATGGCCGTTTTGGGCGTAGCAGTAGCCGCCGAACTCAGACAGCACCACGGGGCGATCGGGATTCGGCTTCAATTTGACCGGACGGAAATAGATATGCTCGCTTTGCACGTCGCTGTCTTGCTCAGCGAACCAACCCGACGTCGCATCCCACACGCGGGACGGATCGAGCGCTTTCAGCTCGCGATAGACACGGTCAGCATCGTACTGCCCCCAGCCCTCGTTGAAGACGGTGTAATAGCACACCGAGGGGTGGTTATACAGCAGCTCTACCGTTTCTTTGGCCGCGCCTTCAAAGGCCGCGCGGCGGCGGGGACTTGCCCGATGGGTGATGCCCTTCTTACATCCGATGGTAGGCAGGACCGTATCCACAAAGAAATGATATTTTCCGCTGTTGACCATATCCTGAAAGACGATCATGCCAAGGCGGTCACATTCGTAATAGAACAAGTCGGGCTCGATCTTGATGTGCTTGCGTAGCATATTGAAGCCGAGCGATTTCATGGTCTGAATGTCGTAGCGGTAGCCCTCAGGCGTGGCGGGCAGATAGATGCCGTCCGCAAAATAACCTTGATCGAGCAGGCCGTGGAACAGCATGGGCTCACCGTTGAGGCGAATCACGGGGCCGTTCTTACCCTCGCCCACATCAACCGTGCGCAGAGCAAAATAGGACTGCACCTCGTCTTCACCGCTACGGAGAGTGAAATGGTACAAATAAGGATCGTCGGGCGTCCACAGGTGAAGCTCCTCGGGCATAATCGTAAAAACGTCGCCCTCAAACTCATACGTCTTATCGCCCTTGTCGGTATGCAAAATGAGCGTTTTTTGTGCCTCGCCGCCCGTGACCGTCAGCGTCGCGCTTGTCAGCGTGGCATCCACGCGGATGCGCTCGATGAAATTGGTCGGCACCGACTCCATCCACACCGTCTGCCAGATGCCGCTGGTCGGGGTGTACCACATACCGCCGCGCTTGCGTCTTTGCTTGCCGTAGGGCAATTCCTCGTCCAAAGGATCGCGCACCTCGACGGTCAGCTCGTTCTCTCCCTTGCGCCAAGCATCGGTGACGTCCATCGAGAAGGGATGGTAGCCACCCTCATGCTCGCCGACAAGGCGGTCGTTGATCAGCACGCGACAGGTCTGATCGACCGCGCCGAAGTGGAGGATCAGGCGCTCTTGTTCAAAGCCTTGGGGTAACGTGACCTTGCGGCGATAGATCAAACGATCGTTTGGGTCGAAGGTCTGCTCGATGCCCGAAAGACGGGATTCGGGCACAAAGGGCACGCGGATGGTGCCAACTTCCCTCTCTCCCCCTCTGTGCAAGACGGACAGCGACCAATCGCCGTTGAGGCAGAGGTAGGAATCGCGCTTCATCCCGGGTCGAGGATAGTCGCTCCACGGGGTTTCGCCAGCTTTTTCCTCAAAGGGCGTGGTCAGGCGCTGGAGATTTGGTTTTTTTTTACGCTTCACCCAAAGGAGCAAGAGGAAGATGGGCAATGCCGCGCACAGCGCCGCGACAAAGATCGAAGTGTTGGGAACGAAGGAGGTCGTGCCGTCGTTGTTGGTAATCACATCGGCGTTGGCAAGGATCGTTTTGCCGATCCACGGGCCAACAATACCGGGAATCAACACCTGCGAGAAAATACGAACGCCCTGAAGCATACCCGCCTTGCCCTCGGGGGTGCAATCGCGGATGAGTGCGCCGAACACCGCCATGCCGGACAGGTATCCGCACATCATAAGGAGCGAGCCGACAAACACCAGCGCGGTATTTTGGAACAGCATCAGCAGCACATAGCCCGCACACAGGCAAACCAGCGCGGGGAGCGCCGATTTGGTAAAGCCTTTTTTGTCGTAGACCTTGCCCCAGAAAAAGGTCACAACCGCCGCCAAAATGATGGCGGGCGCCATGATAAATACGTAATCCTTCATGCCAAGCGACACTTCATAGTACAAAATCAGATACGGCATGAAGATCTGAATGGAAATATTAAAAATAATAAAAACCAACAGCGCGCGGTACAAGGGCGCGTGCTTTTTGACGGTCGAGGGACGGAAGCCGTAGAAAATGTTATACAGATATCCGGTTTCGCTGGGGGTGATGGGGGCGTCCTTGATGATAAAACAGCCCAGCACACCGACGCCCAGCGTAAGTGCACCGATGATGGCAAAAATATAGGTCCAGCTGGTCGATGCGTCAAGATCAAACGCCATAAAGCCGCCGAACACCGCAAGAATCGCCACCAGCGGCATCATGGCATTGATGCCCTCGGCCGCGCCGCGGCAGGATTCGTCGGTGGAGTCGGTGAGCCAAGCGTTAAACGCGGCATCGTTGGCGGTCGATCCGAAGAAGGTCATCACGCAGTCCATGATGATGACAAGCGAAACACCTACCGTCGCGGCGCTGACCGTCAGGGGGAAGATGGCCTCGATCACGTCCAAACGGATGAAAACAAAACTAAAAATGGAAATACCCCACAAAATGTAGCCGCCGCACATGAACAGCTTGCGCTTGCCCACGCGGTCGGAAAGGGCGCCCATAAACACCGTGGTTAGGGTGGCGGCAATGGCGCTGGCCATGACCATGTTCGAAATGTCGCCGGGCGTTGCGTGGAACATTTTATAGATAAAGACGTTGAAGTACATATTCTCGACCACCCAGGCAATCTGCCCCATCAGGCTGAAGATCGTGAGCGCAACGAGAAAACGGGGGGAGAGCTTGGTTTTTTGTTTCATAATGATCTCCTCTGTGTTTTTTCTGCTCTTATTATACCTCGCGGCGAAGGATTTGTAAAGGGGAAGAGGGGGGATTGGCTAAAATTCTCAAGACTTCTTCTTTGGGCGCGCGTCCGGCTATGAAGTTGCAGAAAGTTTAGCTGGATTTCACACAACTTCTCCTACAGCCTCGCACAGCTTCGCGCGCTCGGTGAACATGATGTTCATTCTTTGTCATCCGACAAAGAACGAACCAAGAAAACGGACTTAAGGGCCTAATGCCCTTAAGAAACCCGCAAAACTTTTTGCTTGGGCATATCTGCCGCTCGTGGTGGCCATGCGGCGAGCGATGCACTAAAAGCTTTTATGTTTTTCTCCTTTTCCTCTTTGCAGAGCGGCAAAACCAGGGGGTTCCCAGGGGGAACGCCTGGGCTCGTTTCTTGGTTACTTCTTGTCGAGCGACAAGAAGTAACATCCAATGCCGAACAGCGCAGCGCGAAGCAGTATGCGCATCCGGCTACGAAGTTGTAAAAAAATTAGATCTCACCGCGCGCCCGGCTACGCAGTTGCAGAAAAATTAGCATATCCCCCCACATCTGACTACGAAAGCGTAAAACTTCAACACCGACAAAAAAGGAAACCCCGCAGGGTCTCCTTTTTGGGCTTATTTACCGTAACTATCATACACTTCCTTCAGCCTATGCGGATAATCCGTCATAATACCATCCGCTCCAATGTCGATCAGATATTTCATATCCTCTTTGTCATTGATCGTCCAGAAATGTACCGCCAAATTATGCTTATGTACCGCTTTAACAAACCCCTTGGTCGCGAGCTTGATACCGTATTCCTCCATCGGGAGCTGAAATACGCACATTTCATCACCAAACCAAACGTCCAGCTTCAACATTTGCAACACAAAAAATTGAATACTGGCGCCATAGGCGGGCGAGTACATAAACTCGGCCGGAACCTCCCCATTCTCTTGCAATCGCTGAAATTCCTGGTAAAGCTCCTCATGGAAGCTGGCCACAACCACCCGGTCAAACGCATGATATTTTTCCAAAAGATCAATGACTGCCGCCAACGCGCGCATACCTGTTTCGCCCGACTGCTTGATTTCGACATTGATACGGTTATTGGGGAACGCAACGATCAGCTCCTCGAGCGTGGTGGCAAGGAACACCGTTTCGTGACGAGGCTCCACGCCTTCAGGATACTCAACGTCGGTAGGATATTTCTCTTTTCCGTCAGGGCCCTTAAAATGTTCTCGCTCACCCGCAAGATGATCTTCATCATCGGTGGGATTGGTATAGCCGAAGTCCACTTGTTGTGAAATCAGATCGCTGTAATTCCAGTCGATGATGTTTCCCGTGACGTTGGTTTTACGATCCAGCGTGGTATCGTGAGACAAAATAACTACGCCATCCTTGGTGATGCTGACGTCCGTTTCCATCATCACGCGAGAATCAACGCTATACGCATTGTAAAACGCCTCCAGCGTATTGTCGGGAAACTCCTTGTTTCCGCCGCCGTGAGCGATGAGAATGGGCAGATCCCCCTCTTTTCGCATAGGATTGTCCGGCTTGAAATTGTCGGGGCGCGGCCAGAGCGCCATGACGCTCCAAGCAACCAGCAGGCAAGCCAGTACGATCAGGGTTATTTTGCGACTTTTTTTCATGGGTTTTCTTTCACTCATAAGTATGTCCTCACTTTATGCATCTTCTTTTTTCTTTCCCTTGACAAATCGGGTGTATCCCTCTGACTCTTCGAACAAGGGCGTTAATTCCTCAGGTATCCTGCGCATAGAAGGAATATCCAAATAGACCGTCACGGCCAAATGTGAACCCTCCAGATATTCTATCGTAGCCGGAACATTCTTCAGCCAAGACGATAAGGAGCATGCCCGGCTTGATGTTTTTATGAACAACGGATATGGCTCGCAATCGCTATCTATGAGATGTGCGGAGAAAGACCCTCTATAGCCGGATCGATAGCGAACTCCCGTCACGCGTATCTGCTTTTGAATCAAACAATGATTTTTCAGATCACGCCGTGCCGCGCACCACATTTTGAGATCACGAAGGACAAAAATATATGGCATTGCAAGCGCGCCAAGGTAGATAAGCGCAAACAGCCCAAGATTCCATCCAATATCATCCCCACAAGCAAATGCTACTGCCACAACGCAACCGGCCCAGAACACCAACTCAAAAACAATGAGCCTCTTGACCACACGGTACCGTCGCGCAACAACCTTTTTGGCCGCTGTCATATCCGGCACAGCAAATCCTCCTTGCAACAATATTTTCCGAGTTCATTATATCACGCCACCATTTTGTTGTCAAGAAAAAAAGAAGGGGCCTTCTTTGGAAGACCCCTAACATGATTATAAAAACTGTCGAATATCCGTCGCCAGCTGTTCCTCCAAATGGATCAGCCGTTTGGTGATATCCTTGCTTTTCTCGTCGGCCGCTTCGTACTGATTGAGATATCGGTTGAGCGATTTGACGCCCATGTTACAGCCGTCGGTGATCAGATCCGCCACCGTCTTGTCCGATTCCTTGAGCCCCAACTTGACGTTTGTTTTCATCCAAGACATTCCCTTGGCTACGGGATTGGGGTTCTTGCCGTCGTCGCCGAATCGATCCAATTCGTTTCGAATTTCACACCCTAACTCGTTGTGTTCTCGCTTGCATTCGCGCAAGCGCTCTTCCAATCGATCGGACCGGACGTATTTTTGCACGTCCTCAATGGACTGCACGCCCATCTTGACGCCCGCGTCACACTCGCGCAACAGCTTGATGGTATCTTGTTCGATCATACAACATCCTCCTTGTCATTTTTTATCATGGTAAGATCAGTATGCCCCAATATACCACATCTATACCCGCGTTTGTTGTGTCGTGGGATGACGAATCGTGGTCGTTACGATGCGCTGATCAAATCCGAAAATTTCTGGAACGAAACCACAATATTACCGCTCATCACCTGTACGAAAAGACAAATAAACGAACCGCCGACAAGCAATAGTGATACAGCGCTATACAGATAGTAGCAGTACGCACCGTTCATCACAACGCTGACGCTCAGATTTTGACCGGAGGCCAAATTCATACCCAGCAAAAACTTCACCGGCCCGCGATCCAATGCCGCTACCAGTTCGCTTGTATCGGTTGACACCTGAACATTCTGCCCGGCCGATACGGTCGGCAAGCCAAGCGCGGTCAAATTGAAGGTGGGAATGGCATCGGAACCGCCGGACGAGTTCTCAATACGCTCGGCCAAGTCGTTCAACTCTCGATAAATCACCTTGTTTTGTACGGGATGCTCACTCGTCGCGGACAGCTCCGCGTCCACCACG
>JAZQUX010000100.1:0-5405 GCA_045631585.1 Eubacteriales bacterium | reverse complement strand
ACCTGATCATGCGCAAAGCCTCCCGTTATCGTGCCTGTTTCGATCTGGGCGGGCAGAGGACACTTTTTCGCCTGAGCGATAATCGGTGAGAAGTCTTTTATTTCACCGACCTCGCCGGGAATGTGGCGTTCGAGAGGAGGGGGATTGACACGCAAATCACATTTTGCTATTATGCTAAATGTTTTTAAGGAGCATCAGATGAATAAATTCGATAGAACGGCAATTTCTGCAGAGGCGGACTTCTTCAAGGCGCTTGGTCATCCAACGCGTCTTTGGATTGTCCGTGAGCTTGCGTCCAAAGAGCATTGCGTCTGCGAGTTTGTCGAAGCGGTGGGGGATGAATTTCCGACAATAAGCCGCCATCTTTCAATCCTTAAGGAAGCGGGGGTTGTCGTCGATGAGCGCCGCGGCAAGTCGATTTACTATCGCCTTGCGTGTCCCTGCGTCGCGGATATGCTCAAGTGCATGAAAAAACGGCTTCAATCGTAACGAAGGATATTTTTTTGGTAATGTGGCAAAGTCTGGGATGGACACGTTTTATATATGCATGCGCACCAATCAGACATACAAAGGTAAAAAAGAGTAATGTGTATATTTATATCTAATACCATGCGTTTTGTCGTTTATGCTTATAGGATTAGCAAGGTTCGCAATCGTTAGCAATACTAATTGAATCGCACTCATCCCAGACTTTGCCACATTACCATTTTTTTAGGTTTTTATTTAGCAAAACAACTAAACAAGAAAGGAAAGGTCATGTTGAAAATATTCACACATTTAGCCGATTGGCTAACATTCGAGGTTATGAATCTCACTTCCGGCACCAAGATCGCCGATGCCGTCCACTTTTTCATTGAGGACACATCAAAGATATTTGTGCTTCTTGCGGCGATGATATATGTCGTCGGTTTCATACGCGCAGGTGTTGACGCCAATCGCATTCGCGATTTTCTTGCCGGCAAGAATCGGATTTTGTGCTATGTTCTCGCTGCGATATTAGGGGCGGTGACTCCGTTTTGCTCATGCTCCTCAATACCGCTATTTCTCGGGTTTATGGCCGCGAGAATACCCGTAGGAATAGCCATGGCGTTTCTCATTACCTCGCCGTGTGTAAACGAAGCGGCGGTAGCGATGTTCGCAAGTTCTTTGGGATGGACTCTTACATCCATCTATGTTGCGCTTGGCGTGATGTCGGGAATAGTCGGCGGATGGTTTTTCGATTCGATACGCGCCGAGCGGCTGCTTGCGGTAGGAAATGTGCAAAAAGCCTGCTGCAGATGTTCGTGCTCTGCATCGCCTGCCAAATCGCCAGTCATGTCGTTTAAAAACCGCGCGGCATTTGCCGCCGCCGAAACGAAGGATGTTTTCAGGCGGATATGGCTTTGGGTGCTGTTTGGAATCGCGATCGGAGCCGGGCTTCATGGATTTGTTCCAGATGGTTTTATCGCCGGGCATTTAGGAGAAGGGCAATGGTGGACGGTGCCTGCGGCAGTGCTTATCGGAATTCCGACTTACGCCAATGTCACTTCGGTCATACCGATTGCCGGTGAACTTATCAACCAAGGGCTTCCTGTCGGAACGGCATTTGCCTTTATGCTCTCAACCGCCGCCGCGTCCGTGCCGGAATTTATCATGCTCAAGAAAATCATGACCGGTAAACTTCTCGCTCTTTTCGGAGCGTATCTTTTTGTCTATTTCGTCATCTGCGGATGGATACTCAATTTTGTTTACTGAAAATCATAACCAATAAGGAGATAAAACCATGAATATCAAAATTTACGGAACGGGGTGTTCTAAATGTCAGCAGCTTGCAAAGAATGTTGACGCGGCGCTTGCAGGAGCTGATGTTTCCGCAACGGTTGAAAAGGTCACCGACATTGACAAAATCGTCGAGCGAGGGATTGTGTCTACGCCGGCCTTGGAAGTAGATGGAAAGATTGTTGCGGCGGGTAGAGTTATTTCGCCCGAAAAGATCCGTCGGTATCTCGGTATAGGTTGTGCTTGTCACGGGATCGGAACGGTGCAGAAAAACGGGAGTTGGACACGAAGGCTCTTTGGCGCGATTCTCGTCATCTTCGCATTAACGGCGCTTATCTTGCCGGTTGTCAAAGACGGCGGCGTGTCGCGCCGCGCGGATGAGGCTACGCCTGTGAAAGACGGCAATACGCTCATTGTTTATTACTTCCATGGAACGCAACGATGCCGTACGTGCAATGCGATTGAAAAGATGGCGCGAAACGTTGTCGAGACACGCTTCGGGAAAGCGCTGTCTGAAAAACGCATTGTGTTTAAATCCGTCAATGTCGACGATCAGGCAAACGAACATTTCGTGTCCACTTACTCGCTTTCGATGAGAACTGTTGTTTTGGCGCGGGGCAAAGCATTTAAGCGTCTGGACAAAGTATGGCAACTGGTTCGGGATGAAAAGAAATTTTCCAAATATTTGGAAAGCGAGATAAAAGATATGATTGATAAGGAGGTGGCGAAATGACAACGCTCGCGGCAATTGGAATATCGTTTTATCTCGGATTGCTTTGCGCAATAAGCCCGTGTCCGTTGGCGACGAATATTGCGGCGGTCAGTTTTGTTTCTCGCGGGGCTTCACCAAGAAGGACATTTCTTGCTGGGCTTTTTTATGCGCTTGGAAGAGCGATGGTTTATGTGATGATTGCCGCGCTTCTTTGCAAAGGGGTTGCTGCCGTTCCTGAACTTTCGCATTTCTTTCAGAAATATCTGAATCGCGCTCTTGGTCCTCTTATGGTCATCGTGGGAGCGGTAATGTTGGGCGTAATCACTCTCCCGACCGTCGGGAAGGGGCGTTTTGACGTTCAGGCAAAACGGCTGTCGGAAAACGGCTTTATGGGTGCATTGACGCTTGGAGCCGTTTTTGCATTGGCTTTCTGTCCGACTTCGGCCGCGCTCTTTTTCGGTTCTCTTGTTCCGATGTCGATAGAACGAGAGTCGGCATTTCTTCTGCCGCTTGTCTTCGGTATCGGCACGTCGTTGCCAGTGGTGATATTTGCGCTTCTTATCGCTTTAGGTGTAAACTGGATCGGTTCTCTATTCAATCATTTATCTATTGCAGAACGGTATCTTAGGTTAATCACTGGGATTTTATTTTTGGCAATTGGTATTGTTCTTTCGATTATACTTATTACCTCACACCTATAAGCTCATCCCATCGGTTTGTAGGCCTGGGGGTGAGCTTTTGCCTTTTCATGTGCCATGACTTTTTGCCGATGCCTTCGGCGGCGGAGAAAACCTTGCCTTTGCCGTACTTGGCGTTGAGGGCATCGACAGCCTTGTAGAGTGCCGATTGCCGAGGGGCTGGCGTGGATGCATCGGCAAAGAGGTCGAGTTGGTGCGCTGTTCCCGGCTTTTCAAGGCCGAAGAACACGATGCCGGTCTTGCGGTAACGGATACCGGGAAGATAGAGGAATTTGACCTCATCGCTGATGGCGCGGAGAATCTCGTTCGTCGCATCGGTTGGCGTTGGGAAAACGACCGTACGCCCCACGCAGTCCCACCCCTCTAGCGACCGCTTGCGCGGCTCACTTCGTTCTGGGGATATTCCACCGCCCTCGGCGAAAATCTGCGCGTAGACGTTGCACCCGGCGGTACGAAGCCCGTGTCGGCGAAGTTTGGCGGCAGCCTGCGCGGTAAACGAGGCGAGGGAAATCAAGGGGATACTCCCTTCAAAAAGATGAGATAAGTTAAAAAGAGTGGGTGGATGATTGATTAATTTAATGATTTTTGTTGATTCTTGAAGGGATCCTTCAAAATGCAACGCGCAAGCTGCGCGTTGTACGGTTTGGGTTAATGTAAATGGATGGGATAGGATTTCGTCTGCTCCGTAATCTTGAGAATCAGTCCAACCCATATTCTCATTGATTCTCCGTCTCATCAAAAGCGAGAGAATCGTTCCGAAGTGAATTCTCATTTTGGGCAATAGGTCGGACGCATGCAATGCGTCCGTCGGGACTAGGGGGACGGTGGCAAATAGTGGGCAACGTCTTCGTTGCCCGTGCGTCGGCGAATCGCGGGCAATGAGGACGCTGCCCCTCCCGTGCACAAGGTTTTGCAAGTGACTCTATAATTAACAAAATACTTGACAAGATAACGTGTTATGTTATAGTGCGCGGTGTTCTGTTATTTAAGATAGGAAGAGTTGCGGAAAGCCTAGAATAGGACATTCAAGGAGGATGGAGTATGTCATTGTCCCATATGTTGATCACAACAACCGTTATCGTGATATCTGCATGTTGTGCAACCGCACAGAAACCAACAATAGACTGTTCTAAAATACGGGGTGTCTGCTATAATCCAAAGCCCGAGGCCATCGTGCGCAAGGAGCTTGCGTACGGTGCACGGGTGGGACTCAATACAGTGCGTTTCTGGTTAAACCCTAGCCAATATGCTAAACAGGGCAATGAGTATGTTAAACAGGTGGTTGACTTCGTTAGGGTATGCCATTCTTGCGGTTACAAGTCGATGCCGATTCTTTTTAACGGAAATTGCCTTGATCCGAGGTCGGTACAGCCCGCCGCTTTCGATTTCGCAGATCGCTTCACCACTGACATTGTGCAATCCCTAAAGGATGAACCAGGACTTCTCATGTTTGACATGATGAATGAACCTCTTTGTAATGTCTACATCTCAGGAGTATCTGGAATTGAGCGCAAGAAGCGTGCTGAAGAAATCTGGATGTTCCTGCGCCGAGAAACCGAGCTGGCTCGCAGTCTTGCCCCAAATTGCCTGTTGACCATTGGGTACACTACAGCATGGGAAATTGATGAGAGTACAGCCAATCTTATAGATGTCATTTCGTTTCATGACTACAGCGACTCGCGGGCAAAGGCTCACGCCAACTTTGAACATGCCGTAAAATGGGGCAGAAAACTGAATCGACAGATTCTACAGACTGAAACCGGATGCCTTGCGCGTGCTAATCCGTATGAAATGGCGCTTCAATTCTGCAATGAGTATAAAATCGGTTGGATTCTGTTCAATCTGATGATTGAAGGCCGTTGCATAGACGAACACGGCATCTTCTATCCCGATGGTACTATACGCGATGCGGCCACCATATCTGCTATGTTTGGCTGTTTCAGGAACAGAGGTGAGACATGTGCTATCGTGCCGCCCAATCCCAATAGGGAAGGCAAGGCTGATCATGCTCTCGCTCTCATCCGTACAGCACTGAAGGAATATACCTCCGATATCTTTGACTACCGCCGTAGCGACAAAACGAAGTTACTTGACGCTTGCGAGATCGCCGCCAATTTACTTGAGGCATGCGAGCTTGTGCCAATGTGCGACTTGCCTACCGCAAAGATTGCAGCATTCAGAAAAGATCCAAATGCCAATCTTTGGGAGAAGTCGGATCGTAGCCATGTCGTTCTGTG
>JAZQUX010000099.1:0-2694 GCA_045631585.1 Eubacteriales bacterium | reverse complement strand
AAAGGCGGAGTATGTAAAGAGTGCATACCCGCCTTTACTTTTTGCGGAGTTCTACAAGCAGGGAACAGAAGATCATCTCGGTTACAGAGCCGATGATGAAAGCCTGCTTCTCTATACGGGTAGCTTCACGTCGAGAACGGCAGAGAACCGTATGGATTGGGCGTTTGTCACAAGACTTGTTGAGGCACTTATCACCGATAAGAATTACCTTGATAAGCCCGTGGTCAAGGAAGACCACCAAATGTCTCTCTTTGATATGGATATGCCCGAGGTACAGACGGCAGCAGAAAGCGCACCTCAAGAGAAAGCAGATAGCACAAGTCAGATGCGGATCTCGCAGGAGGTTATCGACGAGCTGTTAAGGCTTGGCGGTTGTACCCGAAATAGCAATATGCGTATCTATGAGTATTATCGCAGAGCCAAAGGCAGCGAAGAAACGATTCCTTATCTGCGCCGCGAATATCAGAGCGATAGTGTCGGTATTACGGTTGACGATAAGAACTATTCCGCTAAATGGGATGATGCGGGTATCCGTATATCTACCGGAGATAGAGTATCGGAATACAGTTCCGTGCTGATACCTTGGGATATTGTAGACAAGAGAGTCAGAGAACTGATGAACTTGGGTCAATATCTCTCACAGCAAGAAGCAGAAAAGGCTAAAGAGGTATGGAGTGAACTGATAAAAGATAAGGTTCACTCTCTTTTGATTGACAGCTTTGGTGAGTTGCCCAATGAGGAGAAGTTTTGGCTGAATAAGTCCTTGATGAACTATGAAGCAAGAGATCTGTTCATAAAGAATATGGACGATCCCGAAAAAGCTGCGCGGCAGGTGAGGGAACTGAGAGCGAAAATACCTCTGCTTGAAAAATATCCTCCGCATTTTCGCTATGCGGAAAATGTAGAGCCGTATTTCTCTTACTTGGATATGCACTTGAGAGAGCCTATTGACTTTCCCGATGCAGACCCGTATATCCTTCCGCCTAAACTTTTTGTTACGCAGGATAAGTTCGATGACACCCTGCTGAGTCATAGAACCGATACCAAACTTAAGCATTACTCTTTCTTCTTGAAAGAGAAAGATCAGACCAAACGAGCCAAGCACCTTTCGGACAGTTTCGGTACGGGTGGTTCATTGACTGATAGATTTGGTGACGATCACAATGCAAAAGGCTGGGTGATCTACGGAGGACTTTGCAGAAGTAATGTGGGTATGCACCTCAAATGGACGCAGGTAGCCAAGCGTATCGACGAGTTTATCCGAAAAGGCGTATATTTGTCCGACAAGGACAAAGCCGAAATGGATAACTACGAAAGAAAAGATATTGGTTGGAAGATCAAGAGCTTTTATTCGGACAAAATGCTTGACGTGCGCTATCCTTATGACGTCAAAACAACGACGGATTTTTGGGGCGCAGTCAATGATATTGCAAAGCAGATTGAGAGCAAAGACCGTTTACTTGACATCATAGAAATGATGCAAGAAGCCTTGGATAAACAGTTCCCGGGCACGGAAAGTTATAACCGAGATAAGCAAATCCTTGATACCGTAAAGGATTATTCCGAGGGCAGGTATAATATGTTCCCCGGCTCTCCCTACCGTAAGAAAACGCCCTTTGCGCCCGAGAAGAAGGAAGTAGTACAAGAACGCACCGCAGAGGTAAACGAGCCTATCATCGAAGAATTACCCGACACAGAGTACGATCTGCACCTTGGTGTGACAGTACACATCGGCAAGGACGAATATGAGATTTTGTCACTTGCAGGAGAAAAGGTGGAGCTCTTTGACGGTACACTCATTCCTCTTGAAATGGAGCTTGATACTTTCCTTAAGCGTATCCGTGAGAACCCTCTGAATGATGGGCTTTTGAAAGAGCCGAAACCTGCACCAAAGGTTGAGTTTAAGGTGGATACGCGAAAGCCGGGGACACCACCCAAGCAACTGAAAAAGGGCAAGAAAAACGAGCCTACGGTTGAGTCGCTTGTTGCTATGATAGAGAACGAGTACAAGACATGGGAACGCTATAACACGGAGGGCGGAAGCGATCCGTTTTGGGAAGATGGCGGCAATATGAATTTGCTTCGCAATCATATCATTTATTACCGTAGACAGATTATGGATATGGTAGGAGAAGATAATCTTCCCGAGATTTTCAAACGCGAGATACCTCCCGAGGTGCCGCAAAATTATGTGGCAAATGCGGATGCTATCAGAGAAGCAGCAAAGAAAACGCTTGAGATCTACCAAGCCAATGAGACCTACCAATGGTGCAAAGAGCAGGCAAAGCGCATACCCGAAAAGATCCTCAAAAAGACCTCGATCCCGAATATCTTGGGATATGTGACGGGTCTTGAGTCCGCCATCGAGAATGACAGACTTATTGATATGAGACGTCACCGCAATGCCAATCAGTACCTTGATAGCTTTGATCGTTGCAAGAGTGAGATCGAAAAGCTCTTGCCGCAGATCGAGCACGAGCAGAGAACCGAGGAGATCTTCGCTTCTCTATGAATGAAGATGAAGAAGCAGAAGAAATCCTTTTGGAGAGCGACGTTGAGAAGCTTTTCATACCCGCAAAGACCGATGTTTGGGAAAGATTTACGATTACGAAAACTCACTATCCCGACCGTATGGCTCTTATCCGCGTAGGAGATTTCTATGAGCTGCTTGATGAGGACGCGGTAGAAGCATCC
>JAZQUX010000098.1:0-8737 GCA_045631585.1 Eubacteriales bacterium | reverse complement strand
ATTATTCGGCAAGATCTGCGGTTTTTGCACCCACAAAGGGGATCAGATCCGCAACTGCCAGCAAAAGCTGCGCACCGCGCATGCCCGAGCTGACCGTGATCTTTTCAAATTGCAGCGCACTCTCGTGCAGATAGGTGGGAAACTGCTTTTTCATCCCGATGGGCGAGCAGCCGCCGCGGATATAGCCCGTCAGGGCCAAAAGATCCTTGACGTGCACCATCTCTATGCGTTTGTTGCCCGTTTCGCGAGCGGCCTTTTTGAGGTCGATCTCGCGGTGAACGGGCAGGCAAAAGACCAAGGGGCCGGTCTTATCCCCCGTGGCGACCAGCGTTTTGAAGGTGCGCTCAAAGGGGAGGCCGATCTGCTCGGCAATATGGACGCCCGAAAGATCATTCTCGTCGACCTCGTAGGTTTTGGGCTCATACGCGATGCGGGCGGCGTCAAGCTGGCGCATGGCGTTGGTTTTAATGGGTTTGGGCATGGGGGCTCCTATATTTTCAACAACTTCTTCTACAGCCTCACACAGCGCAACCTTGTTGCGCGCGTTCGGTGTGCTACTTCATGCCATTTCTTTGTCGCTGAACAAAGAAATGGCAAAAGAAAATCAGCTTAAGGGTCTAATACCCTTAAGAAACCCGCAAGTTTTTTGCCTTCTGCGGCTGCCGCGCGGCAAAGAATGAAGATCAAAAAACATCTGCGAGCGCGTGCGAAGCGCAGTGTGAGCGTCGACAGAGGCGGTTCTGAAAATCTCAGGAAATACTTTTTCTCTCCGCAATCATCTCTCTCGCCGCGGTGCGCTGGGTTTCGGTGACTTCGATGCCGCCGAGAATGCGCGCGATTTCATCCACGCGGCTCTCGTCGTCCAAGGCACGAATGCTCGTTTCCATGCGACCGTCGATTTCGTTCTTTTCGATCAACAGGTGGGTATCGGCCAAAGAGGCGATCTGTGCTGCATGGGTGATGCAGACGACCTGCACGTCGCGTCCCATTTGGCAAAGGCGGATGCCAACTTTGCGAGAGGTTTTGCCAGAGATACCGGTATCAACCTCGTCGAAGACAACGCATCCCACACCGTCACGGTCGTTGAGCACCGTTTTGAGGGCCAGCATGAGTCTTGACAATTCACCGCCCGAGGCGATCTTGATCATAGGGAGCAAGGGTTCACCGGGGTTGGTGGCGATGAGAAATTCAACGTCGTCGCAACCGGTGGCACAAAAATCAGCCGTTTTTTGGATGGAGACGGCAAAACGCACCTTCGGCATATCGAGGTAAGCCAGCTCCGAGCGAATACGCTCGGTAATTTCATCGGCCACAGCGCGGCGACAGGTGGTCAGAGCATCGGCCAGCAAGCGGCATTCTTGGCGAAGTGCCTTTCTCTGCTGTTCCAGAGCCGCCATGCGCTCGCCCTGAGTGTCAAGGCCTTCCAGTTCGGTCTTGGCGCGATCAAGAAACGCAAGGATTTCCTCCTCGGTCTTGCCGTATTTGCGCTGCAGGCGGGAAATAACGTCAAGGCGGCTCTCAATGGCGTCCAGCCTTGCGGTGGGATCCCCCACATCATCGTCCGACCAAGCGCGCACCTCTTCGGCCATGTCGCGCACACGATACATCATATCATCCAGCCGCTCTGCCATCTCGTTTGCTTCGGGAATGACGTCAGCAATCTGTCGAAGCGATGAACTTCCCCGCCCCAACAGATAGGCAACCGAGGCGCTCTTTTCACGGCTATCCAACACCGTGGCGGCAAATTTCACGTGTTTTTCGATCTTTTCGATATTTTTGAGCCGATCGCGCTCACGCTCCAGGCTCTCAATCTCGCCCGCCTTGAGCTTGACGGCCTCAATGTCCTTGATTTGATAGGTCAGCATCTCGGAAAGACGCAGCTTTTCCGCGTCGCTCTGCCCTAACATAGCAAGCTCGGCATCCACCGCACACAGCTTTTCATAAGCGACGGTGTAGGCCGTTTTTTCCTTGCCATAGTCACCCATGGCATCCAACAGGCGCAGGTGGGTGGACTTTTGCAGCAAGCGCTGATTGTCGTTTTGTCCGTGGATATTCAGCAGATAGCGGCCGATCTCACGCGCCAGCGTGGCAGTGATGGGCTGACCGCCCAGACGCAAGCTACTCTTACCGTCGGCATGGAGCACGCGACGCAACAGAAGGCATCCGTCCTCATCGGGGGCATAACCAAGGTCAAAGAGCGTCTCGACCGTTTCCTCGGACAGGTGATCAAACACGGCGCTGACGGAGGCGGTTGTTTCCCCCGTTCTGATGATCTCGCGGCTAAATTTGCCGCCGAGGAGCAATCCAACGCTATCGATCAGGATGGATTTACCCGCGCCCGTTTCACCCGTCAGCACGGTAAGGCCCGCATCAAACGCGATATCCACGCATTTGATGACAGCGATATTTTCAATGTGCAACGTGCGAAGCATCACGCGCCTCCTTTCTGTCGAATGGCCTTCAAATTATCGTCTTTGTTCTTCAATACTGTCGCACAAAGCCTGCGACTCTTCGATGCTACGCGTGACGACAATGATGGTGTCGTCTCCCGCTACCGTTCCCAGCATCATTTCGTGGTTGGTATGATCCAGCATCAAAGCGACCGCCGATGCCATGCCGGGCGTCGTTTTAATCACCACGTTGTTGAGCGCATAACGAACGGACAGAATCGAATTGGCATACGTCTTGTGGTAGTTTGGCGTAGTGTTGCTCTCTTTGGTGGTTTCTTGGGCTTGAGGAAGAACATATCGATAATTCCCCTCTTCGTCCAAAATCTTGATCAGCTTCAAAGCGCGGATATCACGCGAAACGGTCGCCTGTGTCGCGTTACAATCATATTCTTTCAAATAGGCGATAAGTTCATCCTGCGTTCCAATGGGATAACGCTCGATCAGTTCCAAAATTTTCTCTTGGCGATTCTTTTTCATAGCAGTTTTTTTCCTTTCCTATACCAATCCGGCTTACTCTTTATTCATCTTAGAACGCAGTTTGCGGTAAAAGCTGTATTTTTTTAATCGAATGAGTGTAGTTACCATGGGCGAGCGAGTAATACGAACAATGTTACCACGGTACAGCTCATAATTGATTCGTCCGTCTACCGTCACATACAGCATTTTCTCTCGCTGGCAGGTATTTCGAATTTCCAGTACCGCATCATCCGGAAAAACAAGCGGGCGGGCCGTCAGAGAGTGCGAACAAATCGGGGTGACGCACAAACAGTTGATGCGAGGATCGGCAATCGGACCTCCCGCCGACATCGAGTAGGCGGTAGAACCGGTCGGGGTAGCCACGATCAAGCCATCGGCTCGATAGTTGGTGATCAATTCCCCTCCCTCGCTCAATTCCAAGTCGATGATGCGAGCCACAGACGCGCCGCCTGTGATCACAGCCTCGTTGAGAGCGAACGAAGCGATTCGAGTTTTTTCTTCGTCCAAAATCTCAACGCTGATCATCGAGCGTTTTTCTTCGGTATATTCGCCGTTGAACAAGTTTTCAAGCAAATCCAGCTCATCCAACTCCAGCTCTGCCATATACCCCAAATGTCCGAGATTGATCCCCAAAATGGGAATCTTTCGCATAGCGGCGCGGCGGGATGCTTCCAAAATCGTGCCGTCTCCGCCCAAAATAATGAGCAGCTCGGCCTCAGAATACATGGCATCCTGAGATACATAGGTCAATTCCAGCCGTCCTTTGGCAAAGCGGTGACGGGCGATTTTTTCACGGTTATAGGAAGGGGTAATCACCTCGCAACCGTATTCGCGCAGCTTTTGTGTCACAGCAATGGCCGCATTGACCTTATCCGCAATATTGAAATTGGTAATCAGTGCAATTTTTTTCATCAGGGGTATGTCTCCTTCCAACGCAGTGTTTGCGTTTGACGATACGTAATATATGCTATCGACCATTTGGTCGGATCATTCTCGTTTCAAATCAGGAGCGAAACAGCGCAACATCCAGCATATTTGCCGTCAGACATTTTGTTTGAATATCACTTGCTTTTTTAAGTAAAACCAAATATTCGACGTTGCCGTCTCCTCCCTCGATCGGGGATCGAATCAGCGCGGTTGGCAAAAGTCCCGTTGCCGACGCGCTCTCCAAAATCTTTTCCACAGCCTCTCGACGCCACTTGGGTTCTTTGACAATTCCACGTTTTCCCAAGCGCTCCCGTCCCACTTCAAACTGAGGCTTAATCAACGTTACTGCCACGCCGTTGGGCGCGAGCAACGAGGCAATGACGGGATGAAGATATGTTTGAGAGATGAACGACACGTCCATCACAACAACATCTGCCCCGCCTCGCCGGACAAATTCCTCACCAAGGGCATCACAGGAAAGGTAGCGGGCGTTGCATTTTTCCATATTGATCACATGGGGATCGAGCAGTAACGCAGGAGCCAGCTGTCCTGCGCCGGAATCAATCGCATACACACGCTCTGCACCGCGGCGCAACAAGCAATCGGTAAAACCGCCCGTGGAGGCACCGATGTCTACCGCCCACGCGCCCTTGACGTCCAAATTGAACGCATCCAGCGCCGCTTCCAGCTTGCAGCCGCCGCGGCCAACGTAAGGAATGTCCTGGCCGATCTCTACGGTGTGCGGACAGGTTTCATCCACCACAGCACCCGCCTTTTCCACCGTTACACCATCCAGCATCACCTGCCCGGAAAAGATGAGCTGTTGGGCGCGAGCGCGGCTTTGCGCGTAACCATATTGAGTTAAATAAACGTCAACGCGCATCGCCAATCTTCCTTTCTCCGATCAATACACCCGCTCGGCAAGATAAATAGCCAGCGCCCGGAGCAGTCCTTCCTCGTCAAAGGAGTGAACTGCCTCGATGGCCTCGTCCGTCAAACGACGGGCGTAGTCTCTTGCTTGCTCGACGGTATAATAAGTCAAAAACGTCGTCTTATTTTCTTCTTTGTCTTTTCCTTTGGATTTTCCCAACAGGGCCGCATCCGCCGTCACATCCAAAAGATCGTCAATCACTTGGAATGCAAGGCCGATACGCTCGGCATACGTTGTCAACGCAAGCCAAATTGGACTTTGCTCATCACAGCCGGCGGCAATCGCGCCCAACTGTACCGCTGCGCGAATCAATGCCCCCGTCTTACGGGCGTGCAACAAGCACAGCATTTGCATAGACAAGCGTTCGCTCTCTCCCCGCAAATCCATCAGTTGTCCACCAACCATGCCCATACTTCCGGCCGCGCAGGCCAACGTACGGACGGCTCGCAAGGCCGCGATATCATCCTTTTGCGCCGCCGCTACCGAAAAGGCATCGGTCAGCAAGGAATCTCCCGCCAAGATAGCGGTTGCTTCTCCAAATACTTTATGCGACGTCGGCTTTCCACGCCTCAAATCGTCATTATCCATGCAAGGAAGATCGTCGTGGATCAGCGAGTACGCGTGTATCATCTCCAGCGCGCAGGCAAACCCGAGCGCAGACGCCTCATTTCCTTTGAGCAAGCGGCAAACCTCCAGCGTGAGCGCGGCGCGAATCCGCTTACCACCGCCCAAAAGACTATAATCCTGCGCTTCCTTCAGGGCACAAAGATGCTCATCGTTGCTCATCAGGCCCTCGCAGTCAAAGGCAGAACATCGTTCAGATAACGCCCTCTCCACCTTGGCAATGTCATCTCCCAGACGGGTCAATAATTCCTGACGTGTCACTCCTTGTCCTCCTCGTCGAACGAAACAAGGCGAGCTTTTTGGCCATCGGGGGATATTTTGAGCATTTTCACTTTTTGCTCCGCCGCTTCCAGTTGTTCGTTGGCGTGACGCAACAGGCCCACGCCCTCCTCATATAACTTCATCAATTCGTCCAAAGGCACCTGATCCTTTTCCAAAGATGCAATGATTTCGTCCAGCCGCTTCAAGCAAACCTCAAAGGTGGGCGCCTCTTTTTTTGTATATTGATCGGATGTTGCAATTGTCATATCCGTCTCCTTCTTAGTGAGATTGTTCTACCGACGTAACGGTCGCCATTGCATTTCCGTCGGCAAAGTGTAGTGCAATTTTGTCATTCACCGCCAGCGATTTCACTCGGGTGTGAAGTGCCCCATCCTCATCACTGACCATCGCATAACCGCGTGACAGTACCGATAAAGGACTCAGTGCTTCCAGTTTTGTCGCGCGAGCAGAAAGCATCGCTCTTGCCCGTTCCGTGGCAGACACGGCAAAGCGATCCAACCGCTCCTCCCGCATACAAAGGTGCATTCGGCGCTCGTCAATCAGCGCGTTGGGAGACGTCAGAAGACGATGCTCGGCACGATGCGCCAAGGCCTGTTTTGCGCCGGACAAATATTGCTCGGCCACGCGGTGCAAGCGCCCTTCTCTGCTTTCCAAGACGGACACCAATTCCGCCTGATCCGGCAACGCCATTTCAGCGGCACCGCTGGGCGTGGGCGCTCGATGGTCGGCAACAAAGTCGCAGATGGTCACGTCTGATTCGTGCCCCACCGCCGAAATCACCGGCAATCGCGATGCGGCAATCGTTCTGGCAAGCCGTTCATCGTTGAAGGCCCACAAGTCCTCCACAGAACCGCCCCCTCGGCCAATGATAATCTCATCCACCAAATCGACGGAGTTGAAAAATTCAACGCCGATGCAAAGCGATTCCGAAGCTCCCGCCCCCTGCACCAAGGCAGGAAACAGGATCAATTCGCACAACGGATAGCGTCGTCCCGCGATGCGAATGATATCATGGATGGCCGCGCCCGTCGGGGATGTGATAATGCCGATGCGGCGGGGATATTTCACCAACGGCTTTTTGCGATCGGCGTCAAAGAGTCCTTCGCTTTCCAATTTGCGACGAAGCTGCTCGAAGGCAAAGGCCAATGCCCCTGCGCCGTCGGGTTGCAGTTCAGTAACTACGATCTGCGTCTGTCCGTCGCGAGGATAGGCGCGAACATCACCGCACACCAACACTCGCATACCGTTTTCGGGGACAAAATTCAAGCGGCTGTTACTGCCACGAAACATCACGGCACGCAAAGAGCTTTGTTCGTCTTTGAGCGAAAAATAAAAATGTCCCGTTTTATAGTGGTTGGTAAAGTTGGAGATTTCTCCTCGCAACCATACGCGGCGAAGTCTCGGATCGCCATCGAGTACCATACGCACATATTCGTTGATTTCGGATATGGAAAATACAGCGTCTCTCACGGCAATCACTCCTTTCGCACGGTAAAATTTATTTTGTCAGTTGTTTTCGGCACAAAAGAGCCACGCCGGCCGCATTATCGGCGGAAAACGCCGGCTCGGAAAAGCAAGTGTTCTTCAAGCGAGCGCCAAGCATTGCCTGGATACGGCGATTACTCATGACACCCCCGGCAAAAATGAGGGGGATCTCGGGATAGCGACGGCGCACTTCCTTTGCCATTTCATACAGAGTATATCCAATAAAATCCAACGTATAGGCTGCTGTAAGTGCTTTGTCCTTGGTTGCTTCGTATAGGCTTAATGCAAGATTTTCAAGCCCGGATAAGTGGCAATCCAAGCCTTTGACGCAAATGCGAGGCTTAGGAATCTTTTGATCGTTGGCCGCGGCCAAGACTTCCAATTCCTTTCCGCAGGGGAAGGAAAGGCCGAGAGAAACTCCGATGCGGTCAACCGCCTGCCCTGCATGAAGGTCGAGCGATTTACCGATGAGAGTGATTTCAAATCCATCGGGTGTCGGGTGAACATACAGCACATCCGTCGTCCCCCCCGACACGTGAAATGCCACGAAATCGGTATCCGCTAGCATTTCCATCGCGCCCGCAGAATACAGAGCCGCCATCACATGACCTTCTTGGTGGGTTGTCTTTACCAAAGGTGCTCCCGTTGCGGCGCAAAAAGACGTTGCCGCTACTTCGCCTGCGCGAAAGCAGGGCATATACGATCCTTCGGCTCTGGTCGGTGTAGCAGAATATCCCACACCCAACACAGACATCTCATCAACGTCAGCAGGATGAAGCAACACACCCAGCTCTTCCATCAGGCCGGGAAGGTTTCTGATGTGGGAGAATACCGCGTCACTTTGGCGCAGGCCGCGCTCCCCCTCCTTGACGGGCAAAGGGCGCTTGAGATTGGCTAAAATATTACCGTTCTCATCTGCCAAGGCCACGGACGTTGTGTAGTTGCTGGTATCAATACCGACGTATACACCGTTACGCATCGGTTTCGTTCGTCTCGGCGGTTTCGGCGGTGGGTTGCTCTGCTTCGGCCAGGGCCGCTTCGCAGTTGGCAATCACTGTGTCAGCACCGCTTTTCTCGATTTCGTTTTTGATGCTGTTGAGCACACCGTTGACAAAAGCACGTGCTTTGGGATCGTCGAACTTTTTGGTCAGTTCAACCGCTTCATTGAGCGAAACGTTCGTCGGAATATCCTTGCAATACAGCATTTCGTATGTGCCAAGGCGCAGCACAGCACGACTGACACGCGACATACGGTCGGTCTTCCAGCCGTTGGAAAATTTACTCAGCAAAACGTCCAGCACAGCGCGGTGTTCCATGGCGCCAAGATACGTTTTTTCAACGTAGCCGTCCTCTCCGATATCTCTGTCCTCACGAGCCAGCGCCAGTACCTCGGCTGGGTCGCGGGTATTATCAAAATCCGTTTCAAACAAAAGCTCAAACACTGCCTCGCGAGCCTGTCTTCTCGTCATTGCTGCCATACATATTACCTCTCTTGATCAAGTTTTGTCCTTTGTGGTGTGGTGATATGCCACACCATCCCATTATAATGTATTATTATACC
>JAZQUX010000097.1:0-5357 GCA_045631585.1 Eubacteriales bacterium | reverse complement strand
AAAAAGTCATAACATTCGGCGAGCTGATGCTTCGCCTGGCCCCCGAGGGCTATAACCGTTTTGTTCAGTCGGACAGCTTTGGCGCCACCTTTGGCGGCGGTGAAGCCAACGTGGCCGTCTCGCTGGCCAACTACGGCCTGGATGCCGCTTTCGTCACTAGCTGCCCAAGCATGAAATCGGTCAGATGGCCGTCAACTCCCTGCGCAAGTTTGGCGTTGACACCTCCATGATTGTCCGTCGCGGCGACCGCGTGGGCATCTATTATCTGGAAAAGGGCGCCAGCCAGCGCCCCTCCAAGGTCATCTATGACCGCGCGTATTCCTCCATTTGGACGGCACAGTCCTCCGATTTCGATTGGAACGCCATTTTCGAGGGCGTGGATTGGTTCCATTTCACCGGTATCACCCCCGCGCTCAATCCTACCGTGGCCTCCATTTGCCTAGATGCTTGTAAGGCGGCCAAGGAACGAGGCATCACCGTTTCTTGTGACCTGAACTATCGCAAAAAGCTGTGGACGCGCGACGAGGCTCGCGCCACCATGACCGAGCTGATGCCTTACGTTGACGTTTGCATTTCCAACGAAGAGGACGCGCATGACGTGTTTGGCATCGATGCCGAGAACACCGACATCAATGCGGGCAAGGTTGACCATGAGGGTTACAAGAGCGTGGCAAGACAGCTCATGGAGAAATTTGGATTTAAGAAGGTAGCCATTACCCTGCGTTCTTCGATTAGCGCCAACGATAACGACTGGGCGGGTATGCTGTACGACGGAGAAAACTACTGCTTCTCCAAGACGTATCGGATGCACATTGTAGACCGTGTCGGCGGCGGCGACAGCTTTGGCGGCGGATTGATTTATTCTCAGCTGATGGGCTATTCGACGCAGGATTCGATTGAATTTGCGGTAGCGGCCAGCTGCTTGAAGCACTCGATTGAGGGCGACTATAATATGGTAAGCGTTGACGAGGTCAAGTCTTTGGCGGGCGGCAACGCGAGCGGAAGAGTACAGAGATAAGAAGATATGACAAAACCGGGAACTTGGAAGAGTTCCCGGTTTTTTGTTTGGGGGGATCTAAATGTTTTGCAACTTTTCCTAATTACGATCGCACTGTTTGGCACGAATGCCGCGCGTGGTGGCTGAACGGCGGGAGATGAAGAAAAACTAAATTTTACACGTCTTCTCCTACAGCCTCGCACAGCTACGCGCGCTCGGTGTGTGTTTTCATGCCATTTCTTTGTATTTTCACAAAGAAATGGCGAAAGAAAAGAAACCAAAGGGCCGATTGCCCTTTGTAAACCCGGAGCGCGAAAACCGTTCCGCTATCGCTTCACTCATTTTTTCGCGGAAGTAAACAACTTCAGCTTTTGCGAGCACGGCTTAAAGAAAGCCGCGCTCACTGAAGTGTCACGCAACGCACCTTGGTAAAACTTTTCGCTCTCGTTCTCCGCGCCCTATTTCAGCAAAATTTCTTGCTTTTTTACGCCTGCCGCTCGTGGTGGCCATGCGGCGAGCGATGCACTTAAAACTTTTATATTTTTCTCCCAAGCCTTCTTTGCAGAGCGGCAAAGGGAGGGAGGCCTCGGAGGGAACGTCCGAGCTGATTTTCTTTCGTCCTTTCTTTGTTCAGCGACAAAGAAAGGACATAAGCGCAAACCGCGAACGCGCGAAGCAGTGTGAGCGTCCGGCTACGAAGTTGCAAAAAAAATCAGTATATCCCCCCGCGCGTCAAAAGGAGAAGTCGCTTGAAATTTAGCTAAACCTCCCCCAAAACCTCCTCCACCTCACTCTTAATCACCGCTACCTGCGGCCCATACACCACCTGTACCCCGCCGCCTTTGCGAATCACTCCCAACGCTCCGCTCCGCTTGAGTAACTCCTCCGATACCATCTCCCCGTTCGCTACACTCACCCGCAGCCGCGTCGCACAGCAGTCCAGCGCCAAAATGTTCTCTTTTCCGCCCAAGCCCTCCAAAATAAGCTCGGCCTTGCCACGGTTCCCCGCCTTCGTCGGTTCGGTTCCCTTCTTTTGATCATAATCCGCGCGGGTGTAAAGACGAACCTCCTCGCCCTCCACCTGCCGCCCCGGCGTCGCATAATCGCGCTTGCGAATGAGGAAACGGAACAGAAGAAAATAAACGAGAAAATAGAATATGCCCACCAAGGGAATCATCACCCAGTTGGTTTTTCCGTTGCCCTGCAATACGCCAAATAGCAACAAATCAATCACGCCGCCCGAAAAAGTCATGCCAACCCCAACGCCCAAGATGTGCATCAGCATATAAGCCACCCCCGCAAACACCGAGTGAATGACGTATAACACCGGAGCGACAAACAAAAAGGTGAACTCCAGCGGCTCGGTGATGCCCGTCAAAACACACGTCAGCGCCGCGGAAAATAACAATCCGCCGGCCAGCTTTTTGTGCTCGCGCTTGGCCGTGCTGTACATGGCCAGCGCCGCGCCGGGAAGCCCGAAGATCATCAAGGGGAACTTGCCGCTCATAAACCGGCAGGCCTCGACCGAAAATCGAGTGACGGAGGACGATGCCAGCTCGGCAAAGAAAATATTTTGCGCGCCAAACACCCGAATGCCGTCAATAATCGCCGATCCGCCCACGCCCGTCTGCCAAAAAGGAAGATAAAATACGTGATGAAGACCAAAGGGAATGAGAATACGCTCAATAAAACCGTAAATCAAGGTCCCGGCGTAGCCCGACTTTAACACAACGTTGCCCAAAGCGAAAATTCCGTTTTGAACGTAAGGCCACACCAAAAACATCACGCCGCCCACGACAATATAAACTAAGGTCGAAATGATGGGAATGAACCGAGAGCCGCCGAAAAAGGAGAGTGCCGCGGGGAGCTTGATTTTGTAGAAACGATTGGTTAGATAAGCGACACCAAGCCCGACAATAATGCCGCCGAATACCCCCATTTGAAGCGAGGTGATGCCCACAACGCTCGCCACCGTCCCCTCGGGTAAGGCCCCCGGCGCCAGCTTGCCGGTCAGGGAGAGCAAGGAGTGAATGGTCACGTGCATGACAAAAAACGCAATCGCGGCCGACAGTGTGGCCGTCGCTTTTTCGTTTTGCGCCATGCCCAGCGCCACACCCATGGCAAAAATGATGGGGAGATGATCAAAAATGACCGATCCGACCGAAGAAAGAAGCGAGAAAATCGCGTAAGGGATCGTGCCCTCGCCCAAAATGCCCACCAGATTGTATTCTTGGAGCATGGTGGCGTTGGTCAAAGAAGCGCCGATGCCCAAAAGAAGTCCGGCAATGGGCAACAGAGCAATGGGAAGCATAAAAGCGCGCCCGACACGCTGAAGCAAGGCAAAAAAGCCTTCTTTTTTATGCATCGGCTGCGGGTGTGTGGTTGAGACGTTTGTCATAAGAAATTCCTTTCTTCTTGAGGTTTATGATAATGGTTGTTATTTTGCTCGCACAACCCTAATTTTATACCGCTTGTTCTTGACAAGCCCATTTTTTTATGCTACAATAAAAAAATGTAATACTATCTAATGATGGGAAGGATTTTGTATGAAACGTTCTTTTTTGAAAATGCTTTCTTTGCTCATGGCGTGTCTGCTGTGTTTTGGTCTTTTGGCTTGCACGACGCCTGAGACGCCGGACGATCAAACCCCCGATCAGCCCTCAAACGACGGCACCGAGGATACCCCCGGCAAGGAAGAAGAAAATAAGCCCGATGACACGCCCGATGACACGCCGGATGACGTGCCGGAAGGCAAGGTAGAGCCCGATATTCCCACGGACGGCGTGGCGGGTGAATTCAATGTGCTTCACTACACGACGGGCAACCACGAGTGGACCAACCCTTGGGATGAGATTGTTCCCTCCAGCGGCATGGAGGTGGCGCCGGGTGATTTGATCGGCGACGATATTTTTGATCGCGCCGCTTGGCTGGAAGAGGAATATGGCATCACGGTCACGTGTGATTACGTGGAATATATGCAGCTTCCGACCTTGCTTGCCCAAATCATCCAAACGGGAAGCACGGATTATCAGCTGGTGGACACGATGGGTCACAGCGCGCAAAAGCTGATGGGTCAGGAGTTCTTTATGAATATGGCAGAGTTGCCCTACGTTGATTTTGATCATCCTTGGTGGGTAGACAATGCCTTGGAAGAGCTTTCGCTGGGAAATTACGTGGAATTTGCTGTTTCCGATATGCTGTTGATCGACAAGAGCGCGACCATGGTTTTGTTCTATAACATTGACATGGCCAAGGACTTGGAGCTGGATAGTATTTATGATGACGTTCGCAATTATGCGTGGACAATCGAGCGAATGGCCGAGTACGCGTCCCTGGCGCTCCAGCCCAATGGTGATGACGTGATGGATAAGAACGATATCTACGGCTTGATCACCAACGATGACCCGGTACACATGCTGTACCTGGCCGCCGGCCGCAAGTTTATGTCCAGAGACGAGGACGGACTGGTGTATTACAGCTACGGTACGGATGACACGTATACGGTCATGATTGACAATCTGAATACGATCATGTATGCAGACTTTACTTGGAACAACCATCTGATGCAGGATGCCCCGACCTTTGTTGACGGCAGTTCGCTGTTTACGTTTGACAAGCTGAAAAGATGTATGCTGATACGTGACATGGTGGATGATTACGGTATTCTGCCGCTTCCGATGTATGAGGAGGAACAGCAGAAATACTACGGACCGGTTTCCTCGTATCACGACAGTATGTTTGCTGTGATCAATACCAACATCAACAACCAAGAGACCATTGGCGCGGCGCTGGAGCTGCTGAGTTACTTCTCGTATTATGAGATTTACAGCGATTTTTATGAGGTTGTGATTCAGAACCGCGGCACACGCGATGCGGAGTCCAAGGAGATGCTTTCGATCATCTTTGAGAATCGTGCGTATGATATTGGATTGCTGTACGATCCGCTGAGTTTGATGGATAAGGTTCTTCGTATTACTGCCACGGGAGAAGCGGGTGTTGCTTCCCAGTGGGATGGATTGGCAAGTCAACGTGAGGAGACGATTGATCGTTTGAATACGCTGATAGAGCAGTATAATTGAAGATAAGACACAAAAAAGCATCTGCCAAACGGCAGATGCTTTTTTGATAGGGGTGCTAATTTTTTACAGCTTTTCCTGCCCACGCGCGTACGGCTAGGAAGTTGCAGAAAGTTTAGCTAAATTTCACACAACTTCTTCTTTTGACGCGCGTACTGCTTCGCGCCGCGCTGTGCGGTTTGGTGTTCATTCTTTGTCATCCGACAAAGAACGAACCAAGAAAGCGGACCAAAGGGTTTAATAAGTCGGAGGCCAAGGGTCTTAGGAAGACAAGTCCAAACAGC
>JAZQUX010000096.1:0-6951 GCA_045631585.1 Eubacteriales bacterium | reverse complement strand
ACGCCGGTACCCAGCGTGATCATAACGGAATTGGCCGTACCCTTAGCGGCGCCGGCGATCGCCTCTCCCCAAGCCGCCGCGTTGGCATCGTTATCCACAAATGTGGGAATGTCACCCAATCTTTCCTTCAGAAGGGGAACGATGGGAAAATGAATGAAGGGCAGATTGTTTGCATACTCCACGTAACCGTCACGGCTGTTGATGGTACCGGGAGCGGCAATACCAACACCGCCGACGTCAGACAGGGTCAGGCCCTGATCTGCCAACACGCGACGGCAGAGCATCGCAATATCATCTACAATCGCTTCCGGAGCACGAGATGCCTGTGTAGGCACGCTATCTTTATGTATTACTTTATAGTTTTCATCGACAATACCGACTGCAATATTGGTACCACCAAGATCGACACCCAAACGAACCATAATCAAAATCTCCTTTGTTAGGGAATCCCCCGTTTCTTTGATTTTATTATATCGCATTTGGCCTTGAAAGTCAACAAGAAAATGCGCTTTGCCAAACAAAGAGAGACGAAAATTCGGCAAAATCAAACAAAAACAATCAAATGCAAAAAAAGACTTTACTTTGACGCGCAACTGTGATAAAATAAAGATACTATCGTACCCCCGCGCCCCCCGAAAAGAAGACAAAGGAGTACACCATTATGAGAGACGAAACTCGCGACGCTCGCCTGGAATTCTTATTCAAAGGCATTCTGACTTTGGAGACTATAGACGACTGCTATCATTTTTTCAACGATCTTTGCACACCGTTTGAGCTTCAGGAAATGGCCCAGCGCTTGCAGGCCGCTAAGATGCTCAAGGAAGGGCTGATTTACAGCGAAATCGCTGAGCGCACAGGTCTTTCCACAGCAACCATCAGTCGCGTCAACCGCTCTTTGCGCTACAGCACGGATGGCTACGACAAAGTGCTGGATATTCTGCAACTGCAAGAAAAACGCGACTGGCGCAATCGTTAACTCAAAAAGGATATCATCATGCCACAATCAGACAACATTTTTGACGCATACGGCGCGATTGCGCGCGTATATGACCGTTTGAACGCTGAAATTGATTACGCTGCCTGGGCTGATTTTGTCGAGACCTGCTTTGCAAAATATCTTGCACAAAAGCCGGAGCTTATTTTAGATCTCGCTTGTGGGACAGGAAGCATGACGCTGGAGTTGTTGCGCCGAGGATATGATTTGATCGGCGTAGACGCCAGCCCCGATATGCTGTCGGTTGCCTGGGAGCGTGCCGACGAACAGTCGCTGGAGGGCGCGCTGTTTCTGTTGCAAGATATGCGCTCATTCGAGCTGTACGGCACGGTCGGCGCTATCACCTGTTGCTTGGACAGCATCAACTATCTGCTCAGCGAAGGCGATGTCCGTACCACGTTTTCCACGGTTCATAATTATTTGGATCCAGACGGTCTGTTTTTGTTTGATGTCAACACGCCATACAAATTCAAGCATATTTACGGCGACAACGCGTATATTTTGGAGGACGAATGGACCGACGAGGACGGATCCGCTCGTTCGGTTTATTGCGGTTGGCAAAATCATTTTGACGAAGAAACCAACCTTTGCACCTTTGATCTTTCCCTGTTTGAAGAACGGGAAGACGGAGGATACGACCGTTCGGACGAGATGCAAACCGAGCGTTGCTATACCAGAGAGCAACTCGAAATGATATTAAAAGAAACCGGCTTTGAAATTTTGGGCTGTTTTGGCGCTTGGGATTTTTCACAGCCGAAAGAAGAGTGCGAGCGTTACTATTTTGTTGCTCGCGCCATCAAGTAAATCACAAACACAAGGAGCAATTCAACAACATGGCAGCATCCACCATTCTGCGCGGCATGACACGAGACGGCAGCGCCCGTATTCACGTCATTGATTCCCGTGCCATTGTCGACGAGGCAATTTCCATCCATCATACCACCCCCACGGCCAGCGCAACGCTGGGTCGTCTTCTGACCGCCGCCTCCATCATGGGCAGCATGGCGGGCGAAGTAAATGATTCTTTGACCGTCACGCTCGGCGGTGACGGCCCCGCCGGCCGTGTGCTGGCCGCCGCAGACTACTACGGCAACGTGCGCGGTTATATTCAAAACCCCGAGGTCGATCTTCCTTTGCGTTCTGACGGCAAGCTCAACGTGGGCGGTGCGGTCGGCAAGGGCCTTTTGACCATCATCCGCGACAACGGCACGGGTGAGCCGTATACCGGCTCCATTCCGCTGGTCACCGGCGAGGTAGCTGAGGACATCGCCTCCTACTATGCCCAAAGCGAGCAGATTCCCACCGTCCTGTCGCTTGGCGTGCTTGTTGACGTGGACGGTACCTGCCGTGCGGCGGGCGGCGTCATGATTCAGTTGCTTCCTTTTGCAGATGAGGAAGTAATTACGCAACTGGAAAAGAACATTCCCCTGCTGGCCAATGTATCCCGTTTGTTTGACGAGGGCCGCAGTTTGGAATCCATCGCATCGCTGGCTCTGCGCGACATCCCCTTTGACATCTTCGACGAGCTGGAAGTCGAATACCAGTGCAACTGCAGTCGCGAACGCATGCTGGGCGCCATCGCCGCACTGGGACAGAAGCAGATCGAAGAAATGCTCTCCGAGCAGGTGGCCGAGGGCAAGGCGGAGGAACTGGAAGTTGCTTGCCGATTCTGCAACAAAAAGCATATTTTCCCGGCGGAGGAGCTGAGGGGATTGGGAGAATAAGGTTCCTGCATCTTCTCCTATCCGCGATCATCCTGCGCGTCTCCGACGCGCGCTGATCTGTGCCGTTTTAGGTGCCATTTCTTTGTCGCTGAACAAAGAAATGGCACCCAAGCTTTTAGCGAGCGCGCGCAGCTGGGCGAGCCTGTAGAAGGAGTAGTAGGAAATTTAGCTTCACTCTCTGACAAGAAAAAGAGGTTGCCCAGAGCGAACTTCTCATAAGGATGGTTGATATTATTTTGTAGGGGCGTTCAATGAACGCCTCTACGGATAAGCAAAATTTGATATGCAGAAGACAAATAATAAGCCCCGACAGATTTAGTCTGTCGGGGTTATCTTACATATTCTATCTGAATTGATCAAAGCTCGTTCCAATCGATTTGAACATCCTGTCCCCAGCTGTCTGAACCGTAACATTTGAGAGATTTGCTGTTAGAGCACTTCTTTTCCGAATAGTTAATGATAATTTGCAAATCTCCAACACAAACCTTTGCGCAGTTATTTCCATCGAATTCAACTATGTATTCCATGCCTTTCAAAAATTTAGGATGGCAAAGCGGAATGGCGCACAAAATGTGGTAATTGCTATCTGTGCCATACACGCAAACAACCTGTGGTTCTTTTTCCACAACGACTCCTCTTTGTCCCTCGCTGAACATTTGAACCTTTTTCCCAAACAAGCCAAACTTAAATATGTATTTCATTTTATTTCCCCCTTATTAGAAATACTAATTGACATTGTGTTTTATCGCCAGTTTCGCCTTTGTATTACAACGTTGCAAGCAACGCGGGCGTCGGGCTATGCCCATACCTCTTGTAGGGCGGTGCCTTGGTGCCGCCGTTGCCTAAAACAAAATCTTTCATTACGGCGGGAACAAGCCCCCGCCCTACGATGTAACCCCATTATAACACAAATCGGCAGAGAAAACAAGTTCTCTGCCGAAATTCTTTTGTTGCGGACAGTCGAGGACGCCTGTCCCTACAAATGTTGTGTTAAACTTCCTTATGAGAAGTTGCCCAAAGGCACCCTCTTTTTCTTGTCCCTATGTAATTACTTCGTTCTCTCAGCAATGAAATCCAGCACCGTCTGCATCGAAGGAATACCCGTCGAAGCACCCAGCGCCTGAACACAATGCGCGCCAACGCCGTTACCAAACTGTGCGGCCTTAACCATATCCCAGCCGTTCGCCAGACCCGTGAGGAATCCGGAGCAGAAGGAGTCACCGGCACCCGTGGTGTCAACCGGCTTCTCTACCAGAAATGCGGGAACGAGCGTGGGCTCCTCGCCGTGGGGAGAAACCAGAGCGCCGTCCTTACCGACCTTAACAACGATATTAGTGGGGCCCATAGTGTGCAGCTTTTCTGCGATCTTGTAGGGATCCTCCTCACCGGTGATCTTGGCAGCCTCTTCAATGCTGGGAATGAAGTAGTCCAGCTCGGGCAGGCAAGCCTCGATCTTAGGCAGCCAAACGCCATCGAAGTCCCAAGCGGTATCCAGCACCGTGATCTTGCCCATCTCACGTGCACGCTTCATCAGCTTGCGAGTAGGCTCACCG
Organism: Eubacteriales bacterium; assembly: GCA_045631585.1. Taxonomy (GTDB): domain Bacteria; phylum Bacillota; class Clostridia; order Oscillospirales; family CAG-272; genus SIG644. The sequence continues at coordinate 2,680 of JAZQUX010000096.1, read as the reverse complement.
TCGAAGTTGGTCAGAAGCATCGCACCGCCGACGAAGACGATATCGCAGTCAGCCAGAACCTCATCGGAAATATCCTCCAGCGAGAAAGCGGCAGAGGAAGCGGGATTGTACAGGAACGAACGCTCGCCCGACTCGTAAATGCAAACAACCGAAACGGTGGTCTGAACGTCGTCGCGCTGAACGATGCCCTTGGTGTCAACGCCGCACGCGGTCATTTCCTTCTTGACGAAGTCACCCATCATGTCGTTACCAACCAAGCAGGAGATGGAAACGGGAACGCCCAATTTGGCCAAGTCATTGGCGCAGTTGGTCGCACAGCCGCCAACCAGCGTGGATACCGACTCAACGGCACGCAGGGTACCGGGAGCGGGAACGGTCGATGCGGGCTTGACGATAATGTCAACGGTTACGGAACCGATACAAAGAATCTTTTTCATTGCAAGTACTCCTTTTGCAAAAAAATCAAATAGTATATATCATATTATATAACAACTCCCGTCGGAAGTCAAGGAAATTCTTTTGCAAAATGGCAAAAAGGTAGAATATTTCGTCAAAAGAAACAAATCCCCCACAGATGCCTTGACATACACCACGTCACTTCTTTATAATAAAAACAACAATTTCGACTACTGCGAAAGGATGCAATCATAATGAAAAAGACAATTCTTGCCTTAGCACTCGTTGCGGTATTTCTCTTGAGCCTCCCCCTACCCGTTCGCGCAGAAGATGACATTGGCGGGTTGACCTTCCATGGGGAATCCTACAAACCCTCCATCACCTACGATCAAACGCCCAACACATTCGAAGCGTGGGTGTATTTCCCGGCCGATATGGCCGCCTCTGAACGCGGCGGCGTAATTTTAGGAAGCTATCAAGGCAGCGGCGCTTGCATTAACTTTGAGATCCACCAAAGCGGCCGCCCCCGTCTGTATTGGGTCAACAAAGACAACAAGGTAACGGACTGTATTTTCAGTTCTGTCAACGTCTATACCGGCCAATGGACTCATGTCACCATCGTGCGCGATAATGACGCGGGGCAATTCCATTGCTACATCAACGGCAAGCTCAAACAAACCCTCTATCCCGGGCAAACAGATGACGTTTTGCCTCCCTTGCCTTATGCTGTCGGTGGCGACCAACGCCCCGGTAACGCTCAGTATTTCAAGGGACACCTAAAAAGTGTCGCTGTATATTCGTCCGTCCGCTCAGCTGAGCAGATCGATGAGGATATGTACTACATCGATTCCTATGACGAGGATTTGATTGCCGCCTACGATTTCGAAGAGCCCCCGGAGGATGAAGACCTCCTGTTCGACATCACGGAAAAAGGCTATGACGCTCACCGTCTGGTATACTGGATGGAAAGCAAGAAGCCCGTCTCCGACTATGCGTATACCTTTGCCGTTATCGGCGACACGCAGGTCATTGCCGACAAGCACCCCGATAAATTCCACCTGATCTATGATTGGATCGTCGACCAAGTGAACGAAAAAAATATTCAATTTGTCATGGGTCTTGGCGATATCACCGAGCGAAGCACAGAGGCTGAGTGGAATGTGGCCCTCGAAAACATCCACAAGCTGGATGGTCTTGTCCCCTATTCCGTTGTGCGCGGCAACCATGATACCGCCGCCTCCTTCAAGCAAGCCTTCCCCTATGCGGACTATGCGGACGTGCTGGGCGGAAGCTATCAAGACAATATGCTCAACACCTGGCAGGAATTGGTGGTTGGCGATATTCAGTATTTAATTATGACACTGGACTTTGGTGCCTCCAATGCGGTGCTGAATTGGGCCAACGAGGTCATTGAGCAGCACCCCGACCACAACGTGATTATCACCACCCACGCCTATCTCTATCGCGACGGCACAACGCTGGATGCCGGCGACGTTTGCCCGCCTGCCACAAACGGCGGCTATAACAACGGAGACCACATTTGGGACAAGCTGATTTCCAAGCATGAGAACATCGTTCTCGTTCTTTCCGGTCACGATCCTTGCGACAACGTCGTCATGACACAAACCGAAGGCAACCACGGCAACATCGTCACCCAAATGCTCATCGACCCGCAGGGCGTTGACGCATCGCTCGGTGCGACGGGGTTGGTAGCGCTGTTGCATTTCTCGGAGGATGGCAGTCGCGTTTCCGTCGAGTATTATTCCACCGTGCGCGAACAGTATTTCATGAACACCAACCAATTCGAGTTCGAGTTGGCCGTCGTCGGTCAACCTGAGCCCGAACCTGAACCCGAACCTGAACCTGAACCTGAACCTGAACCCGAGCCTGAACCTGAGCCTGAACCTGAGCCTGAGCCCGAGCCCGAGCCTGAGCCTGAACCTAAACCTGAACCCGACGCAGAGACCGACAAGAATGAAGCAACGCAGGGCGGATGCAGCTCCGTGCTCTACCTTCCCGCGCTGGCGATGGCGCTGCCGATCGCAGTTATTGTTGGCAAGAAAAAAGATTGACACAAAGGAGAACTCATGGATCACAAAGTCATTCTTATTTCCATCGACGGTATGCGCCCCGACGGCGCTCTTGCTTGCGGTCATCCGTTTGTACAACAGCTGATGTCGATCGGCTCGTACGCCTTGGATGCCAAGACCGTTTTTCCCTCCGTCACTCTTCCCTGCCACATAAGTCGGATCGTAGCCATGTCGTTCTGTGAGCCAAGGAGTTG
>JAZQUX010000095.1:0-13005 GCA_045631585.1 Eubacteriales bacterium | reverse complement strand
AAAACCGCGAATTTCTGGCAAGAGAGCTCGCTGCTATGGGCTTTGAGCAGACCCCGTCCAAGGCAAACTTTTTGTTCGTGAAGCACCCCGAAATATCCGGGGAGGTCATTTATACCGCATTGCGTGAAAAGGGTATTCTGGTGCGTCATTTCAACGCGCCCCGCATTGTGCAGTACAACCGCATTACGGTGGGAACACGCGCCCAGATGGTGTCGCTTGTTTGCGCTATGCAGGAAATTTTGGAGGAACAACGATGAGAACTGCAAGGATCACGCGGGATACCGCGGAAACCAAGATCGCCATTGACCTTTGCCTTGACGGTAAGGGTACCCTCACCGCGGGCGGTGAACGCTATGACGTAACTCGTGCGGACGGCTACTATCTGCCTGCCGGACTTGGCAAAGTGGAGCTGGACGGCAATATGACCGTTTTGGTCGCACGCATGGGGTGATTGGCATGAACTATGCCATCCGTCCCATGACAAAAAAGGATGCCGCAGCGGTCATTGATATGATGCGTACGTTCTACGCCTCACCCGCTGTTTTGAGCAACGGCTCGGAGGAAATTTTCGCGGCAGACGTGGACGAGTGCGTGGGGGATTCCCCCTTTGCCGAAGGTTACGTTTTTGAACATGAGTCCGGACTTTTGGGTTACGGTATGTTGGCCAAAAGTTATTCCACCGAGTTTGGGAAACGATGCATTTGGATCGAAGATATCTATCTTATGCCCGAATATCGCGGATACGGGATCGGTTCGGCTTTTTTAACTTTTGTCGAGCATCTCTATCCTAATTGCCTGCTTCGCCTTGAGGTTGAGGAAGAAAACGAACGCGCAAGACATGTATATAAAGCCTGCGGTTTTGATGTTCTTCCCTATATGGAAATGAAAAAACACAGCAAATAACGAAAGCGCGCGAAATCTTTGGAGATTCCGCGCGCTTTTCTATGTATGGTCATCAAATGCGGCATTCCAGATAACCGCAAACGTCACCAACCGTTTCAAACTGCACAAGTTCGGTAAAACGGAAACCGAACGCATCCTCGATTTCCATGGCCATCATCATCATCGCCAATGAATCAAAGCCAAGATCTTCAACCAAACGGGTGTCTTCTGTCACTTGGGACATATCCACATCCCGAAGTACCTTTCCAAGAATTACTTTCAACTGTTCCAGCATGATCATTCTCCTATCGTTTTAATATACGATCTCCGTCTCTTATGCTGACGGGCATTAAAATATTTCCATTGTGCTTGTACCGGCAAATTGGTTTCCAAATTCAAATTGGTCTCGCATTTCTCCACCTTTCCGCTCGCCAGCATTTCCAACATTCCGTCAATGATGACCGCATTGATACCGGCATTTTGGTATTCGGGGCGAATGGCAACCAGGCCAAGATCAATGACCTTGGGGTGTCGTACGATACGCAACAAGCGCCACAGTGCGCCCGGTGTCAATCGACCGCCGCTCTTTTTCAACGCGTCACCAATGCCGGGGAAACACAATCCGAAGCCAACCACGCGGTCATTTTCGTCGCAGATAAACACCAAGAATTCCTTGTTGACGATGAGCATGAACTGCTCAATGAGTTCATCCTGCGTTTCCTTGGAAATCGGCACGGTTCCGTATAAATGGCGATAACATTCATCGAGGCAATCAAAAAATCCGTCACGATACTTCGCGATATACTCCTTTTTGGACATATTCGTATCCGCGATGTGCAACTTATGGAGATCCATCGTGCGCTTCGCCACGCGAGACAACATCTCGTTTCGTTGATCCGGCATGGTTAGTTCATATTCTACCCAGTCCACATCCTTGACCAGCCCAACCGCTTCAAGTAATTTAGGATAATAATCATAACTGTATTGCTCTTCGAAGGTGGAATTTTCCTCGAATCCTTCGATCAAAAGGCCCTCGCGATCCAAATCACTATATCCAAGCGGGCCGCACAGTTGTGTCATTCCCTGTTGTTTTCCCCATTCCTGCACGGCTGAAAACAGAGCGTCGGCAACCTCCGGGTCATCAATAGAATCAAAGCGAGTGAATCGAACTTGAGCCGTGTGATGAATCTCGTTATACTGCTTTTGGATCAAGCCCTGAATACGTCCGACCGTCTGATTTCCACGCTGAGCCAAAAAGAAGATGGATTGTGCGATTTCGGTGTTGCCTCCCGAACGAAGCAATTTCTTTTCGTCGGCGTAAATGGGAGGAACAAAATACGGGCAGTCGCGGTACAATCTTAGCGGAAATTCAATAAATTCCTTGATATCTCGCTTGCTAGTTACTTGTTTGATTTCAACCATACTCATTCCTCCAACGGTTCGTCCTCGCGGCGAAGGAAGGCTATACCGTAGCCGGCCAGCCATGGGCCGTTATGTGCACCGCTGACGGGCGACATAATCACAGCCTCGTGGTTGGTTTTTATACCGTATTTCTTTTCAATCTCAAGAAGAGATTCCAAGAGCGACGGCCCGGTGAAAATATGCCAGAGCAAGTAATCCTTCGGGTCTCGGTCTCCTATAAACTCCTTGAGTCGTTCACACGTTCTGGCCAATGCTTTTTTGGGAGTTCGCACACTTTCCAACGGGACAATTTCACCATCGGGCGAAAAATGAATGACGGGACAGATATTCAGCATTTGTCCCAAAAAGGCCTTGCCGCCCTTCAGACGGCCGTTATAGATCAGATAATCCAACTTTCCGTCCACTCCGATAAACAGTTGGCGTTTCATCATCCAGCGGATTTCCTTCATAATCTGATCAACCGAGAGTCCCGCGTTGGCGAACTCTTGGGCTTTGATAGCAAGGAGGCCTTCGCCAAAACAGGTCAGGTTAGTATCGATGACTTGAATGTTGATTTTATCGGCATATTCCTTGGCAACAAGGCAAATCTTGTTGTAAGTTCCGCCCAGCGCAGAAGAAAGAACAAAAACTAAGACATCTTCATACCCTTGCGCAACGGCTGCATCGAAATGGTCGCGGATTTGTTGTGTTTCCGGCATTCCTGTGTATGGCAAATTGTTTTTGGGATCTTGGATGGTTTCCAGTTCTGCATAAAACTTGACAGGGTCCAGATCCAATCCTTCTAAGTATTCTTTTCCATTGAAAAACACATGAATGCGGATGATATCGATGCCTAAATTGTGATACCGCTCGGGAGCATATTCAATACAGCCTGTAGATGTACACATGATTTTAATCTTTGACATGATATATCCTCCTTACACCTGATTTCTTTTTTGATCGAAAACGGATTTATGTTGTGCTAAGTTCAGTATCATTTCTGCCGTATTGACAACGGCGTCCTCACCGGCGCTTCCGCGGACTTTAATGACCGTTTTTTCCACACCGAGAATAATTCCGCCGCCAAGAGAGCCGATGTCATAAATGCTCATCAGGTGCGCGGCAAGTTGTTTTACTTCACTGCTGCCTGTGCGATGAGCGTATTTCATAATATCGGTTATCATACGAGTTGCCGTTCCTTCGGTTACCTTCAACACTTGATTTCCGGCAAATCCATCACAGACCAGTACGTCGCAGCATCCCGACAGTGCAACATTTCCTTCGACATTGCCCACAAAGTTGAGGCTGTCATCCTCTTTGAGCAAAGGATAGGTTTCTTTGACCAATTTATTCCCTTTGCTTTCCTCGGCACCGTTGGACAACAGGCCGATTTTAGGGCGCTCAATCCCATACATATTGCGCATGAATTCTGAGCCCAACCGGGCAAAGTGGTGAAGCATGGCAGGAGTACAGTCAATGGTTGCTCCCGTATCTACAAGGCAGGTAAAGCTTCCGTCTTGACAAGGGAGCACGGCCGCCAACGAGGGACGCACACGTTCCTTGCCCGAAAGATAGCGCATAGCACCCGTAATCAAAACGCCGGTATTGCCCGCGGTAATCAAGCCAATCAAATCTTGGCGTTCCGAGAGTGCGGAAAGTCCCATAAGCATAGAAGAATCGGTTTTACGGAACAACGCCTCCGCCGGGTGATCGTAATTGGTGATCTCTCCCGGGGCATGGAGAATCTCATAACGATCGGACGGCAGGTTCAGCGACTGACAATATCTTTGGATATCCGTCTCATCGCCGACCAATAATGCGTCCAATTCATCAAACTTTTCCAAGGTTTTAGCGGCACCGCGAATCATTGCCTCAGCGCCTTTGTCTCCGCCCTTGGTATCAATCACAATTTTCATTCGTTGCATCACTTGCCCTCCTTATTCAATGGCCAGTATATAGTCATATACGTCCTGACCGCCCTCATAGACAACCACTTCACATTCGTCATAGCACGCCATGAGTTCCTCAGTCAGAGCAACTCGCTTCTCGTCTGTAACGTCCTTGCCGATAAACAGGGTGATAATTTCGCAAAGATCTGTGTCCACCGCCTCCAACAAACGCAGGGCGCTTTCCTCGGGGGTGGGGGCTACGGCAAGAATATGTCCACCACTGATGGCCATATAATCTCCCGAATGGATGGTCAGACCGTCCACGTGAGCGTCGCGCACAGCGCGGGTGATTTCGCCATCAATGACGTCGCGTGCTGCACGCTCCGCGCTTTCAATCAGGGCATCGATATCTGTAATGCCCGGAGTGATCACGGATAAGGCGCTGTATCCTGCCGAAAGTGTTTTCGCGTTCAGAACATGGACGTTAGCCTCTTGATAAATATCGGCAGCTTGCTTGGCGGCAAGCATAATATTTTTATTGTTCGGCAGAACAATAATATGCTCGCTCTCGCACGCCTCAAATGCGGCCAAAAAGTCCTCAGTCGACGGGTTGGCTCCCTGTCCGCCAAAGATAATATGGTCGGCGCCCATTTGTGAAAAGAGTGCTGTCATTCCGTCGCCCGTTGCCACGGCCACAACGGAGAATTTTTTGCGTTTTTTAGGCTTCGGGGGCGCTACTTCAGAATGTCCCAAGTTCATGTTTTCGATTTTAACCGTCAAAAATTCGCCGAAGCGTTGCATCTGTGTCAAAACCTCGCCCGGTGTAAACGTATGAACGTGAACCTTCACAATATCGCCGTCTCGATAGGCAACGATGCTCTCGCCGCCCATTTGTGTGAGCATCTCAAGCACGCCGTCAAGATCAAACGCATCCGGATCTCCCTTAGCGGTGGTCAGGCGCAACAAGAATTCAGTACAATATCCATAAGAAAGAACGCTGTCGCGGGTAAACAAATCAATATTCACTTGATGGTTTTCCTTATGGGGGGAGACTTCATAAATCGCTTCTTCGCCGCAAATGACGCGATACATTCCTTCCGCAATACAAAGATATCCTGCGCCGCCCGAGTCTACGACATCCGCTTCTGCCAACACCGGCAACAGCTCTTTTGTAGCAGCCAGAGAGCGCTTAGCCTGTTCAAGGTGCAAGCGAAAAAATTCCTTCACATCGTCCTCTGCCTGCAAATGATCGCGAGCATACTCGGCACTTTCTCGGAAAACGGTCAAAATCGTTCCCTCGGTCGGATTTTGAACCGCCGCATACGATTTGGAAATTCCTTTGCAGTAAGCTACGGCCAACTCACTTGCCGTGGCACTATTGATACCGGAAAGTCCCTCCCCGATACCGGCAAAAATTTGAGAGAGAATGACACCGGAATTGCCTCTGGCGGCCAGCAGAACACCGCGAGAAAACTGCGAACTGACATTGCCAATACCGCCAAGGCAAGCCTCTGACAGTTGAGCAAGTCCTCCTTCCACTGTAAGAAGCATATTGGTTCCCGTATCGCCGTCAGCTACGGGAAAAACGTTCAGAGCATTGAGCTCTTCTTTGTGCGAGGCCAAGCAAGCGGCTCCTCCTCGGAGCATACAAAGATAGCTTTGGCCGTCTATCGTTTTTGTGTTCATAGAAAATACCCCATGTGGTTTTAGCATTGAATACGTCACGCCACACTGCCTTCAAATCTCATTTCTCTAAGACTGTCAGCAGTCACATTTTCCAAAATCCCTCATTATACGATAAAATATTACCAGCAAAGTCTAAACTGAAACGAAACAAAACGACAAAAAATTAACTTTTCAGACAAAAAACACCGCAAGTTACATAACCTGCGGTGTTTTTTGATAGGCTCGCCTGTAAGCCGGGTTCTGTCAAGAACGGTCATCAATCTGTGACTGCCGTCACCGGCAGACTTCGCGCGATTACTCGCGGTGCCACCCGGAGATATGTGTCGGGCCGACAATCCCCATACGGTGTTGCTTCGGATAGGGTTTACAGCAAATGTATGTTACCATACAAGTGGGTGAGCTCTTACCTCGCCTTTCCATCCTTACCCTTGCGGGCGGTTTATTTCTGTTGCACTTTCCCGGCGGTTACCCGCGGCTGACGTTATCAGCTATCCTGCCCTGTGAAGCCCGGACTTTCCTCACCGTAATACCTTTCGGCAACATACGGCGCGACCGTCCAGCGAACCTACCGTGATATTATAGCACGCAGTGGGGAATTTGTCAAGCAAGGACAGCTATAATCCCTGAATGAAAAGAAAAGCTTTATGATATCCTTCCGACAAATCAGAAGATCGACTTCAATTTCAAACGCAGTCGTTGTTTGTGCCGTTTTCTAAAATCGGAATTATTTTTGGCATTTCATATATTCCGTTCGAAATTTATATAAATTATTTTTCTCTTTTTGGAATTTTTCTATTGACAAATTGAGAAAAATAGTGTATAATAAGACCAGAAAAGGAAAAGCGGATGCACCGCAAGTTGTGAAAGGATGGATCAATATGAAAACTACGAAGAAAGCAGGCGTCCCTGTTGTTGCTATGGTATCCGACAAGGAGGAGCGCGCCAAGGCGATTAAGACCGCCATGCAAAAGATCGAGCGTGATTTTGGTGCTGGTGCCATTATGAAATTGGGTGAGAATTCTCAGATGGAGGTTCAGGCCATCCCCACCGGTTCTCTATCGCTGGATCTGGCGTTGGGCATCGGCGGTGTTCCGCGCGGCCGTATCATTGAGATCTATGGCCCGGAATCTTCGGGTAAAACGACAGTGGCGCTTCATATCATTGCAGTGGCTCAGAAAGCCGGCGGTGAGGCTGCTTTTATCGATGCTGAGCACGCACTTGATCCCGTATACGCCAAGGCGCTGGGAGTCAACACCGATTCCCTGCTCGTCTCTCAGCCGGACTGCGGTGAGGATGCCCTGGAGATCACGGAGGCTCTTGTTCGCACGGGGGCGATTGACGTTGTTGTCGTTGACTCTGTTGCGGCACTTGTTCCCCGTCAGGAAATCGAGGGTGACATGGGCGCTTCCACCGTTGGCGTTCAGGCGCGCCTGATGTCCCAGGCCATGAGAAAACTGAGTTCGGTCATTTCCCGCACCAACGCTATTGTTATTTTTATTAACCAGCTCCGTGAAAAGGTCGGCGTCATTTACGGCAACCCCGAAACCACGCCCGGCGGTCGCGCTCTTAAGTTCTTCTCTTCTGTTCGCATTGACGTTCGAAAGGGTGAGCAGCTCAAGGAAGGCGGCAATGCTTATGGTAACCATGTCAAATGTAAGGTCGTCAAAAACAAAGTGGCGCCTCCTTTCCGCGTAGCCGAGTTTGATCTGATTTACGGCAAGGGTATCTCCCACACCAGCGAGGTTTTGGATTTTGCCGTTGCTCTGGATTTGATTCAAAAGAGCGGTTCTTGGTTCTCGTATCAGGGTGAACGTCTCGGTCAGGGCCGCGAAAATGCCCGCAAGGCGCTGGAAACCAATCCCGCACTGGAGCGTGAGATTGAAAATAAGATCCGCGCCATGAGCGAGCAGACAGATGAAATGATGACCGAAGCCATGGACAGCGACATTGAAGGAGACGACGATTTCGATATTCGCATGCTCAAGGATGACGATTTGGGCATTGATGATTGAGAATTGTCCGTAGATAATTGCTATGATTGAGATCAATTTTCCCGAACAACTATTTCAGTTAGGCGATCTTTCCAGCCCTCCTGCGATCGCTATGGATCGTTTTACGGTGACGGTTCGCTATTTGCGCGCGCAAAACGGAGGGGAAAGTATCTGTATTTGCGTGGATCTAACGGACACGTTGCGTAATCTGACCGAGGTGCGTCGCTACAATGTACTGACCGAGTTACTCTCTCCGTTGGATGTTCATCGCGGCCTTATTTCCAAAGAAAAGTTAGAAGCGATTGAACAGGCATCTCAACTATCCGCCGCCTACACGCGTGCCCTGTCCATTTTGTCATACGCTGCCAACTCGCCTCACGCGCTCATGCTTAAATTACGCCAAAGAGGCTTTGATGCTGAGCTTGCAAACCAAGCGGTTAATATGCTTTTGGAGAAGGGTTATTTGAAAGAAGAAGATGACGCACAGCGAGAAGCGCTGCGCTGTCTTACCAAGGGATGGGGGTGCCGGCGGATTGAATCTTATCTTCGGCAACGAGGCTACAGTGCCGATGTCACCCGCATAGCCATGGAAAATTTGTGCGACATCGATGATTCGATACGATGCGTTGACGTAGCATTGCGTAAATCTCCCATTGCTCCTTCCAGTGAAAAAGAAAAGCAAAAACTCATCGCCTATCTTTTGCGCCAAGGATATGATATGTCCGACATTCGAAAGGCACTTTCCATGGCGTGGGAATAAACGTAGAAAAGGTCTTTGACTCGTGAGTCAAAGACCTTTTTGTTTACGCATTTGTTTCTGCGGTTTTGATGACCGTCACGGCATCGAGTGCGTGAATATCATTCAAAATAGTAGGAAGAATGCTATCCAGCGGAGCGGTAGATTGCTCGCCCGTTTTCATATTCTTAACGGTAACAACGCCGTTGTTGATTTCGTCCTCGCCAAGGAACAAAGCAAACGGAATGCCCAGCTTATCTGCATAACCGATCTTTGCCTTAAACTTCTTCTTTTCCGTATATATTTGAGTGCGGATACCGGCCTCACGCAAAGCTGCGGCGGTACGGATTGCGGCCTCAAAATCATCCGTCATGGGAAGAATCAGTACGTCTGCAGGAGCATCCGCATCACGATTGAGATAATCCATCTCGTTGAGAATGTAGAACAGTCGGGTTAGTCCGATGGAAATGCCAACGCCGGGCAACTGACGGTCGGTATAGTAGCCGGCCAGGTTATCGTAACGGCCGCCGGAGCAAACACTTCCGATCTCAGGATGCTTGTTAAAGGTGGTTTCGTAGACAGTTCCGGTATAATAGTCCAAACCACGGGCAATGGACAGATCAATACGGAAATTGGTCTCGGGCACGCCAAAGGCCACAATCGAACGGCAGACGGTTTCCAATTCCCCAATACCGCACAAGAACAGCTCATTGTCCCCTGCCATCTCGCGCAACGCGGCGATGATCTCGGTGTTTGTACCGCGCAAGGCGATAAAATCCGTGATCTTTTTCGCGTCGGTATCCGAGACGCCAAACGTTTCGGTCAATTCAGCTCTGACCTTTTCTTCGCCGATCTTTTCGATCTTGTCCACAGTACGCATAATGTTTTCTGCCTGATCCTTCAAACCCAAAACATCGTAAAAACCGGAGAGAATCTTGCGATTGTTGACGCGAATGGTGAAATTTTCCAGACCCAAACGCTTGAACAAGGTATAAATGATCGCCGGAATCTCGGCATCGTTTTCAATGCTTAGGCTGCCGTCTCCGATGATATCAATATCCGACTGATAAAACTCACGGAAACGTCCCTTCTGAGCACGTTCCCCGCGGTATACCTTGCCGATCTGATAGCGACGGAACGGAAACGTCAATTCGCCCGCATTCTTTGCAACGTACTTGGCCAGCGGAACCGTCAAATCAAAACGCATGGTCAAATCGGTGTCGCCCTTATTGAAGCGATAAATTTGTTTTTCAGTCTCACCGCCCGCCTTCGCAAGCAAAATTTCAGAATATTCCAGCACCGGCGTATCCAAAGGATAGAAACCGTACAGACGGTAAACGTCCTCCAACGCGCGACGCATTCTTTCAAAAGCCAACTGCTCGCGAGGCAACAGCTCCATAAAGCCAGCCAATGTGCGAGGGGTGACCAAATTTTTTTTTGCCATGATGTACTCCTTTCTCCGCGCACGCATGTCGCAGAGACGCAATATAATGTAATATTATAGCACAAACCCTCTCGCCTGTCAACCACAAATTGCTTTTCTATCGAGCGATCAAAAACGTCCTGCAAGGGTATCTCACCTTTGCAGGACATCGCGTTTATTCCGCATAAATTTTGATGATCTGATGTAACATGGCTACAACGGCATCCATGCCTTCCGCTGTAATGTGTTCAAAAGGACCGTGGAACGCATATCCGCCCGTACCCAAATTGGGACAAGGAAGTCCCATGAATGACAATCTTGCGCCATCGGTACCGCCGCGAATCGGCACAACGCAAGGCGTGACGCCGACTTTTTGAGCGGCCGCGGCTGCATTGTCAATCAAATGGAAGCAAGGTTTGATTTTTTCTGACATATTGCGATACTGCTCTTTGACGGCAAGCTCAACTGTTCCGGTTCCATATTTCTGATTGAGCGTATCCGTTACCTCTTGCAAAAGAGCAAGGCGGCGTTCGAAACAGGTTGCATCATGGTCTCGTACAATATACGAAAGTGTACAGTGCTCGACATTGCCCTGCATATCTGTCAGATGGAAAAAGCCTTCATATCCTTCCGTTTGGGCCGGAGTTTCGTTGGACGGCAGTAGGTTTTGTAATTCACAGCCGATCAACGCAGCGTTTTTCATAATATTTTTGGCACTTCCCGGATGGACGTTGACACCGTGAATGGTAAACTTGGCACCTGCGGCATTGAAATTTTCATATTCAATTTCGCCCTCGGCACCGCCGTCAACGGTATACCCAAAATCCGCGCCAAAACGAGCCACATCAAAAGCATTCGCGCCCGCACCAATCTCCTCATCGGGAGTAAATGCCAAGCAAATCTTACCGTGTGGCTGATCCGAAGAAAGGATCTCTTCTGCAAACGTCATGATTTCAGCAATACCCGCTTTATCATCCGCGCCGAGCAGGGTCGTTCCATCCGTCGTAATCAGCGTACGGCCGGAAAGGGACGACAGGTGCGGGAAATCAGAACTCTTTAACACACGTCCGCTCTGCCCCAGGACAACATCTTCTCCATTGTAATTCTCGATCAGTTGAGGACAAACGCCGACACCTGAAAAATCGGGAGCGGTGTCCATGTGAGCAATCAGGCCAATGGCCGGGCAGGTCTCTTTACCGGGAGTCGCAGCAATCGTCGCATAAACATAGCCATTCTCATCCATCTCGGCATTGGCAATGCCAAGGGTATGCAATTCTTCCACAAGAGCCCGTGCCAGCACCAGCTGTTCGGGGGTGGAAGGTGTTGTTCCCGTCTCTTCGTTGCTTTGCGTGGGGACAACAACATAGTTCAATAGTCTTTCATAAGCTCTCATCATTACTCCTTTCCAAAGTTCAAGGGGACCTCCATTCGGACGTCCCCTTGATTGCTTTCACATCGGAATATCAGTCCTCAGTGTAGAAAATGGTGAAGTTGTAGCAGCTACCGCCGTGGCCTGCTTCGTTGCCACAGTTACCAATACGAATGTACAGGTAATCTGCGCCGTCAACATACTCATTCACTTCAATTGCGATTGCATGGTGCAGGCTTCCGCTGGTCGTGCGCTCGCCGTTCACCTCAACGTAGTCCTGAACCTTGGTCCAACCGACATAGCTATACAGTTCGGAAGGATCCATGGTCTCAATCTCAGCATCGGTGGATACGCGGATATCATAGTTCTGAGCCAGCTCAAGAACGACAATGGCGTTCTTGTAGGTGTTCAGATCAACCTTGATCACGATCTGTCTGTCACCATCGGTAAAATGGCCAACACCACTGTTCCACTCTGCAGTATTTACAATGGTCTCGGGGAATACATCCGCGGGATTCTTGGTATATACCCACTCCTCGCTCTTCATATCCGAGAACCAGCGTGCGTACTGTGCATATCTGTATTCCGTGGTAAGGAAACCGGTTTCGGGATCGGTAGGAACCTTATCAAAAGGCTTTTCTTCGATTTCGGTATCCTCAAGATCGAATTCGGGATCGTAAGGATCAACCAAGGGCAGATAGCCAACCTCAGAATCGCTGGGGTTCACCATCAAAATAGGAGCATTGCCCCATTTATTCGTGCCAACACCAATATACTGCAGCTGGTAACCGTTGTTATTCCAACCAAAGTTCGCAGGATCGTACAACGGATTGATAATATCAACCGTACAATAGGTAAAGCCAACCTTACCTTCTTCAAACTGCGCTCTGGTCAAGCCCAGATCAGACAGCGGGATCTTTGCTTCCATAATGTATTCGAACTCACTACCACAGTTCTTAACGACGCATTCCCAATCCTGCATGGTTGCAGACTTCTGGTCATCGTTGAAGAACAAGCCAAGAACAGGCTTGTTAGAGTCCATCGTTGCGCGGTTCCAGTCAATACCAACAGTGGGATTACCGTTGCCATTGGTAGTAAACCACAACAATGTACCGTCCGCCTTATAGGGCTCCTTGAAGGACAGGGTCTTGTAGACGGGAACAAGGTCGTAACGATGCTCTGCGACGTACAAATATTCGTCATCAATCGCAAAGCGGAAGGTGGAGTGCATCAGCTCAAAGTCGGGCGTTGCCAACTCGGGCGCACCGACGATACCGGCACCTGCAGCAATTTCCTCATCAGAGAAATCATCGCAGACGCTTTGGCTGAGTTCAATATAGTTGGACTGCATATACAGATCGTCCAAGCGACCATCAATGACAGGCGTGCCATTGGCCATCAGATTGACCAGCAGAGGCTTGGCAGTGAAGAAACGCTGGCAATCATCCCAGCCTGCAATCTCAAGCTGCTTCATCTCGGTCACAGACGTACCGTCAGCATCATAAGCGGTAAAGGTAAAGCCGATCAGTTCCTTTTCGAAATCAGCCTTTGTCAAGCCGAGATCTGCCAAGCTAATCGCAGCCTCCATGACATAGGAGTTACCGTCCTGAGCATACACTGCCTTGACA
>JAZQUX010000094.1:0-9297 GCA_045631585.1 Eubacteriales bacterium | reverse complement strand
AATCAATACATATACGCTGATGGCTCGCGCTATGCGAGACGGCGGAAATGCCAAAGTGAAGGAATTGGCCGATGCCATCGGTACTCCTTCAGATCCTTTGATCGAGAGCAAATACCAGGCACTCAAAGCAAGCCTTTCTTCGGACGAAACGAGCGAGACGATTCGCCAGTTCGCCGTCGCGCTCTCGGTTGCTATAGAAACGGTGGGAGCTCCGGCGGAAGATACGCTGTATATGTCGCTTGCGGAGTATTCCGAGCAGCTTGTCGCGCTGTCGCAACAAATGAGCGAGATGGACGAGCAGGAGATGGCCTCGGCGCTCTCCGGTGTGTTTGATTCGGCGGCGGAGCGCATCGGCGCGGCGTTGCAACAGCAGGGGATCAACCGTCAAACGACTGATCGCGTATTGGATGGATTGATGAGCATCTTTGGTATCTCCTGGAATGAATTGCCGGACGAACTGAAGTATTCGAATGACGAAGAAGCGGCCACCAAGGACGAGCAATATGAAGAAAAAGAAGATGAGCTTGTCGGCGGCGGTAAAGGCAATGGCGAGGTCATCTACGGCAGCGATGATGCTGTTTATGATCCCAAGCAAGAAGCCCACGTTAAATATGGAGACGTCATCGATGAGTATAACGGCCAAAAGGTGACGGATATGCAAGAGCGTCCGCTGACGGATGAACAAAAAGAGTTCATCGATAAGTATTTTGCGGATCTTTATTACAAAGAAAACAACAACTAAGGTAGGAAAGAGGATACATAACCATGGAAAATAAAGCAAAAGTACAAGCGTTTAGTGAGAAAATTGCTAAAATCAAGAGTGAGCTTCGTCGCGACGTTGTAGGTCAGGATGACATTATCGATAATGTTATCATTGCCATCATTGCCGGAGGTAACGTACTGCTTGAGGGCGTTCCCGGCGTTGGAAAGACCCGTTTGGTTCGTTCGCTCGGTAAGGTTCTCAGCCTGCCGTTCTCGCGCATTCAGTTCACCCCCGACCTGATGCCCTCGGACGTTACGGGTACCAATATCATTGAAAAGGATGAAAACGGTAAATTGAATACGGTTTTCCGCAAGGGTCCCATTTTCGCCAATCTGGTGTTGGCAGACGAAATCAACCGCGCAACCCCCAAGACGCAGTCCGCGATGCTGGAGGTTATGCAGGAGCACAAGGTGACCATCGGAAACGATACACATCGCTTGGCTGAGCCCTTCTTTGTGCTGGCAACTGAAAACCCCATTGAGCAGGACGGTACTTACCCTCTGCCCGAAGCGCAGATGGACCGCTTTGTATTCAAACTGATCATGAAATTCCCCTCGAACAACGAGCTGATCGACATCGTTAAGATGACGCAGATTACGTTGGACGAGACGGCCGAGGCTGTTGTGGACGGCAAGGATATCATGGAAATGCGCGCACTGGCTGCAACTGTTCCCGTCATCGATGACGTGTTGGACTATACGGCTCGTCTGGTTTCCGGCACTCACCCTGAAATCGAGGGTGCGAGCGATGTTGCTAAGAAATATCTCAAGTATGGCGCATCTCCCCGTGCAGCGCAGGCTTTGATCACTTGCGCCAAAGTGAGAGCTTTGCTGAATGGAAACTATAACGTCTCCTATGAGGATATCAACGCTCTGGCGGGACCCGTTCTTCGCCACAGAATTAAGATCAACTATACGGCGCTCAACGATAAGCTGACGGCGGATGATGTGATCGCGTTGCTTGTCAAGGCAACCAAGAAATAATCATGGGCTATCTTGTCATCAATGAAGAGACGTTGCAACAGATTGAAACGTTGCAAACTCTTTTGAAAAACAATCTTGGCGGAATGTTTGGTGGGTTGCGCCAAAGTAAAAACTTTGGCTCCTCGGCGGAATTTGCCGATTACCGCGATTACATGCCGGGAGACGACGTTACCAAGATTGACTGGAACGCCTATGCCCGCTTTGATAAGCTGTACGAAAAGCTGTATTTCGATGAGCGGCAGATGCACACCAGAATATACATCGATGCCAGCCGTTCCATGGAATATGGAGACAACAAAAAAGCGGAGCAGGCCATTCGCTTGGCCGCGACGCTGGCATATCTTTCCGTTTGCGAAATGGAACGCGTTTCGATTTATACCATTCGCGAGGGCGAGGTAAGCGAGGTCATTCGCGGTATGGTGGGTAAGGAAACGTATCTGAGCGAAATCGGAAAACTAAACGACATCGTTTTCGAAGGTGACAGCCACATTAGCCAAGCGTTGTTGCCCACCGGTGTGGGACGCGGCGACGGTCGTTCCATCCTTATTTCCGACTTCTTGACGGATAACAACTACGAAGACGCCATTGATTATTTGGTGGATCGCCGACGCGACATTCTGTGCATTCAGATTTTGACACGGGAGGAGTTCAATCCTCAAATCCGCGGCAAGATGCATCTGTTTGACTCGGAAAGCGTTTCTCGGACGTATCGAAAAAACATTGACAAGGAAATTGTCAAAGCGTATAAGGCTGCCCTGCAGTATGCAACTGACCGTATTCGTCAGTACTGCGCTGCTCGAGGCGCGGATTATATGCTGGTCAGCGCAGAGGACAGCATCGGTGAAATCTTCTTTGGAAAATTGGTAAACATTGGAGTATTGAAGTGAATTTTCTTTTTCCGTTAGGTCTTTTGGGACTCATTGGTATTCCCATTTTGATCTTGATTTATATCATCAAAAGTAAATATGCGGAACAGACGGTCGCTTCCACGTATCTTTGGACACTGAGCGAGAAGTTTCTCAAGCGTCGGCGCCGCCCCAGCGCGCTGACGGGATTGATCAGCCTTCTGTTGCAGATTTTGGCGGTTGCCGCCATTTCGCTGATCATCGCTCGCCCGATCATTACTGTTTCCGGCTCAGCTCAGGAATATTGCTTCTTGTTGGACGCGTCGGGCAGTATGAACATGGAAGAGAACGGCGTCAGCCGTTTCGAACGCGCGAAACAAGAAATTGCGGACACGATCAGCGATGCGACGGACGGCAGCCGATTTTCTCTGGTTTTGATCAGCGATGCGACCTCGACTGTTTTTGAACGGACAACGGATAAAAAACAGGCGCTGGAAATGTTGAGTGAATTGGACGTGGGATTCGTGGAAATCGACGTGTCGGATGCATTGGGACAAGCCCAGCAGTATTTTTCTGACAACACGTCCGCTCAAATCTATTTCCTGACGGATACGTCCTACGAGAGCGCGACCAATCTGACCGTCATCAACGTGTCCGGTGCGGAAACCAACGTCGCTCTTTCGGATGTGATGTGGGAATTGACCGGCGGGCAACTGCGCGTCGGCGCCGGCCTGATGTCATACGATCAATCGGAGACGTTGACAGTGCTGGCCTTTGCGGACGGCAGTGACGTTCCGGTGGCAACGGCTCAAGTGACGACAGTTGTAGGGGAGAAAGTTCCCTTTGAATTGACGGCAAGCATGAAGACGTTTTCTTCGCTCCGCTTGACGGTTCAAACGAGTGACAACCTTGTGCTGGACGACGAGTATGTGATTTACAACGTCAAGAGTGAGGATTCGTACAGCATTTTGTTGGTGTCGGATACCCCCTTCTTTCTGGAAACAGCGCTGGGGGCTGTTGGTCGAACCAAGATCACCGTGATGTCTCCCGAAGAGTATACCTCCTCGGTTCGTGGCTACGGCTTATACATTTTTGAGGGTTGCACTCCCTCTAAGGTCCCGGAGGACGGAGCCGTTTGGTTCTTTGATCCGCAGGGAAGCGTGCCCGATACGGGATTCAGCGTGCAAGGAGAAGTGACGTTGGCGCGCGGCGAACTGGTGCAGATGACGACGTCGTCCTCCAGCGTGGCCAAGAAGTTGACTGAGCATTTGGCAGGGGATGATATTTATATCGTTGAATACGTCAAATGCAGTCTGTACCGCAATTTCACCACGTTGCTTAGCTTTAAGGGCAATCCGTTGGTGTTTGCGGGAACCAATACGGCGGGGCATCGCGAGGTGGTGTTCGCCTTTGATTTGCACAATTCCAATCTGCCGCTTTTGGTGGATTTCATTGTAATGCTTGATAATTTGATGACCTTCTCGTTCCCCGACGTGATGGAAAAGGTCAATTACTATGCGGGAGAAGAAGCAGAAGTCAATGTGATTGCCAACTGTCAAAGCATCCGTGTCGATAGCCCCTTGGGAGAGGTGACGTATCTCTCTACCGATGTGGCTACGGCGACATTCCCCCTGTCTCAGGTCGGAACGTATACGATTACAGTGACAGTCTCCGGCATTCCCAGCCGATTCTATCTTTATTCCGCATTGCCTGAGGCTGAGCGAGTCCCCGCGCCCGTTTCGTCGGGTATTGGCTTGCAAGGCGTGGCAACCGAAGGCGGATTTGACGGAACGTATGATCCGTTGATGATTCTGTTTATTAGCTTGGCGTTGTTGTTCCTGGCGGATTGGATGGTGTATTGCTATGAGAAATATCAGCTTCGATAATCCCTTATGGCTACTCCTGCTCATCCCGCTGGCCATCGGTGTGTTGGTTCCTTTCCTGATCGCCATACGGAAAGACAACAAGAGCAAAAGTGTGATGGCATCCCTGATCATTCATTTGATCATTCTTGTGTTGGTTGGCCTATCTGTGGCAGGGACGGTCATCACTACGGTCATGACAGAGACGCACGTCTATGTTTTGGCCGACGTTTCCTATTCCACCGACCGAAATTTGGATCAGGTAGATGAATATATCGCCCAGATCCAAGCATCTCTTCCGGAAAATTCCAAGGTGGGTGTCATTTGTTTTGGTAAGAATTACGCCTTGCAGACAGAGCTTGGCGGAGAAATCAAAAGCGTAAAAGACGCTGTGGTGAATGGCCTTGTGGACGATTCGGCGACAGATATCGCATCGGCTCTGTCCTATGCCGCGACTTTGTTCGAAGAAGGCGTGCTCAAACGGGTTGTCCTCTTAACCGACGGCAAAGAGACGGTCGGCGAGGATTCGTCTGCGATGATTGCCGCTGTGGAACAGTTGGTGGCGCAGGACGTTGCCATCGATGCCGTCTATCTGAACAGCAATCTGCAAGAGGGAGAGTGCGAGGTACAGCTGACGGGAGTGGAATACACCCGCGCGACCTATCTCGGACACGCAACGACGGCGGATGCCTTGATTCAGGCCAATATGGATGAGCGTGCGGTTGTTTCCCTGTATCGCGATGGCGAAAAACTGCTGGATCTTGCCGTGGAACTGACGCGCGGTTACAATATTGTGAATTTTGACCTACCTACGGATGAGCCCGGACGCTTTGATTATGAAGTCCGTGTGGCCGCGTCTTCCGATGTGTCGGGCTACAATAACAGTTATTCGTTTACGCAAACGGTCAGCGCCGAAATTCGCGCGCTACTATTGACCTCCAAGGTCGAAGATATCACTGCGATTGCCAAGCTGTACGGTGACCGTGTCGCTCTGGACGTTATGGTCGTCCATTCGGACCATCGTGTCTTAAAGCAGGCACAGGAGGCCTTCGCGGATCATCCGACGGTTACCATTGCGCCTGATCCGGAGCGTGTACCTTGCAGCGTGGAAGAGCTTTGTCGTTACGATGAAATCATCTTGTCTGATATGGACGTGCGCGAGGTGAACAACGTTTCCGCTTTCATTGAAAGCGTGGAAACCGTGGTGTCGCAATACGGAAAAAGCTTCGTGACCATTGGAGACACCAAAATCCAGAACAAAACGGACAGCACGTTGGAGAGCCTGGAAAATATGTTGCCGGTCAAGTTTGGCAACAGCGCTCAGGATCCCAAGCTGTATACCATCGTCATTGACGTTTCGCGCAGTATGTTTACCGCTTCCCGTTTGGCCGTAGCCAAGCAAGCGGCCATTCATCTGCTGAATATCCTCCCCGATGAGGATGACGTTGCGGTTGTTACCTTTGCGGGTGATATCAAGATCATTCAAGCGACGACCAAAGCGGCCAACCGCGAGGATATTGCTAAGAAAATCAATGCCATTCAGCCGAGCCAAGGTACCTCCATCGGTGGCGGCTTGGCGGCGGCGCTAAATCATATCATCAATCAACAGCACGCGCAAAAGCAGGTGATGCTGATCAGCGACGGTATGAACTACACGGCGGAAATCGTCAAGATTGAAGACAGAGAAATGACGCCGATTCAAGTGGCACAATATATGTATGCCAACGGAATTTATCTGTCTACGATGAACCCCTATAACCGTGAAAATGCCGGCATCAATATGCTCAGAGGGCTTGCAGAAGCCGGAAAGGGTAAGTATTATTATATCGAAAACGAAACGGCGCTGGAAGAGCTTGTCTTCTCGGACGTCGCCGATGACGTGACCGAATCCATCATTGAGGGCGAAACCCCCGTCACGATTGCGCGTCCTAAAGATGACGTGATGGCCGGCATTTCCTACCTGCCTTCCATTATGGGTTATGTACATAGCAAAGCTAAGATCAGTGCCTACACCGTTTTGACGGTGGAATATCAAAAGGCGGGCGGCGGCGTGGCAGACGTTCCGCTGTATGCCTATTGGAAGTACGGCAACGGCAAGGTGACGTCCTTTACCGGCCGTGTGTCCGGAGATTGGGCATCCAACTGGCAGGGCGAGGCAGGGCAAAGAATGCTTGCCAATATGCTTGATGTCAACATTCCAGAACAGAAGATTGACTACCCCTATTCGATGAATGTAAAATATGATGGTATTTATTCTACGCTGGAGATCATCCCCGCGGTTTTGAACCCCTATGCAACGGTGGATGTGACCATCACGCATCCGGACGGTCATGCGGTGACAGAGCGTTTGATTTTTGATGCTTCCCGTTACTTCTATCGCTTTGAAACGCCTATGCTGGGTCGTTACGATATCAGCGTGGCTTATGCGGCACCTTCCGGCGTGTTTGAATCTGCTTCGGAATTCCACATCTCGTATTCCCCTGAGTATGACAGCTTTGCCACTTTTGATGCATCGACGCTTCATGCGGCGATTCGTCATCGCGGAACGGTCAGCGAGGGGCAGATCCCCGATCTCTCTGAAATGAGGGCGCGGGTGGATACGTATCGCCTGACCTTTACCATTCCCTTTATGATCGCGGCGGTTGCCCTTTACGTTCTGGACATTATCATTCGTAAGATCAAGTGGAGCGATATTCGAAGCCTGTTCAAAACAACCGCTGCCAAGAAATAATGACGGCGGGATTCAACAAACGAAAGAAATGGTTACAATACAGATGAAAAAAGTTTTTGCGCTTTTGCTTGCCGTCCTGTTGCTGTTTGCTCTGACGGCGTGCGGCGAATACCATTCGGCACCCGATGCCCCTTCGGTAAATGCACCGGGGCAAGAAGATGCACCCTCTCAACCCGGCGATACACCGGATGCGACGGAGGACCCGGATGCTTTTACGGTGTCGATCCGTTATAACGGCCAGCCCTATATCCCAAAGAAAAAGGATGAAATGAAGGCACAGTGGACGGACGGATTTTCCTTCTACACCGCAGACTTTTCGGAGGATGGCATTGCTCGTGTCAGCGGCCTTGACGGAGATTATCAGGTGACGCTCAAGGGACTTCCCGAAGGGTATTTATACAACTGCAATGCCTATATGGCGACCAATGATCAAAAAAATGTTGTCATTGATATTTATCGTCCGGTTCGAACCTCGGGCTACGGCGTGAATGCGTATGACTGTATCGAGATCAACAAAACAGGCGTGTATCGTGTGGAATTGACCTCTCCCGATCATAAAGTGTTCTTTGAATATGCGCCCAACACCAGTGGTACCTATTCTGTGGAATCCTGGGTGAGCATGGCTGAGGGGAATTACAACCCCATGGTCGATGTTTATACGGGTAGCGTTGCTTATAAAACGTTTTCCTACACACTCAATGACGGAGGTATTTCTTCCGGCTATACGCAGAATTTCAAGCACATTGTCGAGATTGCGGATGAGCAAATCAGCACGGGCGGTCAGGTGGTGTTTACGTTCGCCGTCCATGCTGATTCCAAAAACGGCGTATATCCCATTTATGTGGATTTTGCCATCCAGCTCAACGGTTCTTTCTTCTTAGACCATCATACGGCACAGATGATCATTCCCACCGAGGAATTCAAGCAGACGCCCGAGTACGATCCGAGCGAATATACCTTCAAGTGGGCGGAGACCACCACCAAGGGCGTGGAGGGTCGCTATGAGTACGACGGCAGTATGTTCAAGCTGTACCCCAAGGAAGAAGGCGGCGACGGATATTACCATGTATACAATGTCGAAACGGGTAAATACGAAGAGATTTTGTACGCTAAAATCTCACAGCCTCACCGCTTTACCGAGTTGGCCTTTACCAACATTGAGGATCCCGGAAACAAATCCTTGACGATTTACGGCACCGAAAACCATAAGCTATTTATTCAAGGGCTTTCCGCCTTGCTTGTGGACCAACCCGGAGATGCAGGAATGTATTTCTGTCTTTCTGAATGCCCGTGTCTTGCGGAAAACAAGTGCATTGGCGTGTGCGGAGAATCGTGCGTGAGTTGCCTTGAAGATTGTCGGCGCTTGCCGGATGACGTGATCGCCGAGATTGTGGAAAACGGCGGCGAGATTCCGTTGCGTATGCAGGGATATGCCGCGTTTACCAATTCGGACGGCGTGTATGCCGTGACTGAGGAATTGCGTCACTTCTTGCAAGGATTTAGCGTGTCTCAACGCTATTTTGCCGATGGTCAAGGATGGGTTGAAACCAATCCGACGATTAAAGTAGACGCTACAGAAGAAGACCAATGGTTGTTTGCCTGCGGCTATTATGTCAAAAAATAACGAACGTGTATCGTTCCCCCGGGCGGGAGGGTATCCCGCTCCCCACCAATTTTGATTTCAATGTTATTTGAAATAAATTTCCTAAAGGAGGCTCTTTCTTATGAAGAGACATATTTGTTTGCTGGTATGTGCCTTCTTGTTGCTTGCATCGTTGCTGGTTGCTTGCGGCAGCGGCACAAACGAGGGTAATTCCAATACTCCTGCCGGCAACACCCACCAACATATTTACGGTGATGTTTGGTCGATGGACGAAACCAATCACTGGCACGCAGCCACTTGTAAAGATGGTACAGACTGCGCGACGGCCAAGGCTTCCTTGAACGCACACGCAGATGCCGATAAAAACAGTGTTTGCGACGTTTGCGGATATGACTACGGTCATACGCATACGTATGCGACAGAGTGGTCCTCGGACGAAAACGGCCACTGGTACGCTCCGACCTGTGAGTGCACCATCGCAGTCAAGGATCAGGCTTCGCACAAAGACGC
>JAZQUX010000093.1:0-9326 GCA_045631585.1 Eubacteriales bacterium | reverse complement strand
GTTGTCGTCAAGACCGTTCTCGAAGGCATACTCCTCGATCAGCTTGTCGGCACGGTGACGAACCTTACAAGCCTTGCAGTCCATCAACGGGTCGGAAAATCCGCCAACGTGACCCGATGCAACCCATGCCTGAGGGTTCATAATAATGGCGCTGTCAAGGCCGACGTTATATTTGCTTTCCTGAACAAACTTCTTCCACCAAGCCTTTTTGACGTTGTTCTTGAACTCAACGCCCAAGGGGCCGTAGTCCCAAGAGTTGGCAAGACCGCCGTAGATCTCGGAACCGGGGAAAATAAAACCGCGCGTTTTGCAAAGCGCAACGATTTTGTCCATTGTCTTATCACTGTTTTTCATCATAGCTTAAAGGTCTCCTTTCGACGCGTTATGCGCGGATGGTATCATAATGAAATATTGTATCACAGATACCTCCGGTTGTCAAGGAAAAATTGTGATAATTTTGTCATGAACGGCTATGTGATCACGAAAATGACCTGACGGTTCGATTTTTGATGGAAAAGAAACCAATTTGTCGCAAAAGCGCGTGAAAATGTGTTATTTTTGTCCAAAAAAATGTGGATAAATTTATTGACAAGCCCAAGATGTTGTGTTATAATAGGATCAGTATATGAGGAACTCTGCGCAGTTATGATAGCGCTGAGTGAGATCGAATATAAAAACTCCAAAAATGTGATATCTCTAATTCGAAGAAGGAGAAGTTTGATGATGAAAAAAATTCTGTCGTTTGCACTCGCACTGCTGATCGTAGGAGGATCTATGATCGCTTGTAATAAAACTCCGGACACTCCCGAAACGCCCGATGAAACCCCGGGTACCGAACAGCCCGGTACGGAGGATCCCGGCACGGACGTTCCTGGTACGGAGGATCCCGGCACGGATGTTCCCGGCACGGACGTTCCCGGTACTGAGGATCCCGGCACGGATGTTCCCGGTACGGAGGACCCCGGCACAGATGTTCCTGAGCAACCCGAAGAAATTGAGTTCGTTGAAGTCAGTGAAATGGTGAAGGCTATGGTAACGGTTGAGCTTCGCCGCGCTCCTGCTGCAGATGCTGCCAACGTTGTAGACGTTCTGCGCATCAATCAGATCGTCGCTCGCGTTGCCGTGTCTACCAACGGCGAGTGGAGTAAGATCTATTACGAGGCAGAAGGCCTGACCGGTTACTACTATGTTCCTTCCGTTTGCTTGGCTGTATATGTTGAGCCCGGTCAGCCCGGCGCAGATCCCAGCGACTTTGTCGAGATTTCTCCTGCGGAGATCGTCTATGTTACGACCAACGATCTGAATCTGCGTACCCAGCCTTCCAAGAACGGTGCCGTTGTTGCCCGTTTGGCGTTTGGTACCAAGCTGGAACGCATTGGTAAGAATGCTGCCGGCTGGAGCAAGGTTTTGGTGAATGGCAATGAGTATTACGTCAGCTCCGACTATTTGACCGCCGAGGACGTTACCGGTGCTTCCTTCGATCTTTTGGAAACCCCTGAGGTTAAGACGGTTACCGCTGACACCCTCAAGATTCGCACCTCTCCTTGGATGGACGATCTGGACGAGAACGTTGCAGGATATCTGCGCAAGGGCGACGCCGTTAAATGCGTTGCTAAGTCTCCCGATGGCTACTGGTACCGCATCGAGCTGGATGAGGGTAAGTTCTACTATGTCGGCGCGCTGTATCTGTCCGGATATGTTCCCGGTACTGTTATCCCCGGCACGCCTGAGAACCCCGATACCCCCGGTGAGGAGGAGCCTACCCGTCCCGTGGTTACGTTCACGACGCTGACCGAACCGCTCTTGATGTATGCCATCAACAAAACGGGCGGTGTGCGCGTTTACGGCGAACCCGATAACCTGACTGCTACCGTTAAGACCTTGACGGTTGGTGCCGCTGTCCGTTGTGTCGCAGTTTCCACCGATGGCACTTGGTACAAGGTGACCTTCCCTGAAGCTCCTTCTGTAAGCTTCTACATTCAGGCTACAGATTTGGAGTCCAGCGGTAAATAATTTTCGTTACTATACAGCAGGAGACCGTAACAACGGTCTCCTGCTTTTTCTTTTCCCGACTATTGACAAGTACTTTGTCGTGTGGTACAATGGTGGCATATTGATTTTGGAGGTTTCCGTTAATGAAGAAAATTTTAGCTGTGTTGCTTTCTTTGGCGATAATGCTTTCTCTGTGCGCTTTGGTTGCTTGTGCCAACCCAAAACCGGATCAAGCACCGGAGCAAGATCAAACGCCGGGAGATACACAAGAGCCGGGCAATAACCCCGAAGAGGAGCCGGAAGAGAATCCCGAAGAAAATCCTGAAGAAAATCCTGAAGAAAATCCCGAAGAAAATCCTGAAGAGAAACCTGAAGAGAAACCTGAAGAAAAACCGGAGGTACCCAAGTATATGTCGCTCAAGATCGGATCGTATAACATTAAAAATGGCACCCTTGTTTCTTGGAATCTCAAAAAGATTGCCGACGATATTTTGGAGCTTGGTTTGGATATTGTTGGTTTGCAAGAGGTTGACCGTCTGGCCAGCCGTTCTCAGTACCTTGATACGATGAAGGTTTTGGCGCAAATGACGGGGTATGAATATTACTACTACTCTAAGGCCATTAACATTGGAGGAAATCCCGGTGTTTACGGTCAGGCAGGCGAGTACGGTACGGGTATTCTTTCAAAGTATCCCATTGTATTCAGCGAGACGACGCTGTTGAACTCTGCAGGTCATGAACAGCGTGTGCTCGGTCATGCCGAGATTCAGATTTTTGAGGGCGTCAGCGTTCATTTCTTTAACACGCACTTGTCTTATGAGAATGTGAGTATCCGAAAAAATCAGTTTAAGACCATCGACGAAATCGTTTCCCGGTATGACCGTGTGATTTTGACGGGAGACTTCAATATTGAAAATATTTCAGAGTTTGAACTGTTGACCACTCTGGAAGGGGCCAGCAACGAGGACAATCCGCTGGCATCCTATTGGGAGGAGGAAACGCCTCCTTGGCCGACCCAGTGCCTGGACAACGTGATGTTCTCGGCCGAATTTGATTTGTTGGATTGCGGCGTTTTGGATGACCGAAAGCACTCTGACCATTATATGGTTTGGGCAGATATCGAATTTGCGACCGGAAAGTGAATATACAAAAACGGCTGTCATCTTTGCAGATGACAGCCGTTTTTTTAGTTCATCAAGCGCCCGATACGAACGCGATATTTCTTTACATACAGCACAATCAGGCGGGACAGCGCGATGTCAAACAAATTCAGCGTTACAAACCCAAGGATCGCTAAGAGAATATTGTACCAAGGTGGCATATCCTCAGCGCCAACTAGATAGTTTGAGGCTATAATGACGGCGGCTTCGGCGATAATAAACAGGACTTGCTTGCAAATGACGCACGCCAAGCGGGGCAGTTGCTCGAATTTGGCTTTGGCAATGGGATAAAATCCAAAAAGCAGATAGACAATGCCGGGCACTTTTTGAGGAAGCAACAGCAGAGATAGTAGGGCTGCGGTCAAATAAACGGCCCAGGGGTATGCGCGCCCGTATTCAATGACGACGGGAACGATGAAAAAAGAGGCTAGGGCAACGGTGCATAACTCAAATACTTCCAACAATGCCCCACAGTACAAAATGACCACGCTGAGCGAGGCAAGCATGGCACAGACAGCCAATCGCTTGGTGCGCTGTTTTCGTTGCTTGCGGCGAGAGGCGGGGGAGGAATCCTTGTGGAAATTCATAGCATCCTCCGTTACATGTGGCAAAAGCAATCGCAACAACAATCAATACAGGCGATGGTCGTGCAAATGTCACACAAAGAACAGGCACATCCGTTCATGGGTGCGTTGTCGGTGCGGTATCCGCCGGCTCCGCGAGCGGTTTGGGCGCGAAGACGGTCGCAAACGGTGCGGTATTCGGAATTGTAAGGATCGATACGGCAAGCCATATCTAAATGGGTTTGTGCATCGACGATAAATCCGCGGCGCAACATGACACAGCCGAACAAAAAGTGCCATTCGGCGCCGTGTTTGTCGTCGGGGATGCCTCGAAGCAACACTTCGGCATCATCCAGCTCGCCGTTGTTGATGTGCATACGAATGCGGGTGAAAACAGCAGCTCCGGAGGAACTTTGGCTGTTGCTACGGTAACCGTAATATTCGCCGTTGCCTTGAGAATCGGCTCCAGCGGCTTTCTGCCTGCGCATTTGCGAGATTTCCTCGTAAGCCGCATTGATCTCCTTCATTTTCTCCGTGGCCATATCGGCAAGATCTGTGCCGGCGTATTTGTCCGGATGATATTTGAGAACCAGCTCACGGTACGCCTGCTTGATCTCTTCGTCCGAAGCGTCGGGGCTGACTCCCAGAATTTTATAAGGATTGGTCATGTTGATTTCTCGCTTTCTTGTGGCATATTTCTTGACATGGAAAAAGGATTTCGTGTGTTTTGTGAGGGAGCGCGACCTTCAACGTGTGATACAGCAGAGGGGCGAGCTCTGTTCCACAGCGCCCCTCATCCATTTCTATCAGATCGAGCGCGTCGCAGGCATGCTTTAATTCGATGATGAGAGAGTTTTCCAGTGTTGCTCGTGTTGGTTCATCCAGGGCTTGGGAATCGTACAGACGAAAAAGAGGATTGGGACGTCCTGCCTTTACGTCGTCTTCAAAATCGTCGATGGCATCGATAAAGTAAAGCCAGCGTCCGACGTGGTAGCCGATATGATACGCGATACGGCGGCGAGAATCGTCCAAGCCGTAAGCGAATAACGCACCCAAAACATCGCCAAAGGCGGCGGCAGGGAGATCGACAGAGGGGAGAGAATCTTGTTCTGCTTGGCCGAGGAGTTGCATTTTGGCAGTGATTTCACTGGTTAATCCTTTGAAACGGCGTTCTGCGCGGCGGCAAAAGCGGCGTGCGGAAGGAAAAAGAAGCTTGGCCTTCATCTTTTTCTTGCCTTTTTCGTCTTGAATGTCATCTGCAATCTTGTGATATCCTAACACAGCGGCGGCGCAGGCCACATAATCGGTCACGTCTCCTTGTTGGAGGGAAGGGCGCTTGCGAAATGGGTGGGCAAGACAACGCTTGCGTTCAAAGGAGATCGATCGTTCGGAACAACCGTCGGCGGGGTTTCCGTTTTCCAGAGCCAGGCGAACCAGCGCAAGGAAAACAAGATCATAGCTTAGCGCTAAGCGAGAACATTGTCCGGTACAACGTCCCATGGCGCGACAAAGGCCGCAGTATACGCCACGATAGTATTGATATTCCCGCATTTTTAGTTCGGGTGTATAGGGGCGAACGTATCCAAACATGGCAAGGCTCCTTTGTCAGCGGTTGTATATATATGACTAATATCATATTACCTCAAACGCGTGAAGAAAACAACCTTTTTTTGTAAATTTTTATCGGAGATCACCTACTTTTTGAGCATTTTCCAACCTTTTCCCGTGTTTGTGTGTCAAAATGGTGGGCGAGAAAGTAAACTGCGAGGATGACTAAATAAACCAATGGTTGCTTGCTTTTCACTTTTGTCAATGGTATACTGAATTTGCCGGCGCAAAAAACGAACAAAAAAGGAAAACAACGGAATGGATGTAAAGCGAAACAAAAGATTTTTTGAACAAAATGACACACTGCGATTGATCAGCGGAGGTATGCTGATTTTGGGCTTGCTATGGTTTTGGTTGGGCTGGTCTGCGGCATCCTACTATGGTCCTTGCGTGATGGTTCCTGTGGGATTTGTTCTGTTTCTTATAGCAAGTGGGAGACATGTGTCTGAAAGTGAGATCCGCACGACCATTCAACGTCATTTGTCGGACTTGGATGCGGATATCACACAAAACGACGAGTATTCTCGACGTATTCTGGCAACGCCGGGACCGTATCGAGGGGAATCGTTCGCCTTCGACGAGTCGGTAAACATGGTTCGTCGAGGCAAGGATGCTAAGCTGCTGTCCGATACCTATTGTGCAACGGCGGTTTTTGTTACGCGTGATGAGTTGATCTTGAGAGGGCGGCGGATTTCTTTGGTTGGGGATGAAACGAAAGATGTTCAACTGATGGTACCGCGTGCGGAGGTTGGATTGCTCGAGATATGCTCGTTTGAAAGTCCTGTTGTTCTGTCAAACCAAAGAAATGCGCAAGCGACGGCAAGAGGCGCGATACTTTGCCTGTATAAGATCAACGGAGAGATGCTATATAACGCTCCGGTACCCAACGACATGAATGCGGAGGCACTGTGTAGTGCCATTCACCGATGGAAGAACCGATAAAAAACGTTGTCCTATGTAAAAAGGGCGAAAATAAAAAATATGTAAATAAATGTAAATATCTCATTAAAAATGGTAAAAAGGATTGAGGAAAGGCTAAATTAAATGAAAAGCAATCAGGGGCGAAAAAAATTTCGCCCTTTTTTAATGGAGAAAAACAAAGGCGAATTTTGTGCAAAATGCATACTTTTTGTTCACTCCAAAAAGTTGCGCAAGCAACTATATGCCAAAAAGAGAGTAATTTGTTTTTACTCAACAGGCGGTTTGCTTTGGCTCCTGAGGCAAAAAAACCTCGAAAGGCCGGAAACAGCGAAAAGATTGGGCAAATCCAAGACAAAAGGTAAATTTGAGTTACTTTGGATACTTGTAAAAAACGCCAACGTAAATTCTTTTTTTGTGTTTGGACATCTGAAATAAATCAAGGGGGACTCAGAGGCGAAAAACGAGGCTTTTTTCCCCGAAAATAGGTCATGTTGCTTATATTGACATTTGCGGGCGATTATGGTATGATATGTGCATCAAATTGGGGCTATTTGCGTCATGATTAGAAATATGATGCGAATTGCCTCGTTATTTGTGGGTACAAGCGTAAAAATTGCGCAGTACCTTTCCACGTGGCGGCATTGTCCGCCATGCGTGCTGCAAACCGACAGTTGCTGCAAACAACAGCAGAATGCAAGACATACGGTAGACCGGTGTGGACGGCCTCTCTACGGTATGCGCTTCTTTCTGTCGTTGCTTCTGCGGCAAACCGCGCCGCGGGAGCAATGACAGAAGGGGACGGCTTTTTGCCATCCCGTAATTCGGGTATGCAGGTGCCGGTTGGTTGCGCGCACGTGGAGAACACAGCACACGTCGATGGGATTGTGTTAAGTTTTTCTCGCCTTAACACCGCCCGCGTCGTGTAGATCTTGTAGGAGGAAAGTTACATGAGAAACACGAGATTCCAAAGAGTGGCTTCCTTTTTGCTCGTCTTTTGCCTTTTGCTCAGTGGCGGTTCTTTGACCGTTGCGGCAGAAGAGATGGACGAGGTGCTGAATCCTAGCGTGACTGACAAAACGATCGCGGATTACAGGGAAGAGCTCGAATCGATTTCGTACGGTGACTACGTGAAGAATTTTGGTAACGTGGCAAACGCTACCGAAACGATCATCGTAAATCCGATCGAACATCTGGACATGGAAAAAACCACGTTGGATTGGTTGACCGATGAGCAGTGGGAGAAGCTGAAGGGCGACAGCTCCTTGGCAGATTCCTTGCGCGGTATCTATGCAACCGAGTTCGATGGACAAACTGCACTGTACACCCCCGGTGACGGCACCGTCACCTTCACGCTGGACGGTATTACGGAAGGCCTTTACAGCATCCGTATCGTCTACTATCCTGTTGCCGGTAAGGCTGCCTCGATTGAGAGAGAGTTTTACATCAACGGCAAGGCTCCCTTTAAGGAAGCACGTTCGCTGACGTTGCCCAAGGTATGGAAGAACGTATACAGCGACTACACCTTCAAGGTTCCCGCCAAGGAGAACGCGGACGAGTACATCAACCGCGCAACCGCTCTGGGCCTTGAAGTAACCAGAAAAGATAGCAATGGCGAGACCAGCTTGGTATTCAAGATGCCTCAGGTTTGGACACCTGCTATCTCCGATTTCTTGCTCAACGTAATTGAGGCTCGTTTCTTCGTCAATGACCTTGACGGCAATGAGCTGCGTCCGACCGCTGGGCAGGAGCCTGAATGGTGTGTGTATGACTTGACGGATAGCCAGGGTTATGAGTATGACCACAATGATGGTCTGGGTGCTCGTCCCGGTAGCTTCAAGTTCTTGCTGACTCCCGATGAGAACGGCCAGATTTCCATCTCGCTCAAGGGTATGAACGAGTGCATGGCTATCTCTCAGATCATCCTGATGCCTCAGGAGACTCTTCCCACCTATGAAGAGTACCTTGCACAGTACAAGGATGAGCCGAAGGGCACTTCCTTTGTCAAGCTGGAGGCTGAGCTTCCTTCTCAGATCTCCACCAACACCGTTTACCCCGTAGAGGATCGCGCGTCCGCCGCGACTTCTCCTTCGGACACTTCCCGCGTGGTTCTGAATGCCATCGGCGGTGAGAAGTGGCAGACCCCCGGCCAGGCTCTGTATTATACCTTTGCGGTAGATTCTTCGGGCCTTTATACCATCGATATGCGGTTTAGACAGAACGTACTGGACGGTTTGTTTGTCAGCCGTTCTCTCAGTCTGTACAGCGATGGATTGACGCCGGACGATAAGGGCTATTACAACGGTTATCCTTTCCGTGAAGCGGCACAGACTCGCTTCAACTATTCGAGCTATTGGCAGTCCGGAAGTATGACGAACGGTTCTGTCGATGCATTCCAGTTCTATTTCGAGGCCGGTGTTACTTACACGATGAAGCTCGAAGTTACGCTGGGTACGATGTCTGAGGTTGTCAATGATATTGAGACTGTGTTGAATCACATCAACGATGACTATCTGCAGATCATCCGTCTGACGGGTAGTAATCCTGACGATTACCGCGACTACAACTTTAAGCGCGTTATGCCCACAACGCTGGCTGATATGATCATCCAGCGCAGAGAGTTGGAGCGCATTTCTTCCGAGCTGAAGGAAATTGCCGGCTCCGCTTCTTCTACCGTCGCAACGCTGGACAAGGTAGCTACCTTGCTGGAGCGTATGGAAGACGAAGATGAAATCGCAAAGAATTTGGATACTTTGAAGTCTTACATCGGTTCGTTGGGTACTTTCTTGACCGATGCAAAGAAACAACCTTTGCAGCTTGACTACATTGTTATTCAGAGCCCCGATGGTGAATTGCCCGAGGCTGAGCCCGGCTTCTTTGCTAAGTTGTGGCATGAGATCAAGTCCTTCATTCAGTCCTTCAGACGTGACTACAACGCTATGGGTGCGATGGAAGAGATTGAAGGTGAGGCACTTGAGGTATGGGTTGCTTACGGTCGTGACCAATCGCAGGTTATCCGTACGCTGATCACCAACGAGTTCACTCCTACCACCAACATTCCTGTTGACCTGAAGCTGATTACCGG
>JAZQUX010000092.1:0-5388 GCA_045631585.1 Eubacteriales bacterium | reverse complement strand
GACTTATGCCGAGCAGTGATACCCTGTGCGAACGCAAATGCCTCTGGAAGATAGGTATGCGCCGATCTTATCGGAAGGAATGCCTTTTCGGGCAAACATCAAGGTGGATCCGGCGTATTCCGGCAAATATATTTGGTAATTCGGCAAGGATTGCAGCCGCTCCTTTAATTGTACAAAAAGACGTTTTTCATGTGAGAGAATCTCCTCTGTGCCTACCTGCCGAATGTATTTGATGCCTTCGCACAGCCCCGCAATCGCAGGGGTCGGAAGCGTTCCCGCCTCCGCGCGCTCAGGAAATTCCTCGGGCATACTTGCCTCCAGCGATGCGAAGCCGCTGCCGCCCTCGACCAACGTGTCAGGAAGCAATCCTTCTCTCAAAATACCGAACCCGCACCCCTGTATGCCATATAATCCTTTGTGTCCCGGGGCGCATAACGCATCAATTCCCATGCGTTCCATGTCGATGTTCAGATGTCCCGCCGATTGCGAGGCGTCTACGATGAACAACAGATGATGCCGCCGGCAAAACGCGCCGATCTCTGCGATGGGAAGCTGAACTGAGCAAAGATTGGATTGATGGACACAAAAAACAGCGCGGGTGTTGGGTTTGATGCGCGCGGCAATGCGGGCGCAAATGCGCACGGGACTACGCAGACGCCGTTCCTCTTCTGTTGCTAACATACAGGGAAAAAGATCGTACTCGATCAAGTGATCCCGACAGCAACGCTCCACAGGGCGCCAAAGCGCGTTGTGTTCCATATCGGAGATCAATACATGATCTCCCGGACGCAACAGTCCTTTGACCATCACGTTCAAAGCATACGTGGCGTTGAGCGTAAAGAATACTCGCTCGGGGGAGGATACTCCGAACAATGAGGAAATCTGTTCGCGGCATTCGTAAATTTTATTCGCGGCCGCCAGCGCCATGGGATGTGACCCTCGCCCCGGATTTCCGCCATACGTTCGAATGCAGCGGTTGACCTCGTGAAGGACGCATGGCGGCTTGGGGAAGCTGGTCGCGGCATTGTCCAAATATATGATACTCATGGTAATGATACTCCTGTCTTACAGAACCGACCACGTTTCTTGGGCGTAGCGCCTGACATTGATATGAGCCGTAGTCAAAATGGTTTGAACGTTGTTTTTCTGACGAGCGTCAAAGGAAACCCCATAGCCACAGCCTCTTCCGTTTTGTTCATCTGATTTGACCACCTGGGATCGAATGGCGGCGGCCGCAAGCGCCCGTTGCGCTCGCAGCGCGGTCGTCATGGAGCCGGTAACGGCGACAATGGTTCTGCCCGATGACGGGGATTGTTGCTTCATTTGGACACCTCCTCTCATTTTCATTCTATGTCACAAAGAAGAATATGGTGTCGAAATCGTCGAGCAGAGAGATTTTCGTTCGATGGTTGACAGATGGGGGGCGGTGTGGTAAAATATGTCTGTGATTCTCAAGAGGGAGGAAGATAAGATGGCCGACCAAACGAATAACAATTTACACGCAGGACACCGTGAGCGCATGAGAGTCCGCTTTGAAAAAGAAGGCGCGGATCATTTTGACTCGCATCAATTATTGGAAATGTACTTGTTTTCTGCCTTGCCGCGTAGGGATACCAATGAAATCGCTCATCGTCTGATCGAACGGTTCGGATCCTTGGAAGGCGTTTTTATGGCTGACCGTTGCGACCTTGTGCTGGTGGACGGTATCAGCGATAAAACGGCATCCATGATTAGCCTGACGGCCGCTTTGATTCGGCGCATGGCACAGGAGAGTTATCATCCGCCCAAAACCTACCATTCCTTTGAGGACATTGTACGATATCTTCGCAGTATGTACGTTGGTACGACGGTAGAACGGGTATATTTGCTGTTATTTGATAACGGCATGAAGTTACTTGGTTGCGAACTGCTTGACGTCGGAACGGTCAATCAAGCCAACATCAATGCCCGAAAGATTATGGAGTATGCCATTAAGCGAAATGCCTCCTCTGTGCTCTTGGCGCACAATCATCCGGGCGGTATCGCCGTCCCTTCCGCAGAGGACGTAGCTACGACGAATTTTTTGTATCATACGCTGCTTCCTTTAGGTGTGACGCTGATCGACCACGTCATTGTGGGAAAAGATACCGTCATGCCCATTTTGAACCGTCAACAGGGAAATCTTCGCCCCTCTCCCATCACGGGTAAGATGGACGAAGACTTCTATCGTTCTTTTTACGGTAAATTTGACGTGAATGCGCTTTCTTAAATATCAAAAACGCCTGCTTGGTTTTGGCCAAGCAGGCGTTTGCTTATGCTGGATCGAATTGACTGTTATAGAGGTTGGCGTAGAACCCGTTTTGGGCGAGCAGATCTTCATGCTTTCCTTGCTCGATGACGTTACCGTCTTTCATGACCAAGATGATGTCGGCATCGCGAATGGTGGACAATCGGTGTGCCACGATAAAGCTGGTGCGACCGTTCATCATGCGGGCAAACGCATCTTGGATTTTCAACTCGGTGCGCGTATCAATGGAGGAGGTAGCCTCATCCAAAATGAGCATTGGAGGCAGACTCAGCATCACGCGGGTGATGCAAAGCAACTGCTTTTGTCCTTGGGACAGACTTCCCCCACCCTCATCTATGACGGTGTCGTATCCTTGAGGCAAGCGACGGATAAAGCTGTGCGCATGAGAGGCTCGCGCGGCCGCGATCACCTCTTCATCGGTCGCATTCGGTTTTCCTATGGTGATGTTGTCTCGGATGGTTCCCGAGCGTAGCCAGGTTTCCTGCAATACCATGCCGTAATTTTGGCGAAGAGAACGGCGCGACAAGCGGCGGATGGGATGACCGTCAACCGCAATGGTACCCTCATTTACGTCATAAAAGCGCATCAAAAGATTGATCAGCGTTGTTTTTCCGCATCCGGTGGGGCCGACAATCGCCACTCTTTGACCGGGGGCAACGTTCAGGGTAAAGCCTTGGATTAAGGGTTTCTCCGGATCATACGCAAAGCTCACCTTGTCCAGCGAAACCGAGCCGCAAGCGTTGTGCAATTCGATGGCATCGGGATCATCGGCTACTTCCGCGGGCTGTTCAATCAGATCAAAAATGCGGTCAGCGCAGGCCAATGCATTTTGCAGTTCGGTTACCACGCTTGAGATTTCATTAAAAGGCTTGGTATATTGGTTTGCATAGGTCAAGAAACAAGACAGCATACCTACGGTAAACGCGGTGGGATTGGCAAGGACGGTCAAGGCCCCCGTGAATGCGACACCGGCATATACCATGGAGTTGATGAAACGGGTGCAGGGATTGACTAGGGAGGAATAGAAAATCGCCTTCAACGAGCACTTCTTCAGGCGCTCGTTGACTTCGTCAAAGTCGCGCAGCGACTCATCCTCATGAGAAAAGGCTTTGACAACCTTTTGATTTCCGATGGTTTCCTCAATCATCGCTGTCTGTTCTCCCCGCGTCTCCGACTGCTTTTTGAACATATCGTGAGTATGTGTTGCAATATAACGGGCGACAAAAAGGGACAAGGGAGTCAGTATGACCACGACAAGCGTGATCAGCGGATGCAACGTTAGCATAAAGATTAGCGTGCCAAGAATGGTCAGAACACCGGTAAACAGCTGAGTAAAGCCGAGCAATAAACCATCGGCAAATTGATCCACGTCCGAAATGACGCGGCTGACGATCTCACCCGTGGGCTTGCTGTCAAGGTAGGACAATGGAAGCACCTGAATGCGGCGAAACGCGGCGTTTCGAGTGTCGCGTACCACTTCGAACGTAATTTTATTATTTAGAGTGCTCATCAACCACTGACACAGGGCGATGGCGGCCGTACACACGGCTACGCGAATCAGCAAAGGGAAAATACCTTCAAAGTCTACGTTTTGGGGGCCGATAATCAGGTCAATGGCATCACCGATGACAATGGGAATATACATGGTGAGGCCGACGGAGATGGCGGCCAAAAGCGCCGAGAGGGCAATGTGTACACGGTATCGTCGCAGATAGCGGAGAACCGTTAGAATGGTCTTGCGGTTTTGTTTGGCGGAGAGTGCTTGCTTTGCCATATCAGACGCCCTCCTTTCTAAATTGCGACTCATAGATTTCGCGGTAGGTGTCGCAATGAGTCAGCAGATCCTCATGCTTACCGATGCCGGCCACTTCACCATCATCCAAGACGATAATGCGATCTGCGTGTTGGAGTGTGGTTGCTCGCTGAGAAACCACAAAAATAGTGGGAGCGTCTTTCATGTCGCGCAAGGCACGGCGCAATGCTGCATCCGTTGCATAGTCCAACGCAGAGGAACTGTCATCAAGAATCAGAATGTCCGGCTTGCGTACCAGCGCGCGGGCTATGGTCAGGCGTTGACGTTGACCGCCGGAAAAGTTGCGGCCGTTTTGTTCGACAGGGGCATCCAAAGCTCCTTCTTTGTTCCGCACGATTTCTTCGGCCTGTGCGATGCGCAAAGCCTCATACATATCTTCTTCCGTTGCGTTTTCGTTTCCCCAACGCAAATTGTCGCGGATGGTTCCGCGGAATAGAACGGCCGTTTGCGGAACAATACCAATGCGCTCGCGCAGGCGTTCCGCCGACCATTCGGTAACGGGGACGCCATTGACAAGAACTTGCCCCTCATTGACATCATAAAAGCGGGGAATCAAATTCACAAGGGTCGATTTGCCCGAACCGGTTCCGCCGATGACACCGATGACTTCGCCTCGAGAAGCGGTGAAATTGATGTCGTGCAGAACAGCGTCTCCGGCATTGGCATACGCCATACTGACGTGATCGAAACGGACAACTTCACCCGTGGAGGCGGGAGGATTCTTGCCGTTCGTATTAGGGTCCATTGTGGGCGTTACTTCCAGCAAATTCTGAACGCGGCGACCGCAAGCGATGGCCTTAGTGATGGTAATAATAAGGCTGGCTAACTTGATAAGTTCAACCAAAATCTGGGACATATAGTTGTACAGCGCGATGACTTCACCCTGCGTAATATCGCCGCGATCTACTTGAATGGCGCCTACATAGATCAACACCACAATCGCAAGATTGACCAATGCGTAGGACAGAGGATTGAGCAGTGCCGAGAGGCGTCCGACACGATTTTGAACGGTGGTAAGAGTTTCGTTGCGCTCATCAAAGCGGTTCTGCTCGTGCTCCTCCTTACGGAAGGCGCGAATCACGCGTACACCTTTCAAATTTTCGCGTGTGGCGCCCGTGATACCGTCCAGCCGCTCCTGCACTTTTTTATAGAGAGGCAGACACATAAGCATAATACCGAATACCACCAAGGACAACACAGGAATGGTAACAGCAAACACCGAAGCGCCCGCAGGATTGACCGTGAAGGCCATAATCATGGCGCCAAACACAACAAAGGAAGTCGGAGG
>JAZQUX010000091.1:0-2061 GCA_045631585.1 Eubacteriales bacterium | reverse complement strand
AGGTCAGACCACCCTGGAAATAGGCGGTATAGGGAGGGCGCAGGGGACCGTCGGCGCTCATTTCGATGGAGGAGCCTTGGGTGAACGCCCCCGCAGCCATAATAACTTGGCTGGTGTAACCGGGCATTGCCCACGGTTCGGGGGTAACGAAGGAATCCACAGGAGATCCCGCCTGAATACCGCGGCAGAATGCGCACAGACCTTCCGGGGAACCGGTGATAACAGTCTGAATGATATCCGAGCGAACCTCATCCCAGCGAGGCTCTACGGCACAGCCCAGCTGCTCAAACAGATACGCGACCAAATGCGCGCTCTTGAGCGCTTGCGCCACGGTGTGGGGGGCGTAGAACAAGCCCTTATACATCATTTTATTTTGTCCCAGTGTTGCTCCAACCTCCGCACCGCAACCGACGGAGGTTAAGCGGTAGCTGGCCAGCTCTACTGCGCGGCGAGTGCCTGCGATATATCCGCCCGTTTCGGCCATACCGCCGCCGGGATTTTTGATCAGCGAACCGATGATCATGTCGGCACCAACGGCCGTGGGTTCGCGGTCTTCTACAAATTCGCCATAGCAATTATCAACCACAACGTAGGACT
This sequence comes from Eubacteriales bacterium, assembly GCA_045631585.1. Lineage (GTDB taxonomy): Bacteria > Bacillota > Clostridia > Oscillospirales > CAG-272 > SIG644. The sequence continues at coordinate 1,464 of JAZQUX010000091.1, read as the reverse complement.
CGGGAGAAATCCCCTTGACAAACTTGACAAGCTCTCCGATTTCATCGACGGTCAGGGTGCGGCGATTGAGGTATCCTTTGGAACGCTGAACAAAGACCATTTTGACGCGGCCCATGTTGTCTTCCAGCGCTTTGCGAATGGCGGGATAGTCAAAGGTGCCTTGATCATTCAATTCGATTTGGGCGTAATCAACGCCGAAATCGCGCAATGAACCGTCGCCGGGTGTGCCGACGATGCCGATGACTTCCTCAAGTGTGTCATACGGCTTGCCTGCGACAGACAGCATCAGGTCGCCCGGACGAAGCAGACCGAACAGACCGATGGTCAGCGCTTGCGTTCCGCTGACGATTTGCTGGCGGACGAACGCGGCCTCCGCGCCCATAACATTGGCCCAAATTTCGTCGAGCGTGTCGCGGCCGCGGTCATCGTAGCCGTAGCCCGAGGTGGAGCCGAACATGGAATCGGATACGCGGAATTCGCGGAAGGCATCCATGACGCGCTGAGTATTTTCGAAAGCGATGCGGTCGATGCGTTCAAAGTGGGGGGCAAGGTCTTTTTCTGCTTTGGCGGCGAGTTCTAAGATTTTTTCTGAATATTGCATGGTGTTTCCTTTCGGGGGAGCATTTTGATGATTTATCTGAATGATTTACAACTGCGTAGACGGAGGTGTGGAGGGGGATAAACTAATTTTTCTGCAACTGCGTAGCCGGACGCGCGTACTGCTTCGCGCCGCGCTGTTCGGCATTGGATGTTACTTCTTGTCGCTCGACAAGAAGTAACCAAGAAACGAGCCAAAGGCCTGCAATGTTTGCGCCCGTGCGGAGCACGATGTTCGCGTTTAGCGAACAAGCAAACTTGCACTTTCGGCTTGCCGAGAGAGGCCGCCTTTGGAAACTGCTCCTTTGCCGCTCTGCAAAGAAGGCTGGAGAGAAAAACATATACGCTTTCACTGCATCGCTCGCCGCAAAGCCACCACGAGCGGCAGGCGTAAAAAGCAAAACATTTTGCTGAAATGGGGCGCGGAAAACAAAACCAAAAACTTTTGCAAAAGCACGTTGCGTGCCACTTCCGTGTTCGCATTTTTCTTTAAAATGCGAACGCAAAGGCTGAAACTGCTCATTTTCGCGAAAAAATGAGTGAAGCGATAGCGGAACGGTTTTCGCGCTGTGGGGTTCTAAGGGGCTTGCCCCTTAGTCCGCTTTCTTGGTTCATTCTTTGTCGGATGACAAAGAATGAACATCATGTTCACCGAGCGCGCGTAGCTGTGCGAGGCTGTAGGAGAAGACGTGTAAAATTTAGTTTCTCTACATCTCTCGCCGCAAAGCCACCACGAGCGGCAGGCGTGATGAGTATAAAATTTTGCTGAAATGGGGTGCGGTGAACGAAAGCAAAAATTTTGCTAAATCGCGTCGCGTGACACTCAAGTGAGCGCGGCTTTCTTTAAGCCGTGCTCGCAAAAGCTGA
>JAZQUX010000090.1:0-10802 GCA_045631585.1 Eubacteriales bacterium | reverse complement strand
TGTTGTATACTGCAAAAATAGAGGAAGGAGGAGTATCCTTAGAACCAAGACCGTAACGACCGCCAACTATCTTAGCGTTAACGCCTGCCTGAGCAAGAGCGGTAACAACGTCGAGATAGAGAGGCTCACCAAGAGAGCCGGGCTCCTTGGTTCTGTCGAGAACTGCGATCTTCTTTGCAGTTGCGGGGAGAGCGCTAACGAGCTTATCAGCGCAGAAAGGACGGTAAAGGCGAACCTTGATAAGACCTACCTTCTCACCGTTTGCGTTCATGTAGTCGATAACCTCTTCGATAACGTCGCAGATGGAGCCCATAGCAACGATTACGCGGTCAGCATCGGGAGCACCGTAGTAGTTGAAGAGCTGGTAGTTTGTGCCGATCTTCTTGTTAACCTTCTTCATGTAGTCCTCAACGATCTTGGGAACTGCATCGTAGTAGGAGTTACAAGCTTCTCTGTGCTGGAAGAAGATGTCGCCGTTCTCAGCAGAGCCGCGCAGTACGGGATGCTCAGGGTTGATGGCTCTCTCACGGAATGCCTTAACAGCATCCATATCTACCATCTCGGCAAGATCCTTATAGTCCCAAACCTCGATCTTCTGAACCTCGTGGGAGGTACGGAAGCCGTCAAAGAAGCTCAGGAAAGGAACGCGGCTCTTAATGGTTGCAAGGTGTGCAACTGCGCCGAGGTCCATGATTTCCTGCTGGTTGGTCTCAGCGATCATAGCGAAACCGGTCTGACGGCAAGCATAAACGTCGGAGTGGTCACCAAAAATGTTCAGCGCGTGCGAAGCAACGGCACGAGCGGAAACATGGATAACGCAGGGAAGCAGCTCGCCTGCGATCTTGTACATGTTGGGGATCATGAGAAGCAGACCCTGAGATGCGGTGTAGGTCGTGGTGAGCGCACCGGCTGCAAGAGAACCGTGAACGGCACCTGCGGCACCTGCCTCAGACTGCATCTCCATTACGTTGACGCGCTCGCCGAAAATGTTGTTGGCGGGCTCGCCGAAGATGTTTTTGTTGGTTGCCGACCAAGTATCGGTAACCTCTGCCATGGGGCTGGACGGGGTGATCGGGTAGATCGAAGCCACTTCGGTGAACGCATAGGATACGTGAGCCGCAGCGGTGTTACCGTCCATAGAAAGCTTTCTTCTTTGGATAGCCATGGATTTTGTTTTCCTCCTGAAATATATTTATTTTTTTGAAATCACTTGTAAAGCGCAAATCACTTCATCATATATCATATCACGAAAATCCAAAAAAGTAAAGCCGTTTTTGATAAAAAAGTGCGAGATTATTAAAAAATTAACGATTTTTATTTGGAAAAACAAATAAACGCCACCAAAATTGGCAAACTCAAAAGGATTTTCTTGACTTTGCCGTATTTCCGTGATAAAATAAAAAAGATAGGGTGAAAAGCAAAGCTTGCTTTTCATTCAAAACACCAAAAAAGGAGCCCACTATGGCAAACAATATTTCTACCGTTTACGAAAAGATCAAAAATAATATCAGCAAGGTCATCGTTGGTAAGGACGAAACCATCGATATGCTCATCGTTACGATGCTGTGCGGCGGTCACGTGCTTCTCGAGGACGTCCCCGGCACGGGCAAAACCATGCTCATTAAGTCTTTGGCCGCGTCTCTTGGCTGTGATTTTAAGCGTATTCAGTTTACCCCCGACTTGCTCCCCTCCGACATTACCGGTATCAACTTCTTTAACATGAAAAAGTCCGAGTTTGAATTCATCAAGGGCCCGATTTTTGCCAATATCGTACTGGCGGACGAGATCAACCGCGCCACTCCCAAGACTCAGTCAGGTCTGTTGGAGTGTATGGAAGAGGCACAGGCCACCATCGATGGCAAGACCTATACGTTGGCCGCGCCTTTTATGGTTATTGCAACCCAAAACCCCGTAGAGAGCATGGGTACCTTCCCCCTGCCCGAGGCACAGATGGACCGTTTCCTGATGAAGGGCTCCATGGATTATCCGACGCACGAGGAAAGCGTCGGAATTTTGGCTCGTTTTGACCGTCAAAGTCCTCTGACCTCGCTGGAAAGCGTAGTTACGACAGAGGAACTGAAGGCCGCCATTGAGGAATTGCCCAACGTTTACGTTTGCCGCGAATTGATGGGCTATATTTCTTCCTTGGTTGAGGCAACCCGCACCTATCCCCGCGTGACGCTCGGCGTCAGCCCTCGCGGTGCGCTGGCTCTGATGAGAGCGGCGAAGGGATATGCTGCCATCGCCGGCCGAAACTATGTGCTTCCCGATGATATCAAGCGCGCGGCACATCCTGTCTTGGAGCACCGCTTGCAGTTGGAAAACTCGCTGCGAATTCGTAAGAATGCGGCCGCTGAGATCATCGATGATATCTTGGGTAAGACGACCGTTCCTACTGAGGCTGTATTCGAGGCGCAGGCATGGCCGACTTTCTGAATACCGTATCCGCCATTGTCTCTTCGCCCTGGTTTGTGGCGCTGATGATCGTGTTGGGTGTTGCGCTGTTTATTTATTTGATGATCCGATTGTATTTCCGTCTTCGGACGGCACATTTGGGCAACATCGAGTACGAGCGTCATTTTGCAACGGACGGCGTGTACGAAGGAGAAGAGGTTGAATTGATCGAGACGATCCGCAATCGTGGCTTTTTCCCGCTGTTTTTCGTGGACATTGAGTCCTATTTGCCGCCGGAAATTCGAGTCGTGGACTATGAAACGGGCGATGCTATGCCATATCTTCTCAGCCGTTTCCAGCTGATGCCGTACATGCAAATCCGCCGCCGCCATAAGCTCCGCTGTGTCAAGCGCGGCTACTATTCCATTCAGACGGCTTCCATCTATGACCGCGGAGGTGCTGTTCCGCTGGAATCTCCCACGGATCTTTACGTTTATCCCAAGGTCATCCCGATGGATCTGTACCGTTTGGCGGTGGGACGTATGCAGGGTGAATATACCGCTTTGCGTCCGCTGTATTCCGATCCCTTTTCTCTCTCCGGCATTCGCGATTACCGCTTTGGTGACACCGTGTCTCAGATCAACTTCAAGGCCAGTGCCCGGGTCCCTATGTCCGGAAGCAGTGCGTCGCCCCTGAAGGTCAACAGCCGTGACTTTTGTGCATCGCGCCGCTTGATGATTTACATGGATTTCCACTTGCCGGTAGGTACCATTATGACCAGCGAAGATTATGAGCGCCGTGCCGAGCGCGGATTGTCTTTCTGTTCCGCTTTGATGCGAGATGCCGTGTTTACCGGCTATGCGGTTGGCTTTGCCGCCAACTGTAAGTTGCCCGACGGTTCGCTTTCATTGCGCTTCCCGCCCGACAGCAGTGAATCGCATCTGATGGAAATGATGCGCACGCTGGCCGCCATGATCCCTTACGATGGCGCCTCGTTTGCTTCGCTTTTGGAGCATGATTTGGTGGACGGAATGCGAGACACCGAGGTCGTTATTTTCTGCTATGTGCAGGGCGAGGACACGCTGGCGCGCATTGCGGAACTCGAGCGCCTTGGCAATTCGGTAAAAATCGTTCCTTTGGAAACGGTGGATTACGAGGAGGTGGACGCAAATGAAAAAAGATAAAGCGCCTCGTCAACATTCCGTACGAGAAAATTTGGATGTCCTCCGCTTGGTTCTAACCTTTGTTTACGCGGGTGGAACCGGTGTGTTCGGATGGCTTATCCAGCGAGTTGAGGGACAAACCAAACGTGGTTTTGTCATGCTTTTCTTCCTGATTTGCCTGGTTCTCTTCATTCGTTCTATTAAAAAGTTGATGACCGATCGCTTGCAGGATGCCATTGACGAGTGGTTTGAAAACGCCATGCGTTGGCTGTTCCGCCCCTTGGCTATCGTCATTGGTAAAATCGCCAAATGGCTGGGGATTGGCCGTTGGCGCGGATGGTGCGAGGATGAAAAAACCTTTTTCTTCAAGCAACGCGGACAGGGAAAAAGCAAGAAAAAGCGCCTCAAGAATGATCAAAAGTGGGCCGACCAAACGGACAACCGCCGCAGGGTGAGATATTTGTTCGTGGAGTATATGATCAAGCGAATTCGCGGCGGCTTTATGTATCGCCGTCAGATGACGCCCGACGAAATGGCGCGTGAGCTTCCCTTGGGGGAGGACGAAAAGCTGCTGTTCGAAACCTACGATCTGGCGCGCTACGCGCAGGACGCCGACATTCCTGATGAAGTGGTCAAAACTCTGACCAAGGTCGCGGCCAAAAAGTAAACAATCCTACATTATCATATCACCACATCATATCACAACGCTCGCCGCACTCGTTGCGGTGGGCGCTGTTTTTTGTCCCGGGACGGGGATGCTTCGTTAAAGCCCGTGAGCGCTCATCGGCCGACGCTCGCTTTTTGTCGATTTTAGCACTTGTATGAAAAAAGTGTGAGAAAATCAAGAAATTTTTGAAAAACGCTTGACAAATCCCAAAAATGTGGTACAATAAGGTCGTCAAGTTTAGCACTCGAAACGCGAGAGTGCTAAAAATCGACAAAGGCACGTCAACTTGCAGGATGGGAGGACAGCGGCGCATGGAAAACAACGACCGCGTATTAAGCGACCGAAAAAAACAAATATTAAAAGCGATCGTCGATGCCCACATTGCCGGTGGCGAGCCCGTCGGCTCTAAGGTTCTGATGCAACAGATTTCTTGCTCCTCGGCGACCATTCGTAACGAAATGGCGGAGCTGGAAGAGTTAGGATATCTCGAACAGCCTCATGCTTCGTCCGGCCGCGTGCCGAGCGAATTGGGATACCGCTTCTACGTGGATACCTTGGTCGAGCATTATGCTATGACCGCGCGTGAGATCGCTCAGATCAACCAAGCCCTCAAAACCAAAATGAGCGAGTTGGATCAAATTTTGGCGACGGCCTCCAGCCTGGCCTCCAATCTGACCAACTACACCGGATTCGCGCTCAAACCGAAAGCGCGAGAAATTACCGTTCGCAAATACGAAGCCATCTATATTGCGCCGGGGCAGTTTGTTCTGGTTATGGTGGCCGACGACGGAACGGTCAAAACCAGAAACGTAAAATTGAGTCTGTCCTTTGACAGTGCCTCGATCGCAAGATTGGCCACGGTGCTCAATCAGTATCTGACAGGATGCCGTGCCAGCGAAATCACCATTCCCGTGATGGTCGCGATGGAGCAGGCCATGGCGGAGGATGCTGCTTTGATCGGCCCTGTGGTGAAGATGATCTATGAAACGGTGAGCGAATCTGACCGCGGAGAACTGAAGGTCACGGGCGTGGATCGCCTGTTGCAGTATCCCGAATACAGCGATGCGAGGGAGCTGAAAGGCTTGCTCGGCGCGCTGGAACAGAAAAATGAGCTGATGGAAATGATTTCGACCGCTGCGGCGGATAAACCACATGGCGTTGTCATCGGATCGGAGGTTTCGGTCAAGGAAATGAACAATTCAACGGTGGTGTTCAAAACCATCGTCAAAGACGGGAAGCCCATGGGCGCGATCGGTGTCATTGGCCCTCTTCGCATGGATTATGCTCGCGTGCTGTCTACGCTGGACGGCTTGACCGGCAACATCGTTGATCTGTTGTCAACGACGGCTGCTTTGCCTGCGGCATCCGATGAAAACGAAAAAACTCAGGACAAGGAGAAATAGCCATGGCAGAAAAGAAAACCAAGGCAACCAAAACGGCACCGACGGAGCCTGCTTCGGAGGAGCAGATGCAACAGTCTGCACAAAACGAAGAACTTTGCGCACAACTGAAGGAAGCGCAAGAGAAAATTGAAGCGTTGCAAAACGAATTGGCAGCGGCCAATGATAAATATCTTCGCATGATCGCCGAATATGATAACTTCCGTAAGAGAAGCGCCCACGACAGGGTGCTGGCCTGCGCCGAAGCAACGGAAAAGGCGCTCAAAAACATTTTGCCCATTGGTGACAATTTGGCCAGAGCCGCTCAGTTTACCGATCCCGAATCGGTTGCCAAGGGCATTGAAATGATGCAAAAGGGATTTGCCGATGCGCTGGCAAGCATGGGCATCGAAGAGATTGACGCCAAGGGACAGCCGTTCGACCCCGAACTTCACAACGCAGTCATGCACGTTGAGGATGAAAATCTTGGCGAGAATGTTGTTGCCGATGTGCTTCAAAAGGGTTACAAGTGTGGTGACCGCGTGCTCCGTTACGCTATGGTTACCGTTGCAAACTGATGTTATTTGTATATAATTAAATGTAGAATATAGGAGGAAACTATTATGGGAAAAATTATTGGTATTGACTTGGGTACGACCAACTCTTGCGTCGCAGTATACGAGGGCTCTGAGCCCATCGTTATCCCCAATCCCGAAGGCGCGAGAACGACGCCTTCCGTTGTCGGCTTTTCCAAGACCGGTGAAAGAATGATCGGACAGGTGGCAAAGCGTCAGGCGATCACCAACCCCGATCGCACCATCATGAGCATCAAGCGCCACATGGGTAGTGATTATAAGGTGACCGTTGATGGCAAGAACTTGACTCCTCAGGAAATTTCGGCTATGGTTCTGCAGAAGCTCAAGGCAGACGCAGAGGCTTATCTTGGCACGAAGGTTACTGATGCGGTTATCACCGTTCCTGCTTACTTCTCCGACGCTCAGCGTCAGGCAACCAAGGACGCAGGTAAGATCGCGGGTCTGGAAGTAAAGAGAATCATCAACGAGCCTACCGCGGCAGCACTTGCTTACGGCATGGATAAGGAAGACAACCAGAAGATCATGGTCTTCGACTTGGGCGGCGGTACGTTCGACGTGTCTCTGCTTGAAATCTCGGACGGTGTTTTCCAGGTTCTGGCAACCAACGGCGACACCATGCTGGGCGGTGACGACTTCGACCAGCGCGTCATCGATTGGATGGCAAATCAGTTCATGAAGGAAAACGGCATTGATCTGCGCAAGGATAAGATGGTTATGCAGCGCTTGAAGGATGCGGCTGAAAAGGCAAAGATCGAGCTGTCGGGTATGACCTCGGCCAGCATCAATCTGCCCTTCATCACGGCAACTGCTGAGGGTCCCCTCCACTTCGAGGCAACCCTGACCCGTGCAGAGTTTGATCGCATCACGGCAGATTTGGTTGAGAGAACCATGATCCCCACCAAGAAGGCATTGGCCGACGCGGGCTTGAGCGTGAATGAAATCGACAAGGTTCTCTTGGTCGGTGGTTCGACTCGTATCCCTGCGGTTCAGGATGCTGTTAAGAAGTTCATCGGCAAGGAGCCTTTCAAGGGCATCAATCCCGACGAGTGCGTTGCCATCGGTGCGGCCATCCAGGGTGGTGTTTTGGGCGGCGACGTCAAGGATCTGCTGCTGCTCGACGTTACTCCTCTGTCTTTGGGCATTGAGACGCTGGGCGGTGTGTTCAACAGAATCATCGACCGCAACACCACCATCCCCGTAAAGAAGAGCCAGGTGTACTCTACCGCGGCGGACGGCCAGACCTCTGTTGAGATCCACGTTCTGCAGGGTGAGCGCGAAATGGCTGCCGGCAACACCACGCTGGGCCGCTTCCACCTCGACGGCATTGCTCCCGCTCCTCGCGGCGTACCTCAGATCGAAGTTACCTTCGACATTGATGCCAACGGTATCGTTAACGTAACCGCACAGGATAAGGGCACCGGAAAGGAACAGCACATCACCATCACCTCCTCGACCAACATGAGCAAGGAAGATATCGACAAGGCTGTTCGCGATGCGGAGATGTTCGCAGAGCAGGACAAGAAACAAAAAGAGGCCGTTGACACCAAGAACCACGCAGAGTCGCTCATTTTCCAAAGCGAAAAGACGCTGGCTGATATCGGTGACAAGGTAGCTGAGAGCGATCTCGTTGACGTTAAGGCCGCTATCGAAAAGCTGAAAGAAACGGTCAAGACGGATAACACCGATGCCATCAAGGCGGATACCGAGGCGCTGGAAAAGGCATTCTATGCTGTTTCCGAAAAGCTCTATCGCGCTCAGGCTGATCAGAACGGCGCGCAGGGCGATCCTAACGGCGGCGCACAGAACGACGGAACGTATTACGACACCAATTTTGAGGATAACAGCAAGTAATTCTCTATGATACCTGCGGGGAAGGGCCATGCGGCCCTTTCCCGCAAGGGCGTATGTCCCCCTTTGCTGTGCGTATCTCTGCGAACGAGATTTGGGCGCGGAGATATTCACAGCAGAAAGAAAGCAATACAGAGGTTTGTTATGGCAGAGAAAAGAGATTATTACGAGGTTCTGGGCGTTGAAAAAAGCGCCGATGAAGCAACCATCAAAAAGGCATATAGAACGCTGGCCAAAAAGTATCACCCCGATATGAATCCGGGGGATGCGGCGGCGGAAGAAAAATTCAAAGAAGTGAATGAGGCCTATGGTGTCCTTTCTGATACCGACAAAAAGGCAAAGTACGATCAGTACGGTCACGCGGCTTTCGATCCCTCGATGGGGGGCGGCGCCGGCGGTGGTTTTGGCGGTTTCTCCGGCTTTGGTGATTTCGGTGATCTTGGCGATATTTTCGGCTCCATCTTTGGTGGTGGCTTTGGCGGAGGCGGTTCGTCCCGTCGCCGCAATCCCAATGCACCGACGCGGGGCGATGATATCTCCCTTCGCTTGACCATCTCGTTTGAAGAGGCGGCCTTTGGCACCAAAAAGGACGTGACGTATACTCGCATTGCCAAGTGCCCCGAATGTAATGGAAGCGGCGCCGCCGCAGGAACAACCCCCGAGACCTGCCCCGATTGTAAGGGAAGCGGTCAAAAGGTGGTCATTCAGCGCATGGGCGGTATGTCGTTCCAGTCCACCGGCATTTGCGATCGTTGCCGCGGTACGGGTAAAATGATCAAGGAGACTTGTTCGAAGTGCCGTGGTACGGGAACGCAACGCGAAAACAAAAAGCTGACGGTTAATATCCCGGCGGGCATTGACAGCGGCGAACGCATCGCCCTGCGCGGCATGGGTTGTGATGGCAAAAACGGCGGTCCTGCGGGGGACCTGATTATCACGGTATCTGTTCGTGACCATGCTGTCTTTGAACGCGACGGGTTTAATATTTATTGCGAAGTCCCCATTACGATAGCGGAGGCTACGCTGGGCGCTGAGATTAAGGTTCCTTCGCTGGAGGGCAATTTTGCGTATACCATTCCGGAGGGTACTCAGTCGGGCACCACGTTTACCGTTCGCGGCAAGGGCATCACGGTTCCCCGTACCCAGAACCGCAGGGGCGATTTGATCTTTGTGGTGAACGTGGAAATCCCCCGCGGACTCAACGAAAAGCAGAAGGACGCGATGCGCGCCTTTGCGGATAGCTGTGGCGAGAACAATTACAGCAAAAAGAGCGGATTTTTCAAGCGTATCTTCGATAAGAAATAAGAAAGAGGAACAAAATACATGAGTTTGGATAAAGATTATTGCTGCGAAGACAGAAGCGATGTTTTGGAATGGACACAAATTAAGGTGACAGTTCCGCTGGAATACTTGGACAGCCTGATCGCGATTATGAGTATGATCAGCAATCAGTTGCAAATTGAAGATTACAGCGATATCGATCTCAAGAGTTGCTATGGAGATCTGATCGACGAGTCGATTCTCAACGCAGACAAAACCATTGCATCGGTGTCTGTTTACGTGGAAGGGAATCGTCCTTGCAATGACGAGCTGGCCTTTTTGCGCGAGCGACTGGCTGTTGCGAACTTGACCGATGTAGCCACCATTTCTTTGGGCGGTGTCAACGAGGAAGATTGGGCGAACGCTTGGAAGGCGTATTATAAGCCGTTGCATATTGGCGAGCACATGGTCATCGTTCCTGCGTGGGAGCGCTACAAAGAACAGCCGGGCGAGATTGTTGTCCGCATGGATCCCGGTATGGCCTTTGGTACGGGCTCACACGAAACGACCCGCCTTGTGATTGGTCTGTTGGAGAAGTATACGAAGCCCGGTTGCCGTATGCTGGACGTGGGCTGTGGCAGCGGCATTTTGGCCATTTGCGCTGCAAAGCTGGGCGCAGGACAGTGCTTGGCTTATGACATTGACCCCGTGGCGGTGCGTGTTGCCAACGAAAACATCAAGGACAGTGGCTTGACGAACGTGACGTGCGAAGTGTCCGACCTGCTGCGCGATGTGGACCGTTCGTATGCGTACGATTTGATCACAGCCAATATCGTGGCGGATATCATCATTCGTATGTCACCCGACGTTGGTTCACTGATGCACGAGGGCACGGTTTTGCTGGTTTCGGGTATTATTTTGGAACGCAGCGAGGACGTGGTTGAAGCACTGGAAGCCAACGGATTGAAGGTCGTGGAGCGCGCGGTCGACAATGACTGGTGTGCGATGGCTGTCATGAAGAAATAAGACAAAACGGGGGAGATACTGGTTTTCCCCCGTTGTTTTTTTGGAAAATTCATTTCCTTGTCACTATCTTCATGTAAAAAACACTTGCTTTTTTGCGCAAACGGTGGTATAATAACTATATGTCGCAATGTGCTGACGCACAGGCATTTTGATGGAAGGAATAGAACTATGAAGTTGAAAAGAAGTATAATATGGATTCTTCTGCTGGCCCTGTGCCTTACTCTGCCGGTGGGTTGCGCCGCAAGCGCCGAGCAAAGCGAAACAGGTGCCGTGAGCGGAACTCCGGGCTTGGAATATAAATTGTCTTCGGATGGTACGAGCTATATCTGCACGGGTATCGGAAATGCCTCTACCACGGACATTGTCATCCCCGCCACCTACAACGGCAAGCCGGTTGTGTTTGTTGCCGGTAACGCATTTTATAATTGCGTTACCCTGACCAGTGTTGTCATTGAGGAGGGCGTTCAGG
>JAZQUX010000089.1:0-24474 GCA_045631585.1 Eubacteriales bacterium | reverse complement strand
GGTGCAAACAAGAACTCCATCAAGATCATCGGTGACCACACCGACAAGTATATTCAGGCATACTTCCAGTATGACTCCAAGAAGACCTCCGGTATCACCATCTCCCACCTGCGCTTTGGTGATCAGCCCATCAAGTCTCCTTACTATATCAACAAGGCTGACTTCGTCGCTTGCCACAACCAGTCTTACCTGTTCAAGTATGACATGGTTTCCGACGTTAAGCCCGGCGGTACCTTCCTGCTTGACTGCGCATGGTCCGAAGCAGAGCTGGACGAAAAGCTGCCCGCAGCTGTTAAGTCCTACATCGCCAAGAACAACATCAAGTTCATCACCATCGACGCTACCACCATCGCTACCAAGAAGATCGGTAACGCCAAGGTTAAGAACACCGTTCTGCAGTCCGCATTCTTCTCTCTGGCTAACATCCTGCCCGCAGCAGAGGCCATCGACTACATGAAGAAGGCTGCTTACAAGTCCTACATCAAGAAGGGCCAGGCTATCGTTGACCTGAACTACGCTGCTATCGACGCAGGCGCTGACGCTTTCGTTGAAATCAACGTTCCCGAAGCATGGAAGACTTGCGCTCCCGATGCTCCTGCTGCCGCTTTCCAGAGCGACCGCAAGGATCTCGAGGCATTCGTCAACAATATCGTTACTCCCGTAAACGCTATGGCCGGTGACAAGCTGCCCGTTTCCGCATTCAAGGATTGCGCAGACGGTACCTTCCCTCAGGGCTCTACCGTTTCCGAAAAGCGCGGCGTTGCTGTTTACGTTCCTCAGTGGAACCCCGAACACTGCGTACAGTGTAACAACTGTGCATTCGTATGTCCTCACGCAGCCATCCGTCCCTTCGCTATGACCGAAGAGGAAGCCGCTGCCGCTCCTGAGGCTACCAAGTTCACCGCAAAGCCCGTAATCAAGACCAACTACAAGTTCACCATGGCAATCTCCCCCGCTGACTGTATGGGTTGTACCCTTTGTGTCAAGGCTTGCCCTGTCACTGCGAAGGCAGAAAAGGACGGCACTGACAAGAAGGCTATCGAGATGGTTCTGGCTTCTACGCAGGCTGACCAGCAGGCTCCTTGGGAATACGCTGTTAACAACGTATCCGAGAAGAAGGAGCTCATCGCCGGCACCGTTAAGGGCTCGCAGTTCAAGCAGCCTCTGCTTGAGTTCTCCGGCTCTTGCGCTGGTTGTGCTGAGACCTCTTACGCTCGTCTGATCACCCAGTTGTTCGGTGAAAGAATGTACATCTCCAACGCAACCGGTTGTTCTTCCATCTGGGGTGGTTCCGCACCTGCAACTCCCTACACCGTCAACCGCGAGAGCGGCCGCGGTCCTGCTTGGGGCAACTCCCTGTTCGAGGACAACGCTGAGCACGGTCTGGGCATCGCGCTGGCTCAGAAGACCATCCGCGAAAAGCTGAAGGGCTACGTTGAGGATATCATCGCCAACGGCAAGAACGAGGCTGTCATCGAAGCTGCTAAGGCTTGGGTTGAAACCTATGACGATGGTAAGACCAACGAGGCTGCAACTGCTGCTCTGATCGCAGCACTGGAGGCTTGCGGCTGTGAAAAGGCTCAGAAGATTTTGGCTGAGAAGGACTACCTGTCCAAGAAGTCCGTATGGATCTTCGGTGGCGACGGTTGGGCTTACGATATCGGCTTTGGTGGTTTGGACCACGTCATCGCTTCCGGCGAGGATGTTAACATCATGGTCTTCGACACCGAGGTTTACTCCAACACCGGCGGACAGGCTTCCAAGGCTTCCAACCTGGGTCAGGTTGCACAGTTCGCAGCTGCAGGTAAGGCCATCGGCAAGAAGAACCTGGCTGAGATCGCTATGTCCTACGGCTACGTTTACGTTGCACAGATCGCTATGGGCGCTGATATGAACCAGACGCTCAAGGCTCTGCAGGAAGCAGAAGCATATCCCGGTCCTTCTTTGATCATCGGTTATGCTCCTTGTGAAATGCACGGTATCGCTAAGGGCGGTATGCAGAACTGCCAGCTCGAAATGAAGAAGGCTGTTGAGGCCGGCTACTGGCACATGTTCCGCTACAACCCCACGCTCAAGGCAGAGGGCAAGAACCCCATGTCCATCGACTCTAAGGAGCCCACGGCTGATTACGTTTCCTTCATCAAGAACGAGACTCGTTATCAGCGTCTGGCTATGGCATTCCCCGAAAGAGCTGAGGCTCTGTTCGCAAAGGCTGCCGACAACGCCAAGGCGAAGTACGACAGACTCCAGAGAATGGCTAAGCTGTACGAATAATATTCGTGTTGCTATAAACAAAAGACCAACACCCCGCGGGGGGTTGGTCTTTTGTTATGTCAGCAAGGAGAGAATCTCCCGTGCATCTTTTATAATCACGACGTCCAAATCATCTTCATTCGGAGCGCCGCCAACGTTGTACCATACCGTGCAAACCCCGGCATCGATGCCGCCGTGTGCATCCGTGACATAATCGTTTCCGACAAACAGCATTTCTTCTCTTTTGAGTTCGGGGTGATGCGCTTGAATGTCCGAGATCGCCCAATCGAAAAAGCGGGGGCTCGGCTTGCGCACGCCTGCCTCAGAGCTGGCATAGATCTTTTCAAAATAATTCAGCACGCCGTGATGCGCCAAATGCCGGCGGGTCACCTCTGCGGAAAAGATGGTGTTGGACAGAATATACATCGGGATGCCGCGCGAGCGCAGTTCTTCCAAAAGTGCGCACATCTCGGGCAAAATCCCGCCGTGTTGCATGGCACTCATGATGGCGTATTCCAAGCCGTCCACATCATCCGGCATGGTCTTTCCAAAATGAGAAAACCACAAAGGCAATTCATCATTGACAAAGTGAACCTCACTGTGATCAACGTGACGCTGGTGATACAAGGGCAGAAAGGTATCGGTATATGCCTTGAATTCGTCGAACGTACAACAATCTGCCAGATAGTTTTGGTGAACATAAGCGACACCGCGCAAAAAATCAAAGGATTCGTTTTTCAGCACGGTATCGTACAAATCAAACAGAACCGCCCTTTTCATCCCTTGAACGCCCCCACGCAGTTTTGCGGCTTGCCCAGCTCAAACGCCTTTAGATTTTGCGCAACAATATCAACCAAACGCATCCGCGCCTCGATCGATCCCCACGCAACGTGAGGGGTGACGTAACAATTCTTGGCCGCCAAATAGGGATGGTCGTCCCTCATCGGCTCCTCGCATAAAACGTCAATGCCCGCGCCGCGCAATCTTCCTTCGTTGAGAGCTTCAACAACCGCGTCCTCGTCCGTCACGCCGCCGCGCGCGGTATTGATCAACACCGCCGTCGGCTTCATGAGTGCCAGAGTACGCGCGTTGACCGCCTTTTCCGTTTCGGGCGTCAGGGGACAATGCAAAGACAGATAATCCGACTGTGCAAACAGCGTATCCGCATCAACAAATGTGACCTCTCCCTCGCTTCCGCTCGTGTGCGTGCGCGAAGTAGCAATGACAGTCATACCAAACGCCAGCGCAATCTTGGCAACGGCGCGGCCGATGGTGCCGTAACCAAAAATGCCCAACGTCTTGCCCGACAGCTCATACACGGGATATTTAAAATAGGAAAACGCCTTGGATTTCACCCAATCGCCTGCCGCAACCGAAGCAGCGTAGTCATCCGCGCGGGTGGCAAAATGAAGCATGAGCGCGATGGTGTGCTGAGCCACCGAATCGGTGGAATATCCCGGCACATTGCAAACAACAATCCCACGCTCGTCCGCCGCCGCGACGTCGATGTTGTTGTATCCCGTTGCAAACAAACCGACAAACTTCAAATTGGGGCAAGCGTCCATCACCTCGGCCGTAATTTTAGCTTTGTTAACAATGACAGCCTCACTCTCGCCAATGGCGACAGGCACCTCGGCGGGCGGCAAAAGATCAAAATGGCGCACCTCACCCACCGCCTCAATGGGGGCAAAGGATATATCTCCGTTGGTGACCGTACAGTGGTCCAAAATGGCAATCTTCATGGGGGTACCGTCCTTTTTCGTAATAATTTATTATAGCACAGTTGCCCGTGGTATTCAAGGGGTTGTGAAAGAAAAGAGAAACACCTGTATGAAGCAAGGCCTGTCGGCCGTTTTGGGGAAAAGTGAGCAAAATCTTTTATCAAGTTTTTTGAAAGGAGCGCGAGGGAAACTTTTTTCAAAAAAGTTTCCCTCGCACCATATATTCGTTACTTATTCATTCTCCGGATAGAAGCCAAGCACGCCCTCGTCGGAGCAGAGCCCGTTGTCCTGACGGACGAGCAGTCGGATGGTGTTCTCAAAGGTGTGGACACCGTCCTCGGCCGCAAGGGTGAAGTCAACGTACTTTCCCTTGGCCGTGACGCGGATTTGTCCCACGCACACAGCCTTGGTGTGACCGCACACGGTCTTGCCCTGTACCGTCTGACCGCCGGCGGTATAGGAATAGGTCACTTCCCTCTCCTCGCCATCCAGCGAGATGTAAACCTCGGCCGTGACCTCCTCGCCCGGCTCCCAAATCAGCTTATCATACTTGAGGCTGACGTTCAGCGGTGCGAAAGCCTTGCCGACTTGCCAAAGCACCGGCTTAGCTCTCATGCAGTAGTCGATCATCGACGTACAGCTGATATTGGGATACGGCTCGTTGATCTGCCAGATGATACTACCGCTGTTCTCAAACGCGCGGCGGCGGTTGGCCTCCACAGCGTAACGCAGACCCTCGGCCTGAATGAACTGCGAACGTGCCACCTGCTGTTCCAGCGTGGTCGGATCGCCAAAGATATGTTTGTCTCTCCAAGAGTTGTCCCACCACTCGCCGTGATGACGCCATACATGGTTGTGCGCCATGTCGTCCACCTTGAGGTTGGCCTCGGACAAAAACGTCTTCATGGTTTCTACACTCATCATACCGTCCACGCCAAACTCGCTGTGGAACAGGCTGTCCGACTCGTTGAACACACGATAGTGTTCCTGAGTACCATAATAGCGCCAGCTACCGTGAACGTCGTGATTCTCGCCCTTGTGTGCAGGATCAAGGAATTCATACGGGCCGCTGGCCGAGGTGGGCAGCATGGGAATGTGGGGCGAATGGTATGCCACGTAGCCATACAGCTCGGCAATGTTGCGGTCGGCGAACGTCGCCGGCACACCCTCTTCGTTGGTCAGCTCATTACCGCCACTCCAAACGGCAAGAGAGGCGTGATTGCGGCGAGCCTTGATAGCCCACTTGGCCGTCGCTTCCTGACGAATCATAAACTGCTCGATCTTCGAAGGTACATTGTCCAGACCGCTGGAGGACTGGATGAACTCCTGCCATACCATAAAGCCCATGCGGTCGCACAGATCATAGAAAATATCGTCTTCGATGACGCCGCCGCCCCATACGCGAATGACGTTGATATGCGCCTTCTTCATCATGGTCAACAGTTGCTCCATCTTGGCGGGGTCGTTATATCCCGTCATATCAATGGGGGTCAGATTGACGCCTTTGGCATAGACACGGGTACCGTTGCAGTTGAATACATATCCGAGCGCACCCAGGGGGGCGTTATCGTTCTGTTCCAGCGAAATCTGACGGAAGCCGACCTGCTTGGTCTGTGTTTCGATCGCCACGCCGTCCCTGATGATCGTCATGGTCAAATCGTACAGATTCTGTTCACCCACGTCCAAGGGATACCAAAGCTTGACGTTGTCGACGTGCAGTCGGGTTTTGACTTCTCTGCCGCGGCTGTCCAGAGGGCAGTTGACCAAGCAATTACCAATGGAAACTTCAACCGTACAGCCCTTGGTATCGCCATGCAAAGTCGCATAAAATTCAGCATCGCCGTTCGTGCCTACGGGCTTGAAATAGAAGTCCTCAAAACGAACCTCGCGATAGGAACGAACGTACACAGGACGGTACAAACCCACGCTGATCAAGCGGGTACACCAGTCCCATTTATAGTTAAAACGCGCCTTCTGAGTAAACGTCCGAGAGGTATAACCGATCTGACCCATTTCGTCGGGCGCATTTTCCAAAACAACGGTGATGGTATTGCTTCCCTCCCGGGCAATATCGGTTACATCGGCGACAAAAGGAACGTACATATTGTCCGACTGGCCCAGCTTTTTTCCATTAAAGAAAATGTGGCCCATGCAGTCAATGCCTTCCAGCACGAGTTCCAGTTTTTCGCCATTGCCCTCAGGATGCAATTCAACTTTGCCGTCAAATACCCACCAGTGGTTGGAAACCCACTGGCACTTGAGGCTGTTCATTTCAAAATAAGGGTTTTCAATGATGCCCGCCTTTTCTAACGCTTCGTAGATCGAGCCGGGAACTTGGCACGGGACGGGAGGAAGAATAGACTGATTTTTGACGTCCGTTTCCATATTCTGTACACGGAAGGGGGTATACGGGTAATGGGGCGTCACGGTCCAGTTAAAGCTTTCAAAACGTTTCATCGCGTATCCTTTCCGCACCACACGGGGTGCTTGGGAGTTATTAGTGTTATTATATCAAACGGCGCCAGAAAAAGCAAGGTATTCGGGTAAAAAAGATTGCAAATCCAAGCGTGATATGCTATAATAGAAGACGATCACGAACGGGAGGACCATTCTTATGCTGTTTTCATTCGGCCCCTATCGGATGGATGTCGACGTAGAAAAGACATCCGCCTTTTATCAAAGCAACGCCGTCTTGACCAGCGAGCAATGCACTTGCGGCGGATGTCAAAATTACGACAAAGCCATTTTGCAGGCTTCGCCCACCGTTTTGCAATTTTTGCGCAATCTCGGCATCGATCCTCAAAAACCGGGCGAGGTATTTGGCTATACCGGGGAGATCGACGCCGATCAAACCTATTGGTACAGCGGCTGGTATCACATCGTCGGAACGCTGATCACCCGACCGGAGGACATCAAGCAGGAAACAGAGGAAAACAGTTACCGGCCGGATCCGGACTTTGATTTTCACGCATGGTTTACGGATGACCGTCACTACATGGGCTGGATCGAAACGGAATTTCCCGAGCCGATATTGGAAATGTCAATCAGCACACACCTGCCGTGGGTGATATGAGCGCGTCACATACTCGCACCATCTTTCCTACAAAAAATCGGCCGTTGCCAAACAGCAACAGCCGATTTTTTATTGATTATTCCTCAATATCTACGTTTTCACTTTCAACCATCAGTTCGCATCCCAACTCTTCGTTATACAAACCGTCGTTGCAAAGCTCATCCAATTCTTCATCGTAATCGTCGCACTCCAAAAGACAATACTTGCGATACAGCTTCATCGCGAACCAAATGACCGCGCAAGCTCCGGCAACAACTGCCAGAGTAATAAAAAGAATTTTGCCAAGACTGGCTCTCTCTCTTTTTTCTTCCATAACCATATCTCCTTTCGTTTGGTCACATATCTTGGTGCAACACGCACCCTACAATATTAGTATACCACGCTTTTAGCAAAAAGCAAGGAAAAAATAAAAACTTTCAAAGAAAATTAAAATTCTTTTGATGTTGGGCTCAAATGGCATAGCCACCGTCCACGCCCAGCATTTGACCGGTGATGTATCCCGCTTCGTCCGAAGCCAAAAATCCTACGGCCACCGCCACTTCTCTCGGCTGTCCCATGCGGCACAGCGGAGTCTCGTCGCACAACGTAGCTTTGGTTTCTTCATCCAGCGAAGCGTTCATATCCGTTTCGATCACGCCCGGTTCCACACAGTTGACAGTAATGCCCGACGGGCCGAGCTCCTTGGCCATCGACATCGTCAAGCCGCGAAGTCCTGCTTTGGCCGAAGAATAGGCAACCTCACAAGACGCGCCAATTTTGCCCCACATGGAGCCGACATTGACGATGCGTCCCCATTTTTGTGAAATCATATCTTTCGCCACCGCGCGGCAAAGGTAAAACGCCGAGGACAAATTCGTATCGATCATCTGGCGCCACTGGGCATCGCTGACATCGGTAAATAAGCCAATCGAGGCCACACCCGCGTTGTTGATCAAAATGTCCACTCCGCCCAATATATCTTTGGCTTCTCTCGCCGCTCTCGCCGCGTCTGCCGCATCCGACAAATCAGCGCGGATGGCTTTCGCTCCCGTTTGAGCGGAAACAATGCTTGCCGCCTCATCGTTCTGACGGTAAATGAAGGCAACCGCATACCCCTGCGCGGTGAAATATTCCACAAGCGCACGGCCAATGCCTCGCGCACCGCCGCTGATGAGTACACGTTTCATAGCCGTTGCTCCTTATTTTACAAATTCGTGGTAGATCGCGCGAATAGCCGTTTCGTAATCCGCCTCTTCGACACCAATAATGATGTTCAACTCACTTGAGCCCTGGTCGATCATGCGAATATTGATACCTGCTTCAGCCAGCGAGCGGAACACACGAGCCGCCGTACCCTTGGACTTGGTCATACCGCGACCGACAACAGCAATCATTGCGATTCCGTCTTCGATTACAACGCTGTCAGGACGAGCGCGGCGCTCGATGGAGGACAGCATTTTCTCGCGCTTGCCTTCCATGGCAGCAGTGGGAATGACCATGCTGATGGTATCGATACCCGTCGGAAGGTGCTCAATGGGAAGATCATAATCTTCCAGAACGTCGAGAATGCGACGGGTAAAGCCGACCTCGGCATTCATCATATCCTTTTCAATGTTGACAAACGAGAATCCCTTGCGTCCGGCAACACCGGTAATAATGCTCTGCTTATCGTACGACGTAGCCGTTGCCACGATCATCGTACCGGCATCCTCGGGTCGGTTGGTATTACGAATGTTAATGGGAATACCTGCACTGCGAACGGGGAAAATCGCATCCTCGTGCAACACCGACGCACCCATGTAGGAAAGCTCACGCAACTCGCGATACGTAATGGTTTCAATAGAGGCAGGATTCTCTACCAAGCGAGGATCCGCCATCATAAAGCCGGAAACGTCCGTCCAGTTCTCGTACAGATCTGCGCCGACGGCGTTGGCCACGATAGAGCCCGTCACGTCAGAGCCACCGCGCGAGAAGGTTTTAATGGTACCGTTGGGCATCGTACCGTAGAAGCCGGGGATAACTGCGTACTCATGCTTCTGCAGCTCTTCCTGCATCAACTTTTGCGTAGTCTCTGCGTCAAACTGACCGTTTTCCTTAAAATAGATCACGTTTTCAGCATCCACGAACGCAAAGCCCAAGAACTTTGCCAAAATCAAGCTGTTCAAATACTCGCCGCGGGATGCCGCAAAGTCACGACCCGATGCGTGCTGCATCGCGTTCTTAACGTACTCCAACTCGCCCGAAATATCAAACTCCAAGCCGAGATCCGCGATGATATCATTATATCTCTTTTTGATTTGCTCGTAATATTCATCAATATTCTCATGTTTGCGTACCATCTCATAGCAACGGTACAGCATGTCCGTCACCTTAACGTCAGCCGAAAAGCGCTTGCCGGGCGCGGACGCAACAACATAATGGCGGGTTTTATCGGACAAGACAATCTGGGCGACCTGACGAAAATGATCCGCGTCAGCCAGCGAACTGCCACCGAATTTAACTACTTTAACCATAAAAATAAGACCTCTCTTTCACTTTGCCGCATCATCGCCGACAAAGCATTCTCTTTCTGCCACCATTTGGCATAATACACTAGTCATTATATGTCAAATTGTAATATTTGTCAATAGCTCCGTCCGATTTTTCGACGGCTTATCATTGACTTATTTGTCTTTTCGATTTCTTTTTTGCGAAAGGGATCGGCGATACAATTCCTCTGTCGCCAATCTTGTTTTCGCAACCGGATGCTTTTCTTTCGGGAAGCAATAATACAGCGCCTCGGTGTTTCCAATGCCAATGACGTC
Organism: Eubacteriales bacterium; assembly: GCA_045631585.1. Classification (GTDB taxonomy): domain Bacteria; phylum Bacillota; class Clostridia; order Oscillospirales; family CAG-272; genus SIG644. The sequence continues at coordinate 14,644 of JAZQUX010000089.1, read as the reverse complement.
TCCGATTTCATACCAGTAATAATCCGAGTTGAGGCTGTAGGATGCCAGCGGCTTTTGTGTATAGTTCAGCTTGCCGTCGCACCCCGTCAGGACAAATCCATCCTCATCGTGGCGAAGTCTGCCCTCGCCCACACTGTACAATGCTTTACTGTCAATCAGCATATAAATATCCACCTCTGTATCGAGAGAATAGTCTCCCCTCTCGATTTCAGCGCGGACATTTTCCCTTTGCCAACGGTACCAATCAGGAATGTGGGAAAATTCCGTTTCCCCTTCCCTTGCCACCATCTCGCCAAGCACACTCATTTCCCACACCTTATGGCAAGCATGGCAGGTCAGCGTCGTTCCTTTGCCCTCCATTTGCCCCTCTGTGCGACAATGCGGACACTGGTACAGCACGCGGTCCAGATGATCGGCGCGGAAGGGCTCGGTGATTTCAATACCGTTTTCTTTTTGCCAACGGAAATAATCAAAAGAAAATTGCTCTTGGAGCACACGGTTGATCTCTTCCGGTTTCATCGATTGAATCTGCGCGGGAGAGAGCAGATATTCCATCTCGGCCGACGTTTTGACACGGCGAAGCTGAAGATTGTTATACAACGGGTCGCGAGCAAACGCGCCCTGAGTGCGAATCATAACGACAGGAACACCCAAAAGCTTGACACAGCTCCCCAACGTGTCGGGCAGCGGCGTGGCCGTACCATCAAAACTATATCCGGCTTCGGGATACATCAGCACAGAGCTTTTCTTTTTGCGAATGGCATATACCATGTCGCGGAGCAAGCGCATATCCGCCACATATTTTTGAGTGGGAATACATCCCAGCTGTCGCATCAGCCAGCGCTTACCGACCATGCCATCTGCAGTACACACAATGTTGAACGGACGAGGATAGAGAATGCAGGAGGCGATCTTTAAATCAATAAAACTGGCGTGATTCATCAGAATTAAACAGGGCTCTTTCCGTCCCAATTTTTCCATGCCAATGCGGCGGAGGGAAAAGCGGGTTGCCCACAAGTCGGGAGTGGATACGATTTTGAGTAGCGTACGAAACAGAATGTTGGGTTTGCGCGGGGGGCGATGAACTTCTCGCGGCAGTGCCATGACCTCTTCGTACGTTTTTTTCTTCACCTTTATTTTCATAGGTATCTCCTCGTCTGTTTCGACGCGGCGCAATGGCTCCACGTCCTCATGATTATTTTAACATAAATTCACTCGTTTTGTCAATGAAAAGTCAAAAGATGCATAAAATATCTATAAAAAACTCAAAATTCTCTTTCCTTTTGATCAAAAGTATGCTACAATAGTACTATCCTGTAAGACAATTCCCAAACAAAGAAAGGAACCCTAGAAAATGAAGATCAGAAGTGAAATGGATCCCAAGTTTATGTGGGACTTCTCCCATATGTTTGAAAGCAAAGCGGCATGGGAAGCAGCTTACGCCGAGTGCGAAGCCGACATTGCCAAGCTTTCTTCCTTGGCGGGCACGCTGTGCGCGTCGGCCGAGAGTCTGAAGGCAGGTCTTGACACCGTTTATGCCGTCGCTAAAAAAATGGAGCTGGTATATCTGTATGCCATGCTGCATCAAAGCTCCGACAACGGAGATCCCGAACATCAGGCGATGCAGGGACGCGCCGTCAACTTGATCGTTGCGATGAACACCTCCATCGCTTTCCTTGAGCCCGAAATTCTCGAATGTGATGAACAGGTCATTCGCTCCTACTTAGAGCAGCCTGAGCTGGCCGTCTACCGCCAGACGGTAGGCGAAATTCTGCGCGGACGCGCCCACATGCTTCCCAAGGAACAGGAGTTGATGTTGGCCATGCTGTCCGACGTTCGCGGCAACGCCCGCAACGCATTTGAAATGTTACACAGCGTTGACATGACTTTCCCGCCCATGACGGACGAGCAAGGAAACGAGGCCCCGCTGACTCACGGTAATTTCGGCGTGTGGCGTGAAAGCTCTGACAAGCGCGTTCGCCACGAGGCGTTCACCAAGTATTTCGGTGAATTCAAAAAGTACATCAACACCTTTTCCGCTACGTATGCTGCATCCGTCAAGACGGACACCTTCTATTCCAACGTTCGCAAGTTTAAAACGCCTTGCGAGGCCGCGCTGTTTGGAAGCAACGTTCCCGTTGAAGTATACGACAGTCTGATCGAGGCTGTTCACGACGGACTTGGCACCATGAAGAAATATCTCAAGGTTCGTAAGGAAGCTTTGGGATTGGAAGCGCTTTCGACCTATGACCTCTACTGCCCGATTTTGGGTGATATCGACATGAAGGTTGATTACGAAGAGGGCAAGGCGTTGGTCAAGAAGGCAACGGCACCTTTGGGCGAAGGATACGCCGCACTGTTGGATCGCGCATACAACGAAAACTGGATCGACGTATATGAGAACAAAGGCAAGACCACCGGTGCTTTCTCCTGCGGTGTCTTCGGTGTTCACCCCTACGTTTTGCTCAACTACACCGATACGCTGGATGACGCATTCACGCTGGCACACGAGCTTGGCCACGCCATGCACTCCTATTATTCCAGCGAAGCGCAGGATTACGTCAATCACGATTACAAGATCATGGTTGCTGAGGTTGCTTCGACCGTCAATGAAGTACTCATGACCAAGTATCTTTTGTCGGTTGAAACGGACAAAAAGCGCCGCGCTTACATTCTCAACAACTTCTTGGAAAGCTTCCGCACAACCATCTTCCGTCAGACGCTGTTTGCTGAATTCGAAAGAATCGCGCACGATATGTATCAGGCCGGCACGCCTTTGACTGCGCAAACGCTGAGCGAAGCATATCAGAAGCTCAACGAGCTGTATTACGAGGGGGCAGAAGTGGGTGAGCTACACAAATATGAGTGGGCCATCATTCCTCACTTCTACAATGCGTTCTACGTATATCAGTATGCGACCGGTTTTTCGTCGGCTGTTGCGATCGCCAATCACATTTATGAGACGGGCGATGCATCGGATTATTTAGCCTTCCTTTCGACGGGTGGAAGTGATTATCCGTTGGAAGAACTCAAGATTGCAGGTGTGGATTTAACTAAGCCGGATACGGTAAAAAACGCAATGAAGGTTTTTGCCGAGTGTTTGGACGAGTTTGAGCAGCTGCTTAAAGAAATTTAATGTGATGCAAGGGACGCGATGAGTGTCCCTTGCTTTTGGGTTGGAGGCGAGCGATGCACTTCAAACTTTTATGTTTTGGAGTTTTTATGTTTGCGATTTGCGCACCGCCCGTGTTTAGCGGGCGATAAAACTTGCCATCGGCGTAAGGCGAAACAGGTTCTCCTCTATATTCTTTGCAAAACGGCAAAGAAGTAACATCTATGCTAAACAGCGCGGCGCGCAGCTGTACGCGCGTCCGTAGGAGAAGATGTAAAAAAATCAACCGGCTCCCCCTCTATTTTTGTTTACATTTTTCTTTATATTTATTGACAAAATCTCAAAAAAATATGTTATAATAGAAAGGATAACGATAAGATATTAGGAAAAGGAGGAAATCATGTTCAAAAAATTTTTGAAGAGCGTAAGAGAATTCAAAACGCCATCCATTCTTACGCTGATCTTCATCATTGCCGAAGTCGTGATTGAGGTGTTTATTCCCTTCACAACGGCGAACTTGATCAACTACATCCAAACCACAGAAACCTTGGAAATGGCCGTGATTCTCAAATACGGACTTTGGCTGATTCTGATGGCCGCGTCTTCCCTCACTTGCGGTGGTGTTGCAGCCTATACTTGCGCCAAAGCCTCCTCCGGTTTTGCCCGCAATCTGCGCCAAGATGTATTTGACCGCATCCAAACCTTCTCCTTCGGAAACATCGACAAATTTTCTTCCACCTCACTGGTCACTCGCTTGACCACCGACGTGCATAACGTCCAGATGTCCTACATGATGATCATTCGCGTAGCCGTACGCGCCCCCCTGATGCTCGTGTTTGCCATTGTGATGGCATCCATCATGGGCGGATGGTTGGCCTTGTCCTTTGCGGTTTTGGTTCCCTTGTTGGCATTTGGTCTGTTCTTGATCAGCCGCCGAGCCATGCCCGCATTCCGCGCTGTCTTCCGCAAGTACGACCGCCTCAATGAGTCCATTGAGGAAAACGTCCGCGGTATGCGCGTCGTCAAAGGCTTCTCCCGCGAAGAATATGAAAAGAAAAAGTTTGGCAAGGCGTCCGAAGATATCCGCTGGGATTTCACCAGAGCGGAGCGCATCGTTGCTTTGAACTCCCCCTTGATGCAGGTCTGCGTTTACGCCAACATGGTGTTTGTCATGTTGGTGGGATCCATGCTGGTCATCAAGAGCGGCGGCACCTCCGTCAACGTCGGACACATGTCCGCTATGCTGACCTACGGTATGCAGATTTTGATCCAGCTGATGATGCTGTCCATGATTTACGTCATGCTGACCATGTCTTCGGAATCCATGAAGCGAATTGTTGAGGTATTGGATGAGACCTCCGCCCTGACCAGCCCCGAGAACGCCATCACCGAAGTCAAGGACGGCTCCATTGAGTTCGAAAATGTCAATTTCAAATATTCCGCCAAGGCCGAGCGCTTTGCGCTGTCCGACATTGATCTTCGCATCAACTCCGGCATGACCGTCGGTATCCTAGGCGGCACCGGATCGAGTAAATCTACGCTGGTTCAGCTCATCCCGCGCTTGTATGACGTCACCGAAGGTTGCGTCAAGGTAGGCGGCGTGGATGTCAGAGATTACAATTTGGACACGTTGCGCGGAGAAGTTGCCATGGTTTTGCAGAAAAACCTGTTGTTCTCCGGCACCATCAAGGATAACCTTCGCTGGGGTAACGAAAACGCCACCGATGAAGAAATGATCGAGGCTTGCAAGCTTGCGCAGGCACACGATTTCATCATTTCCTTCCCCGATGGATATGACACTCATATTGAGCAAGGCGGCACCAATGTTTCAGGCGGTCAGAAGCAACGTCTGTGTATTGCCCGCGCTCTGCTCAAGCGTCCTAAGATTTTGATTTTGGATGATTCGACCAGTGCCGTTGATACGCACACCGACGCGCTCATTCGTGCAGGCTTCAAATCTTACATCCCTGAAACAACCAAAATCATCATTGCTCAGCGTATCTCGTCGGTCCAAGATGCCGACTTGATCCTCGTCATGGAAAACGGCACGATTGCCGCCCGGGGCAAGCATGAAGATCTGCTCCTTGGCTGTGATATTTACAAAGAAATTTACACCCAACAAACCAAGGGAGGTGAGGATCATGAGTAAGCATTCCGCTCCTGAAAAAATGCCGGGCGGCAAGCGTAAGCTCGACTTCAAAATGCTCGGCCGCGTTGTCAAGCTGCTCTTCCGTTCCTATCCCCGTCTGGTTCCATTGGCGATGTGCTGTATGCTGTTGTCCGCCATGGTTTCGGCTTGCCCCGCGATCTTTACGCAAAAGATCATCAACATTGTTGACCTTGGTCTGAAGGCAGGCTCCACCTGGGACGTCATCGCCAAAGAGGTGGTGCCTCTCGTCCTTATTCTTCTCGGCCTTTATATCCTGTCCATTATTTTCATTACCATTCAAACACAGCTGATGGCTTACATCACCCAAGGATTTTTGTCCAAGATGCGCCGCAAAATGTTTGACGGTATGCAAAATCTCCCCATCAAGTATTTCGACACCAATCAGCACGGCGATATCATGAGCCATTACACCAACGATATCGATACCTTGCGTCAGCTCGTTTCCCAGTCCCTTCCCAGCCTTCTGCAGTCCTGCACCATTGTATTGACCGTGCTTTTGATCATGATCTGGTCGAGCATTTGGATGACACTGGTGGTGCTGGTCGGCGTTGTGGCTATGTTCATTGTTTCGGGCAAAATTGCCGGAAGCAGTGCCAAGAACTTCATCAAGCTGCAAGGCATCATCGGTCGATTCGAGGGTTACGTGCAGGAAACCATGAGCGGACAGAAGGTCGTCAAGGTATTCTCGCATGAGCGCCAAGCCCGCAAGGACTTTGCCGATATCAATGAGGAATTGTTCCAAACCAGCTATCGCGCCAACGCCTTTGCCAATATGCTGGGCCCCATCATCATGAACATCGGTAACGTCCTGTACGTCATCGTTGCAACGGTCGGCGGTATCTTCATTCTGTCCGGCGCGACCAATCTCAGCCTCTCCGGCCTGTTCACGCAATGGACCACCGGCGTGGCCATGAGCACGTTGTCCATCGGCGTCGCCGTGTCCTTCTTGAACATGACCAAGCAATTTACGGGTAACGTCAACACCTTCTCTCAGCAAATCAATTCCATCGTCATGGCTTTGGCCGGTGCGAAGCGTGTATTCGCATTGATGGACCAAACCGTCGAAGTCGACGACGGATATGTCACTCTCGTCAATGCCAGCATCGATGAGGATGGTAACATTACCGAAACCGACGAGCACACCGGCCATTGGGCATGGAAGCATCCGCACGGTGACGGAACGATCACCTACACCGAACTGCGCGGCGACGTTCGTTTGAGTGAAGTGGACTTCGGCTATGAAGAAGGCAAGCTTGTTCTTCACAACGTCAACGTCTACGCAGAGCCCGGTCAAAAAGTTGCTTTTGTCGGTGCAACGGGTGCCGGCAAAACCACCATTACCAATTTGATCAACCGCTTCTATGATATCGACGACGGTAAGATTCGCTACGACGGTATCAATATTAACAAGATCAAAAAATCCGATCTGCGCCGCTCGCTCGGTATCGTTCTTCAGGAAACCAACCTGTTCACAGGAAGTGTCATGGACAATATCCGTTACGGTCGTCTGGATGCCTCGGATGAAGACTGTATCAAGGCCGCCAAGCTTTCGGGCGCGGACGACTTCATTACTCGTCTGCCGGAAGGATACAACACCTTGTTGACCAATAACGGTGCAAACCTCTCTCAAGGTCAGCGCCAGCTCATCGCGATTGCTCGCGCGGCAGTAGCCGATCCCCCTGTCATGATCCTTGACGAGGCAACCTCTTCCATTGATACTCGTACCGAGGCCATCGTTCAGCGAGGAATGGATGCCTTGATGAAGGGTCGAACGGTATTCGTCATCGCTCACAGACTTTCCACCGTCCGCAACTCAGATGTGATCATGGTCTTGGAAAAGGGTGTGATCATCGAACGCGGCAGCCACGAAAAGCTGATCGAAGAAAAAGGAAAGTATTATCAGCTTTACACCGGTGCGTTTGAATTAGAATAAATAAACACAAAAACGGGAAGACTCAGTCTTCCCGTTTTTCTTTCATTATACATGTATATACGATTACTTCAGCGTCAATTCAAACGCGGTTGTTCTGTTGGAAATACGAACGTACACATAAATGTGTCTGCCAATGATCATCCAGCAAGGGCCATCGTAGCCCATGCCGGCCTTTTGGGTTCCGTCACTGTTGGTTTGGGTAATGATGGGCTCACCAATGGTCTCCCAATGGATCAAGTCTTCCGAACGGGCAAACATGTGCGTCCAGTAGGACTTGTTGTAGCCGCCCTCCTCGGCCTGATCGGTACTGACCTCATACACCATGTAATAGTAGCCGTCCACGTAAATAACGTCGCGGCGACCGACCGTACCACTGTAGGCCGTGTCATCCTCGGTTCGGATAATCGGATCGGGCAGAACCGTCAAATTGTGCAAATCCTCACCGAACGCCACGCCGACCTGACAATCGATATAGTCGAATCCATGGAAGAACAAATACCACATGTCGCCTTCCTTATACAGATCAGGCGTACCTACGTTGGCAGCTTGCCACGCAAGCTCGGGATTCTTATACAGAATGACGCCTTCCTTGGTCCAGTTGATACCGTCGTCGGAGGTAGCAAGTGCTACATTTTCCAGGGTTCCGTATTCGGTATCCTCGCCACCCTTGCACTCGTACGTCAGATAGAAGGTGCCGTCATCGTCCAACCAAACGCCGGCAAAATACGCGCCGTTGCAATCGTAATCTTCACCCGGCTGCAAGACACATCCCTGATCCTTCCAGTTGACACCGTCGTCGGAGATGGCCAAACCAACGCCGCCCTTGCCGCTGTTGGTCTTGTAGCAAATGTAGTATGCCCAATACTGACCGTCTACGTAAATGATATCCGGGAAATGCATCTTAAAATCCTTACCCATGTTCGTCATCTGCATGGTCTCGGTTGTTTCACCCGTAAACAGACCATTCAGAATATCGCCGAACAAATCGTCCACCTGATCCTGCGACAGACCGTACAGCACGTCGGGCTTGCCGTCATCGGGAACGATCTCGGGGTCAATCCAAACGCCATTGAGTGCCAGATCACCCTTCAGAGAAATGGTGGCTTGGGCGGTGAAATCGGTCTCGCTCTGATAGCCCAGGCACTGAGCAAAGAACACCATCATCGCCTCAGCCAAAGCATCGGCATGGTGCGCGACGATAACAAGCTTATTACCGACCAAGCGAATGGCATAACCATTTTCGTCCTGAATCTCAGAGAGCACCTGCTCGCTCTCGGGGCGATTGGTGTTACCTACCAGAATTTCGAAGCGATCAGCAAATTCGCCTGCGTTGTCTTCATAGTCGGTGGTCACCTTGATCTGGCAACCGCTGACAGCCTTGATGACCGCGGCAAGGCTGACGCACAGCTGAGTTTCGGGATCACTCGCCGTCGTTCGGTCAGCACGGACGATGATATACTGCGTCGCACCGTCAACAATAAAATCGACGGGGGGAATGGCAGGTTCCTCGGGCTGATCACCGGGTTGCTCCTCGGGCTGATCATCGGGTTGCTCGCCGGGTTGCTCACCGGGTTGGTCATTCGCAGGAGGCGTAGGCTCATCCGGTTGAGGATTCGAGCACCCCACTATCGACAGACACATCACAATAGCAAGCAGCATGCTGCACAGACGCAAAATCAGTTGCTTATTCATAACTCATACACCTTTCATTGTAAATATATGTTTACTGTTTCTTTCCGCCGATCATGGTAATATGATCGTGGCGGTGAGCAAGATCGGGTTCCGTTTGCCCTTTGATATTGATGTCAATGTCTAAGTTGTCGCCGCGATAGAAATCCATATCCAGATCGGCATAGTCGTAGCCGCCTGTGTAGATCATACGAATATCGTCAATTTTGAGAATCTCACCTGTCAGAGCCGCGCCATCAAGGAAACCAAATATGCGGATAAAATTGATGGCGGTCAAATCGCACTTACCTTCGGTCTCAGAGCTATCATTGAGATACAGATAAATGGTGTTCCAACCCGGCTCCAATTTATCCGGATTGAGCAGCATGTGAACTGCCCAAGCGTTTTCTTCCTTATCGCAGGTGCCGGACGAAGTGATCTCAAAATAAAGTTGCTGAATATGCTTGAGCATATCGGGATCGCTCAGATACAGCTCAAATGCCACCGTATCCAATCCCTCGGCGTCGATCGGACTAAACGTACATTGATTGGCAAAGTCCTTCATGCCTGCACGAAATTCCAACGAAAGGCACGAGCCTCTGTCAGAATCCTTATTGACTCGAAAACTGCCAAATGCGCTGTCACAAGAGTGTAATACAACCACGTCTTCTTCCTCCGCTATTGCAAAAATATTGAACTGCAACGCCAACACAAGTGTCATTAGCACTGCCAGTATTTTTTTAAGCATATAGGCCTCCTTTTTGCCCCAAGGCATGCAATATTTAAGAACCAATTACTCTCTTACAATCTGGAAAAAACCTGCAAGCCGTATTCGCACAGCATGTGGTCTTCTTCACCCGTGCCGCCCGAAATACCCAAGCCGCCGACAATGCGATCGCCCACCTTCAAGGGCACACCGCCACCGAAGACCAGCATTTTATCTACATTCTGCAGGCCATAGAAGGTCTGACCGGGCTGTACCAGCGCGGACAGCTCCATGGTCGACATCTTGACCGAGACAGCCGTGTATGCCTTTTTCAGTGCCACGTCGTAACTAACAAGGAAGGCATCGTCCATAACGTGAACAGCGATGGGGTTGCCCTGATCGTTGCACACGGCAATGACCGCCTTTTTACCGATCGATGCGGCATAATTTTCAATTTCACGAATCAGCGTTTCCGCCTTTTTCAAATCCAGCGTAGCAATCGCCCCCACGCGGCGCAAAACCTCGTTGACCACCGCATCCGCACCACTCAGCGCACCGGTGCCGGCTGAGGTCGGTACTGCCTTGCCCTCACGGCGCAGCTTCTCGTCGTAATCAGCGCGGCGAGCCAGCATATACAGATAGTCCGACAGACGATTGAGATATGCCTTAGCCGCGGCATTGGCAGCATATTTGCGATCCATCACGATCAGCTGACGCTCCGCACGGCGAGCCAGCGTTCTGGCCACGTCCAGACGAGCCGACAGCTCACAATATCCCGGCAAGATAAATTGACGCTCGCGGGGGAAGGAATCCTCCACCAGATCAATGATATGTTCCAAAAATGCCGTTTCTTGTGCCGACACCTCAAACTGCTTGTTGCGGGGATCGGCAATTCCGGCCATAATATTCATCAGTGTTGTCTGTACGCGGTCAAAATGCTCCACACAGGTGTCGCTGTCAGCTGTCCGCATCGAGGCAATATGCGCTTTCGCCAAGCCCATCTGTGAAGTTAACTCATCGATGGTACCCAACGTCGCGATGCGATCATCGGCCTTTGAAATCTGAGTCGCGGACTTGAGCGTGGTCATTCCCGCGTCTCCGTGTTTTGTATAGATCTTCATCGAAACACGTTCTCCTTATGAATTCTGCTTTCATTCGGTTATTTTTCTTTATTCTTCTCCCAAGCGAAGCGGGAGCTTTTTGATGACACGGGCGCTGTTAGCGCCAAGGTCACGGGCCTGTTCGGGGGTAGCCCCCTCGTAGCCCAGCAAGGCAGAAGGCAACGCCATGCCTTTGATATGCAAGGCCACGGAGCGCTCTACCAAAGCCACGCCGGATCCGAGCATTGACATACTCGAAGCCATCGCCGCCAACGCAACTGCATCCCCTGAAGGTTGAGCAATCACATCATACAAGACGCCCTCTTCCTCGATGCCAGCGCAAATTTCACGCAACAGAGCGGCATCGGGACGGACGGTAAAAATCAAAATGGTGGGTTTTCTTACGATCATGGCTCATGCGTCTCCCAAATGTGAAAGTACCAGACCTGTCGCCACGGCGTTTCTCGGTCCTTCGGTCGCGCGGATATTACCGCGGCCACATACAATGCGGTAAGATGCGAACTCTTCCATCAGCATTTCGGGAATTTCAAAGTCCTCCGCTGAGCCGCCGACCAATACAACATTGGGAATCCGGCGCAGTTCATGGTCGGGTGCCACTTGACGGAGCGCACGCAACGCGTTGGTCACGAACACCTTTTTCTTGGCGTCCCGTCTGACCTGGACGATCTTCTCCATCGGGATATCCTCATCAATGCGCACCATCCCCTCGGGCGTCATCAGAACGACGTGTCCGAACAGTCTGGGATCGATGGATCCGTCGAAGAACTGCATCTCGCCGCTTTCCAAGCGCAAATGGAACAAGCTCTCCACTTTGCCAAGAGGATACTTCTTGATCTGCTCAGCGGTATGGCGGGAAGCAAGACCCAGCTCGGTTTGAATGAGCATAGAAACCAATTCGCCCGCGCCCGCGCAATGCGTCATACGAACCGCGCCGCTCTCGTTAATGACAGCTGCGTCGGTCGATCCGCCACCCATATCAAGAATGGCCAGCGGCACACGGGTACCGGGGGTTGTCATAGCACCCAACGCGGCCATGACGGCCTCTACGCCTGCAACGATCACGCGCACGCCGAGCTCTCTTGTCAGCGTGTCTGCAATCTGCTGCATGGGCAACTGACGGGTACGTACCATGGCGGCGATGCCAACGGCCTTTTCCATGCAGGTTTCTCCCGCCAAAGCACCCGAGATGGCCACAGGTGCCAGCGTGTCAACGGCCAACAGATCGGTAATGCGGATATCCTCCGCTCTTTCGCCGCTGACGCCTGCCATGCCGCCGCGAATCCGCTGCAGCATTTGACCGACATTGGTATTATTCTCGCCCGTAATATCGAGGATTTCGCCGGCGTTTTCCAACGTTTGCATGATACGCTCCGCGCCCTCGTCGATATTAACGCTGACAGAGGATGCCGCCCGGAAAGTAATGGATCCTGCGGCCAGCACGTTCTCTCGCACGTTGCCGTGAGGCGTTTTGATAACTACAGCACTTCGTTTTCCGATCAAGCTCTTCGCAATCGGAGTAATGCTGCGCGTCTGCGTAGCATCCAATGAAAGCAAAGTAGCAATGCCGTAGGGGTTGCTCAGCATACGCACCGACTGACCGGGTAGTGCCACCTCAATGGCAGCCAGCTTGCCCTCGGGCAATCGATCAATATAGCGAACCTCGTCAATGATAGGTATTTTTTTATTCAAGCGGTTTTCCACCAGCACCGCTTCATCCGCCTGCATGATGACACCTCGGATGTCTACGCGCTCGGCGGCGCGGTTAATGCGTTGGGAAACCGTTTCATACGTATACGACCGGGGAACCGTGACAACATACGCCACGCCTTCTCTCGCCGCGTCCAGTCGAGACAGCGGGATCAATTCGCCCACCGCCTGTCCCGCGCCTGCGGGCGTAGCCGGGTTGTGCCCGATCATGGAAGATTCGGTTATGATGGTTTCGGTAATGGTTTCCATCGCGGTGTCACCAATGACGGGCGCCGCTTCGTTGATGCGGATCAAAGACAGATCAGACAACTGATATCCTGCCTCGCTCACCGCCGCCGTAAGGGCCGCCTTAATGCCGTGAACGTTGGCAAGTGTTCCCTTCGTTCCCGTCGTCGGCCGCATCGCGCCGCCAAGGAACCGAGTAGAACCACTCGCATCCTTCGTGCCGATGCACACCTCGGTGGTGGAATTACCGATGTCCACCCCTGCGATCAATTTCAAAGCAATATTCCTCTCTTTTCGTAAACCTCGGCTGCTTCCAGCACCAGTTTTGCGCAAGTTTTTGCATTGTATTTCTTGTTCAGCTCATCAGCCATTGCCAACAGTTCGGCCTTGGTCGAACGGTTGGGGCGGAGCATATTGTACATTTTCAGGATAACCTCGTCAGGAACGTCGACCAGTTCTGCGGCACGCTCAAAATTGCGCGCCATGGGAGGATTGTCGGCCTCCATGGCCACCTGGCCCTGCTTGCGCAGCATTTCCTTAGAGATTTTGATGTCCTCGCCCGTAATGTTGCCCTTCTTGATCTCTTCCAGATTGATGTCATCGAGCTTTTTGCCGGTCTTGGACGTAATTTTTTCGCGTTCGTATTCGCCGAGCGGATATTTCATATCGGTTGCTTCCTTTCCCGTGGCAGACGATCAGCGATCGCTCCACGCGATGATGGGATAGTTGGGATCGACCTGCTCCGTCTCAGCAATGTGCATAATCGCCGCCTTGACCTGATACTTGGCACGGCACATCGGGTCATTGACCGAGGAGATGGGAGTTACTTGCTCGCCCTTAGCATACTTGGCAGCGTTCTGACCGATCTTGCGGTAGGTTTCCAGGTTCATCAGAGGTGCCTGAGGGAACAGCTCCAAATTAGACAGAGGATAAAGATCCTTCTGGTGAATGACGGCGGTACCCTTGGACTGAAGTCCAATACCGATACCGGAGCCGGAAATCTTAGCGGCTTCCAAACCCATGAAGCAAACGTCACTGGTCTTGAGCACCTTAACAACGCGAGGTACCATGCCTTCTTCCTCAATGCCGGCCTTGACCTCGCGGATGACCTCAGAGAGAGGAATGCCGCAAATAGTCGCCTGGATTTCCTTTTGGAAACCGGGGCCTACACCGATGACGACCTCCTTGGGATCCGTTCCCTTTTCGGCGATGGGGTAGCCATGGTAAGAGGTCTTGGTGGGGTTGATGCGCTCGGTTCCTGCCATAGAGGCGGGACGAGCGGACGATTTCTTTGCCGTATTCACAGGGCAAGCGGTTGCCATCTCACGCACAGCGGCGGAGGAAGCAACGGCACGAGCGGGCTGAGCGCGCAGAGCACTGAGCACCTTTTCGATGGCTTCGCCGGGAATAACGCCCTCCAGCTGAGCCGCCTCCTTGATGACAGCCTCGGAGATCTGCTTGCAGATTTCGTCCTCCAGCACGACACCGCGGCCGGTGAACAAAAGGCTTTCGTTGGATACGGGAGCAACCTCGGTAATGGACTCACCTTGCAGCGAGCCTACGACCTTTTGGAGCATCTCCTCGGGATTGACACCGTCCAGCTGTTCGCACTCTTTGATCACAGCGATCGCGATGCGGCGAACGATATCCTCATCCACACGCACACCGCGGTGGCCCATCAATTTTGCTGTTGTGCAGTCCTTTCGGGGTTCAGCGCCTTCCAGATAATCAACAACGGAATGGAGCATTTCTTCGGGGCGGATGCCGTCCAACTGAGCAGATTCACGGATGACGGCTTCGGTTATTTTCTTGCGGATATCTTCAGTAAGTTGCATATGTAAAATCCTCCGTTTGGGTGGTGTTGTTCAAATCAAAGATGGTGGGGATCGATCTGGTGAGGAATGTCTTTAATTTCCTCCCAGCGTTCGCCGTCCAGGCGGTAGCCTGTGCCGGGGCCCATGTAGGTATTGGGGGTGTTGATGGCGCTGAGCACGCGGTAGTT
>JAZQUX010000088.1:0-2357 GCA_045631585.1 Eubacteriales bacterium | reverse complement strand
CAAGGGATGCTACACCGGTCTCTACCGAGGTGGAATTGAAGCTGTTGTCTAAGCGATCAGTGGGGGTGTCACCGTACATGGCGGCGGGGGCTTGCGATCCACCCTGTCCGTGCTGGTCGATGATAATGGTAGCCAAACCGTCGGGGGCGAACTGCGACATCATCTCCAACGATTGCTCATCCAAGCGATCCTGGTCGAGAATCATGGGAGCGATGGTCATGTCGGCGCGCTCGAAATACTTGATGTTATGCTCCAGCATAATATCCCACGTTTCGTCGGGCACGCGGCTGGGGTTGAAGTAACCTGCGGCGCTGGCGTCCGAGGTGAAGTAGTCGTTGGGGGTTGCCGTCTGATAGTAATATTCAATGATGTCGGGATAGGTGTCGAGCAGGTTGGGATTGATACCCCAAGCCAGCGGCAACTCACCGCGGCGAGGATCTGCCCAGTGATCCTGCAGGAAACGGTACAGAGGATAGGTCGAGTCGTAGTCGGCCATGAAGAAGCACAAATAGGTGGTCTTCTTTTCCAGTTCCAGCCACTCCTCGGGGCGGTTGTTTTCCAACTGCTGTGCACCTTCGTACTGGCTGTGGAAGCTTTCATTCCAGCTCCACTCGATGCAGGTGTTGTGATAGCCGTTATACGCACTGATCAACCAAACGTATTCCCACTCGGTCGGGACGGTTTCGTGCGCGGAAGCCGTGTTGCTTCCGGAGCGGCTGTACTTGGCGAAATCAAAGAATCCTGCCATTTCATAAGGCTCGGAATCCATGGTCTGATCCATCAGGTATTCCAAAATCATGGTGAAGGTTTCGTAGTCGGTACCGACGGGCTGTTTGGGATCGTCCAGCGGGGCTTCGTCGTTCCAAGGAGACAGGTCGATGACGAAGGCGCGATGGTAAACGGCCCAGTCGCGAACGGAAACGTAGGCGTCATCGCCGCCATTGCGTCGGCCGGAGGGGCCGTTGGCGTTCCAGGAATCCATGTAATGACAGAGCAGATCGGTCGAGCACAGACCGGTCAAAAGATAGTTTTCAATCGCCCAACGATAAGCATCGTTCTTAGCACTTCCCGTTTCATCGCCCCAGAATTTGTTGCGCAAGTCGATGACGTTGATATCGGTGGGAAGTTTCTTTTCATACTTTTCAAACATCTCATAGGTCATAACCAAACCGTCCTCGACACCCGCAACGGTGGTCGCGACGTTGACGGTGGCTGCCACGTTGGGATCCCAAATGACGACCGCCTTGACGTAGGAGGAGAAAATATTTAACAGCGCGTCAAAACCGGACAGCTTCTCGAAGGTTACGCCAGACAGCCAACGTCCGTCCTCTTGCATGGTTTCGAGCCACTTTTCGTTGCCGCCGCCGGAGTTGACGTATACTTTGGAGTTGGATTCGCGGTTGACAATGCCCTGCAAGCAGGCCAAGGCCAGCGCTGTGTCGTATTTTGTAGCGCCGCTACCGCCGGCAGATGCAACTTCGTAATACACGCTATATGCTCCTTTGTAGTCCAACGTTTTGGGAATCTTGAGAGAGCCCGTCTGGGTATTGACGTAATGTTCGATGAAATAGTTGATGGCCGCTTGGATGCCGCTCTCGGTCGAGGCGACGATGACAAGCTTGGTGCCGACCACGCGCAGGATAAATTCGTTTACGCCGAGATCTTTTGTGACCTCCTCGGTGACAGCGCGCTTGGTGGGACCCACAACAATTTCGAATTCGCTCTCAGGGGTACCGCCGGCTCCCGTCCAGTCGGTTGTGATGCTGATGCCGCCGAATCGGTCATTGATGGCCTTTCGCAGGGTGGCGGGACCCATGGCCGCATTCGAGCTGGAATGTACGTCCTCGCTGCGAACGACGACATAGGCGTTCTCCGCGCCCTCGCCGGCCAGAACGATTTGCTCATCGACGGGATCGTTTTCCGGAGGCTCCGGGGCGGGGTCGTCCTCGGGGGTGTTGTCCGGCGGAGAGTTGGGTGTTTCATCCGCGCCGGGATTGGTGTCATCGGTGTTGCCACCGCCGCAAGCCACCATAGACAGCGGCGCGCAAAGCATGATCAAACAAAGCAGACACAGGAAAAACGATTTGAAAAAGGATGCTTTCATCATCAAGACCTCCTAATAGTGAGATGGAACTTTTGTAACAGTTTATCATAAAACAAAGAAAAAGTCAAAGGTTTTTGGTAAATTGTCTTGTATTTTCGAGAAAAAATGTGCGTTTTCGTTCATGTTGACAAACAGAAAAGGTGCACAAACTAGAAAAGAATTTGTGCACCTTTTTTATTAATGTCTTTAGGCAGGTTGAGCGCGAAGCGCGAAACAGACAACCACCCGCTATGCGGGTGGGCAACAAAGGTTA
>JAZQUX010000087.1:0-2506 GCA_045631585.1 Eubacteriales bacterium | reverse complement strand
AGGTTTCCATTCTGTAGCTAAGCAGTTTATACTCGATATCATAGGTACTGCAAAGTGTCCCGGAACGATATCCGTTTTCGTGATAGGCGTATTCCCACTCTTCGCGGCGGTCAAAAGAACCGTCTTCTCCATAATACACATAGGTTTCTGAGGTGGGACGAGAATATTTTTTCCACTCGCCGTCCCCGTTCGTCCATAGTCCCGGTTCCTTGCGCGTAGTTTTATCCAGCACTAAAATGTCGTTTTCATACTGTTTTTCTTGTTCTATAATGCGTCCGTCATCCAAGTCTTCACTACGAACTTTGAGGGATATTTTTCCGTCCGTGTAGATCGTTCGATCAAATATTTTCGTCCATATATGCTCGGACAAATAATCGACCGTCCATTCTTCCTCATCGGTCAGAACACCGTCTTCGTACATTTTCAGTATGCTGTGTATAGCGGTTTCCGTCTCCGGATCGATTTGTCTGTCCACCCATTTGCGGATGCGCTTTCCTTGATCGGTATATTCGCCCTCGATCAGAACTCGCACGACCACACCGTTTTCATACTCATAAGCAGAAGACTCCCAACTGTCCCTTGAAGGATATGTGGTGGTTATCGTCCTTTTTGCAACATCTTCCGTTTTTCTGTACTCGTATTCGAAGCGCTCTTCCCGATACAATACACCGTCTGTATTCGGCTCATATTCTTTTTGAATGGACATAACCAAGCGACCAAGCTCGTCGTATTCCCCGAGCCATTCATCGCTCAGGTTGTCCTTTTGGTATTGGCAAGTCTTGATCATTTTTTTCGTTACAGGATCATACTCATTCAAAATTTTGACCCCGATGGTTTCCGCACCGGAATCATCCGCGGAAATTTGGGCGCACAGCAAATGTTTTACGCAAAATCCGTTCGTAAAATCAAGGATATAGCGTCTGGTATCGAAACCATCCTCGCCGAGCCAGTGTACCACCGTCTGTGTGTGCACGCCCGCTTCGTCATACGTCAGGCAATACCGCTCATCGCGAATATCAGCCCCCTGCACATCGCACTTGCGAATCACGGTGGCCTCGGTCAAGCATCCGTTCTCATTCCGCTCAATCAGGCACTCGGACATGATATCCCAACCATAGTCAAAGGTGTTTCCGCGGGAGGAGATACACGTCCCATCCTCGTCATAAGACCATTCGTACAGGAAGGTTTGATCGGGAAAAATCAGTTTTGATTCTTCCGAAAAGGTCAGACTCACAATATCGCCCAGCTCGTTCCAAGTCATGATGGCTGTATGATAATTGCCCTTGTACAGTTTTTCAAACGAAACGCTGTTTTCTCCGTAAGAGTACGAAAGATGATCTTCATTTGTCAAGCGGCCATCCTCGTCATAGGTATAAAGCACCTGGTGAGAGGCAGAAAGTTCAACCGCAGGGGCACGGTAGGCCAACTGCTCGCTCAGAATGTCTCCCTGCTCCGAGCAAGTATACGTCACCGTAATAATAGCGCCGTTATGGGCAAAACCGATGCCGCGCACGGGATTACCCAGCTCGTCGTATTCCAACGTCAAGGCCGCGTTATGAATGGTGTGACCGATCAAACGTCCGTTGTGATCGTATTCGTAGCGGCGGTCATATACAGATCCACCGCCCATACTTACCAGCGGCTCCAACGTATACCAATCCACCGCAACCGCGCCCAACGGACGGCCGGCGGCGTTGAAATCATAGCGGAACAGCTTTTGATCTAAGAGAGAATATCCATAAAAGTGAGATGCCACCTCATTGTTGGTATGTGCGGGCGGCTCATTCGGCTCTTCAGGCAGGTTTTCTCCATCGCGCTTGCAAGCGGTGAAAAGGGCTAACAGGGTTAATGTTAACACCAGGCAAAGAATCAGAGTTAGGCGTTGAATTTTTTTCAATGAAATGTCCTCCATTTTGTCATGCTCGTTTCAAATATGTGTTTGTCGACAGAAAACGTGCGGTGCGGTCGGTTCGATCTTGTCTGCAGGCGCCATCGAGGCGCATCCGCGGCTGCCATGGCAGCTTTGTTTTGATCAACGAATATATTTTACCATCACTTGACCGTTTTGTCAAGTGATTTGAACTAAATATATTGTTTTTGTAGGAACGAACAAATTGGATGTTTGCATTTGTGCAAGGCAAACAAATTTTGAGATCAAGGCACCAAGCACCACGCATGAATTCAGATCAACCATAACAGATATACGAGCAAACAGGAAAAAAAGCAACAACTTTTTCAATTTTTTTCGGGCAAAGGTTTTGTAACATAGGCTCGAACACCGCGCGCCAACAATTCATCGGCGCAAGCGGCTGCTTGATCTTCGTTATCAAAGTACCCAACAACCGACGGACCGCTTCCGCTCATGCGAGAAAAGATAGCGCCCTTCTCCGTCATAGCATCCATCAAAGCACGCGCTGCCGGACGCTCTGGCAAAACAATCGCTTCAAAGCAGTTATAGGCGTAGGGGGCAATCCGGGACAGCTCGCCAGAAAGCAAGGCCGAAGAT
>JAZQUX010000086.1:0-2722 GCA_045631585.1 Eubacteriales bacterium | reverse complement strand
GATGTATGGCCTTAACCCTTAATGGACGTGCCCTTTTCCTTCTGAATGACGTCGTGTGCGCCGCCTTCGATGATACTGGTCGCAGATACCAGCGTCAGCTTGGCCTTCTGCTGCAGCTCGGTGATGCTGAGCGCACCGCAGTTGCACATGGTCGATTTGACCTTGGCCAGCGACATGGCAACGTTGTCCTTGAGGCTGCCTGCGTAGGGAACGTAAGAGTCAACGCCCTCCTCGAACGACAGCTTCTTGTCGCCGCCCAAATCGTATCTCTGCCAGTTGCGGGCGCGAGCCGAACCCTCGCCCCAGTATTCCTTGTAGTAGGTGCCGCCGATGCTGACCTTGTTGGAGGGAGACTCGTCAAAGCGGGCAAAGTAACGGCCCAGCATAACGAAATCCGCACCCATGGCCAGAGCCAGCGTGATGTGGTGGTCGTAAACAATACCGCCGTCCGAGCAAACGGGAACGTAAATGCCCGTCTCCTCAAAGTAACGGTCTCTCTCGGCACATACCTCGATCAAAGACGTCGCCTGACCGCGGCCGATACCCTTGGTCTCGCGGGTGATACAGATGGAACCGCCGCCGATACCGACCTTGATAAAGTCCGCACCGCAGTCGGCCAAGAAACGGAAGCCGTCCGCGTCAACGACGTTGCCCGCGCCAACCTTGACGCTGTCGCCGTATCTCTCGCGAATCCACTCAATGGTCAGCTTCTGCCACTCCGAAAAACCTTCGGAGGAGTCGATGCAAAGAACGTCAACACCGGCTTCAACCAGCGCGGGAACGCGCTCGGCATAGTCACGGGTGTTGATACCCGCGCCGACGACGTATCTCTTTTCCTTGTCGAGCAGCTCGTTGGGGTTCTGCTTGTGGGTGTCGTAGGCCTTGCGGAAGACCATGTGAACCAGTCTGCCGTCCTTGTCGATGATGGGCAGGGAATTGAGCTTGTGCTCCCAGATGATATCGTTGGCCGTCTTGAGCGTCGTGCCCTCGGGGGCGGTGATCAGCTTTTCAAACGGCGTCATAAACTCGGATACCTTGGTGGAGGGATCCATGCGGGTCACGCGGTAGTCGCGGCCGGTGACGATACCGAGCAGCTTGCCCTCGGCCGTGCCGTCGTCGGTGACCGCCATGGTGTTGTGGCCCGTTTTTTCCTTGAGTGCTACGACCTGCGCCATGGTCATATCGGGGGTCAGATTGGAATCACTCTTGACAAAGCCGGCCTTGTGAGACTTGGCACGGCGAACCATCGCAGCCTCGTCCTCGATGGACTGAGAGCCGTAGATAAAGGACACGCCGCCCTCGGTGGCCAGAGCAACCGCCAGCTTTTCACCCGAAACGGACTGCATGATGGCGGAAACCATGGGAATGTTCATAGAGATTGCGGGCTCCTCACCTCTCTTGTAGCGGACAAGGGGGGTCTTGAGCGAGACGTTGGCAGGAATGCACTCGCTGGAGGAATAGCCCGGAATGAGCAAATATTCGTTAAAAGTATGAGAAGGTTCGTTGATAAAGGTTGCCATGTTGCGATTCTCCTTTGCTTGTTGATTATTGTTTCGCCTGTGTTTCGCAATACAGGCAACGGTATACTTTGTGTTGTTTGTCGGTCAGACGGAACACGTGAGACAATTCCTGCTCCACCGAGGTAATGCAACGGGGATTTTTACAGGAAATAACGTCGGTCAGCACTTCCGGTAGATCCAGTGTTTTCTTTTCAATCAGCTTGCCTTCCCGAATGACGTTGACGGTCGCACCGGGATCGACGTAGCCGATGATATCGAGATTGAGCGCGCGCTCGGTTTCGATCTTGATGATATCCTTTTTTCCCATCTTGCCGCTGCACACGTTCTTAATGATGGCGACAGAGCCCTCTTCGTTTTGCAGTCCCAACAGATCGTACAGAAGCATGGCGCGTCCGGCGGTGATGTGGTCAATGACAATGCCATCTCGTACGGTAGAATCAATATTCATATCGTTCCCGCCTCCTTGAGAAGTTTCAAAATCAGCGCCATGCGCATATATTTTCCGTTGAGCACCTGCTTGAAATAGCAAGCTCTCGGGTCGTTATCCACAGCGACACTGATCTCGTTGACGCGAGGGAGCGGGTGCATGATGCACAGATCCGACTTGGCACCCTGCAGCTTTTTGAGATCGAGAATGTAGCTGTCCTTCAGGCGCAGATAATCTTCCTCGTTGAAGAATCTCTCGCGCTGAACGCGTGTCATATACAGAATATCCAGTTCGGGGATGGCCGCTTCCAGATCGGTGACCTCCTCGTAGGGAATGCCTTGCTTGTCCAGCACGTCCTCCTTGACGTAGTCGGGGAGCTTGAGCTCGGCGGGCGAGATCAAAACGAAGCGAACACCGGCATAGCGCGACATCGCGCCGATGAGCGAGTGGACCGTGCGGCCGAACTTGAGGTCGCCGCAAAGACCGATGGTCAGGTTGTCAAAGCCGCCCTTTTCGCGGTAAATGGTCAAAAGATCGGCCAGCGTTTGGGTCGGGTGGCAATGGCCGCCGTCGCCCGCGTTGATGACGGGGATGGAGGCGTTGTTGGCCGCGACGAGTGCCGCGCCCTCCTTGGGGTGACGCATGGCGATGATGTCGGCGTAGCAGCCAACGGTACGCACGGTGTCGGCCACGCTCTCGCCCTTGGCGGCGGAGCTGCTCTGGGCACCGGCAAAGCCGATGGCGTTGCCGCCCAACTCGGACATGGCGGCCTCAA
>JAZQUX010000085.1:0-7728 GCA_045631585.1 Eubacteriales bacterium | reverse complement strand
GATCCGACTTCACTTCTCGCGGGAGCTAGGGCTTAGAACAGCGTATTTCCTTCCCCCTTACAGGGATAGAAAAAGTCCCCTATCGTTCCCCACGTATTCTCTTATCCCTCGTCACCCTCAAATATGGGCGTGTAATCCGCCGTTGCCGAGGTTCGCTTTTGAATAAAACCTTCAAATTTCAGCTTTTTCATTTCAAAGGCAACGCTTTCGTATTCCAGCGTTGTGATGCGGCGGCGGAGATTGTCAAATTCACAATCTTCCGGCAAAAAATCGGGAGTGTATTGGCTCATCAAGCTGAAGATGAACTCATCCGGCGCGAACATTTTGGCCAGCTGTCCCATCACCGCGATGGAGTCTTTCCGGCAACCGGGCAGAACCAAATGGCGCACAAGAAGCCCCTTGGAGAGCATCCCGTTCTCGTCATACTGCGGCTTTCCCACCTGCTTTTGCATACGCAACAGAGCCGCCTTTGCCACCTTAAAATAATCGGCCGCGCCCGAATAGTCCTTGGAAATGACGGGAGAGTAATACTTCAAATCGGGCATATAAATGTCGATCAGCCCGTCCAGTGCATCGATGGTTTCGATCGACTCGTAGCCGCCGCAGTTGTACACAACGGGGACGTAAAGCTGCTTGCGAATCCGGCTGAGCGCCTCGACAATCTGCGCCGAATACTGAGATGGGGTAACCAAATTGATGTTGTGGGCCCCCTGACGCTGTAATTCCAGCATGCGATCCGAAAGCTCGCGAATGGTCAAATCACGCCCCTTGGCGTTGTGGCTCACCTCGTAGTTTTGACAAAAAACACAGCGCAGATTGCACCCGGAGAAAAAGATGGTTCCCGATCCGCGCGTTCCGCTGATGATGGGCTCCTCCCAAAGATGCAGGGCACTGCGGGCAATGCGTACCGTGTTGCCAACACCGCAAAATCCTTTTTCGCCGGCATCGCGATCCACAGCGCATCCGCGCGGGCAGTTATGACAAACGCTCATATCCATCCTCCTTTTGTCTGCCGTCCGTCTTGACGGCTCGATTTACGTTGAGTATAACATATTTTTTTTCGAAAATCAACTCCCTCTTTACTTTTTTGTCTTGCCGTGCTATACTGAAAAGAGAAAATATGAATTGTCGGAGGCTGTTTTGCATGAAATCGATCCGAACTGCTGAAATTTTATGTGTTGGCACAGAGCTGCTGGTGGGTGATATTGTCAACACCAACGCCGCGGCACTGTCCCGTCGATTGTCCCAAGCGGGCATCGACGTACGCTATCAAAGCGTGGTGGACGACCACGCCGAACGATTGAAGGACGCCCTTCGATTGGCGCTCTCTCGCGTCGATTTGGTGGTAACCTCGGGAGGCTTGGGGCCAACCTACGACGACATCACTCGTGAGTGTGCCGCCGAGGTGATGGGTCAGCCCTTGTTGCCGGATGAGAGGATACTGGCCCACATTCAAGATTATTTTACCCGCACAGGTCGCGTCATGACAGAAAATAACCGCCGTCAGGCCATGGTGCCGAACGGGGCTACGGTGCTTCCCAATACCAGCGGAACGGCGCCCGGCTTGCTTTTGACCGACGAGGCGGGAGACAAAACGCTCGTCCTTTTGCCCGGGCCGCCCCGCGAGCTGATCCCTATGTGGGATCACAGTGTGGCACCTTACCTCAAGGAGCGCGTCCCCTGCGTGCTCGTGAGCCGGAACGTGCATATTTTCGGCATGGGCGAGAGCACGGTGGAAACGGTGCTGAAAGATTTGATGAGGGAGGGAAGAAACCCCTCGGTGGCGCCCTATTGCGGAACGGGAGAAGTGCGCTTGCGGGTGACGGCCAAAGCCGCCGATGAGCAGACCGCAAACGAGATGTGCCTCCGGACGATTCGTAGCATCATGGAAAGCGAGGTCGGGCCTTGTGTCTATGCCGTCGGTTCCACCACGGAAAGCGAAGCAACGCTGGAGAGCGTTGCTATCCGGGAGCTACTTCACCAAAATAAAACGGTCGCCACGGCCGAATCCTGCACCGGAGGGCTGATCGCCAAGCGACTGACCGACATTCCCGGCTCGTCGGCTGCCGTCAAGGGTGGATTTGTCACCTATACCAATGAAATGAAGATGTCCATGCTGGGCGTCTCTTCCGACACGCTGGATCGTTATACCGCCGTCAGTGAGCAGACCGCTGCTGAGATGGCGCGGGGCGCCCGCCTTCGCACGGGAGCCGATATCGCCATCTCGACCACAGGCTTCGCAGGTCCGGGCGGCGGCACACAGGAGTGTCCTGTTGGTACGGTGTTCGTCGGTATCAGTACCGATGAGGGCGAGAGCGTGACGCGCCTGCGCCTGTCCCCCGATCGTTCCCGCGATTATATCCGAACGCTGGCGGCTTCGCACGCACTTCATTTGGTTTTTCGTGCTCTGTCGAACAAAAAATGACAAAAAATAGACAATTTTCCCCAAAAAAGAGCGAGAAAACTCTTGATTTTCTTCGAAAAATGGGGTAAAATAATACGGTATGTTTGCGCGTCCGTGACGGATGCCGCATAAGTTTTCCACCAAGAAAGGTCACACAAAATGGCAAAATTCAGAAAAATCGGTATATTAACCTCGGGCGGCGATGCTCCCGGCATGAATGCGGCTGTCCGCGCTGTTGCGCGTGAAGCCATGCACGAGGGCGTGCAGGTTGTGGGAATCCGCGAAGGTTACCAGGGCTTGATTGAGGGTAATGTGTTTGATATGACAACGCACGACGTCTCGGGTATCATCACCCACGGCGGTACGGTGCTGTATTCCAGCCGCAGCCCGATGTTCGTTACGGATGAGGGTATGAAGATGGCGCTGGATACCTGCGATAAGAACGGTATTGATGCGATTGTTGCTTTGGGCGGCGACGGTACCTTCCGCGGCGCAACCAAGCTGACGCACAACGGCATTCCTTCCATCGGCATTCCTTGTACCATCGACAACGACATCACCGCGACCGAGCACACCATCGGTTTTGATACCGCAATGAATACGGTATTGGGCATGGTTGACGCACTGCGTGAGACCTGCGAGTCGCACAAGAGATGTAACGTCATTGAGGTTATGGGCCGTGACTGCGGTCTGATTGCTCTGCACACGGGCTTGACCACGGGTGCGTTGGCGATTGCCATTCCCGAGATGCCCTTCGACGAAGATTTTGCGATTGGCAAGCTTGCTTCCGCGCGTGCGCAGGGCAAGAGAGGTTTGATCGCGCTGGCCAGCGAGGGCATGAAGCCGATCGGCAATCACAAGTACAGCGAATATTTTGCGGAGCAAATTGAAAAGCGCACCGGCATTGAGACCAAGTTTGCCCGTTGCGGTCACATCATCCGCGGCGGCGCTCCCACGTTGCGCGACCGTCTGATTGCGACGGCGATGGGTTATGCGGCGGTTCAGGAGCTGTTGGCCGGCAAGAGCAATGAGGTTATGTGTATCATCGATGGCAAGATTGCGCCTGTTGAAATCAACTATGCTTTGATTCTTGACCGTATGTACAAGAACAAGCTTGAGGATGGCGATTTGGACCAGTTTACCCACGAGCAGTTGGAATCCATGAAGGAGACTTGCCGCATTCGCAGACGCGAAATAGAATATTTGTATCACATGGCGAATGGCATCAGCTTCTGATGGGGTGGATGTTATATAACAAAAAGGAGAATTTCGAGAGAAATTCTCCTTTTTGGCTTATCTATGCCGATTTTTCCGTCCCTGCGAACGGCTCCCCTTGACCGACGACTCCGCTTTGGGCGGGCGATGCCCTCCCTCTTTTCGCGCGGTCGTCATTTTTTTCTTGGGTTCCGCCCCCTTCGTACGTCCGTCGCCTCGGACCGCAGGACGAGCTCCTCCCTCGGGGCGAACCAGACAATCCGGACGGTTGCCGATCAAATCCTCTCGTCCGCAAAGGCGCAACGCCTCTCGGACCAACGGCGCGTTGGCCGGTCGATTGTATTGCAACAGCGCGCGCTGCAGCTGCTTTTCGTGATAGTCGGTCGTCACGTGGACGGGCTTGCCCGTCAGAGGGTGAATCCCCGTATAGTACATGACCGTCGATGCCGTGCCCGGCGTGGGATAGAAGTCTTGCACCTGTTCCGGCGCGTAGCCGTCCCTTTTGAGGCAGACGGCCAGCTCGACCGCGTCCTTGAGCGTCGAGCCCGGGTGGCTGGACATCAGATAAGGCACAAGATACTGTTCTTTGTTCATTTGGTGTGTCAGATCAAAGAATTTCTCGCGGAACGCTTGGTACACCTCAAAGTGAGGCTTGCCCATGGCATCCAGCACCCCTGCTGCGCAATGCTCCGGCGCCACCTTGAGCTGACCGCTGACGTGATCGCGCACCAGCTTGCGGAAAAAGGCGTCGCTCGGATCCTTGAGCAGATAGTCAAAACGGATGCCGGAACGGATGAATACCTTTTTGACACCGCTGACAGCCTGGATTTTTTCAAGCAATCGGATGTACTCGCTGTGATCTGCCTTGAGATTTTTGCAAGGGGTGGGAGCGAGACATTTGCGATTGGTACAAACGCCGTTTTTGAGCTGTTGCTCACAGGCGGGCGCGCGGAAATTTGCCGTCGGGCCGCCGACATCATGAATGTACCCCTTGAAATTCGGCAGCTTGGTGATGGCCTCAGCCTCGGCAACACAGCTTTCGATACTGCGTGAGCGCACCGTGCGTCCCTGATGGAAGGCCAGCGCGCAGAAATTGCAAGCGCCGAAGCAACCGCGGTTGTGGGTGACGGAAAACTGAACCTCCTCAATGCCGGGAACACCACCGTCCTTTTGATAGATCGGGTGGTAGGTGCGGGCATAGGGCAGAGAATATACGCGATCCAATTCCGCCCGTTCCAGTGGGGGCATGGGGGGATTTTGAACCAAAATTTTGTTGTCGTAGCGTTCGACGACGGCGCGCCCCGTGATGGCATCTTGGTTTTTGTATTGGATGCCAAAGGCCTCGGCCAGGCGGCGCTTGTCTGTTTTCAATTCATTGTAGTCAAATTCCGCCGCGACGGGATAGTGAATTTTATCCTCCGGCTTGCACAAATAGACCGTGCCGCGCACGTCGCGGATCTTTTTGACGGGAACACCGCGCGAGAGCAGCTCGGCGATGCGAAGTAAAATATTCTCGCCCATGCCGTAGGTTAAAATGTCGGCGCGCGAATCCACCAAAAGGGAGCGGCGCACCTTGTCATCCCAGTAATCGTAGTGAGCAAATCTGCGCAGCGATGCTTCCAAGCCGCCGAGAATAATGGGAACGTCGCCGTATGCCTCGCGGATGCGATTGCTGTATACGATAGCGGCCCGGTCGGGGCGCTTGCCCATCACGCCGCCCGGGCTGTAATAGTCATAGGTGCGGCGCTTTTTGGCGACGGTGTAGTGAGCCACCATCGAGTCGATATTGCCCGCTGTGACCAAAAAGCCCAGCTTGGGTCGGCCAAACTCGCGGAAGGCATCGCAGCTTTTGTAGTCGGGCTGAGACAGAATCGCCACGCGATAGCCCGCCGCCTCCAAGACGCGGGAGATGATGGACACGCCAAAGGACGGATGATCGACGTAAGCGTCACCCGTGACGTAGACAAAGTCGGGAGCATCCCAGCCCCGCGCCGCCATATCCGCGCGGTTGATGGGCAAAAAGGTAAAGTCTGTGTATGACATAACGATTCCTTTCGGAAAGAATTTTCAAACTCAGGTCAGGTCGCGCGACTCTACGACGAGCAACGCTCCTTTTTTTACGGAGATAAAGCAGCAGTTCCCCGTGATTTCGTTGGAGACTGCGTAGCCAAAGGTTCGGGAAAGCTTGACGCCCTTGAGGGGATATTTGACCCCTTCGATTTCGACGCCCTTGACGATGGGGTCGAGCGCAAGCAGGGAGACGTAGGTGTAGCCGCTGCGAGCCAGAATGGTGCTGTCATTGCGAAGGAGACGGGCGCGGTTGTGACCGTCTTCGATGACAGCGCGAATCTTTTTGTTGGCCAAATCCTCCAAGATGGCGAGATTGGACAGCGTGTGATCGAGTCGGCCGCCAAGACCGCCGATGATGTGGACCTCCGTGGCACCTCTTTGGATGGCCAGCTCAACGGCCAGTTGGGTGTCGGTGACGTCCTTTTCAGTGGGAACGGTGATGACCTCGACGTCGCTTGGCACTTCGGGGGCGTGACCGAGCGAGTCGTAGTCGCCCACGACGGTTTTAACCGAAAGATCAAGCAGACGGGCGTTGTTTAGCCCGGAATCGGCGGCGATGATGAGATCGTCGGTGGTTGGTTTGATATGAATGTTGGCGGGGTGGATGATACCGCCGGTGAGGATGTAGGTTTTCATGGAAAACTCCTTTGACATAGCTGAGGGTGTAACAACTTTATCTACGGACGCTCATACTGCGAGCCTTCGGCCCGCGCTGAGCCGGTGCTTTTTTTAAAAAGCGCCTCGCTCCGTTCCCCTAACTCCCGCCGTCCCCTCAATGATGCGACGGAGCCTTCGTCCAGGGATGCTTGTCCTTCAAATCGTTGTAGATGGTGACAAAGCTTTCGTGGCGGGAGGGCGCGATGTCTCCTCGGCGAACAGCTTGTAGTATAGCGCACCCTTCTTCCTTGAGGTGGGTGCAGTCGGCCCAGCGGCACTTTCCGAGATAAGGGGCGAAATCGCGCATGGTCGCGGGCAAATCGTCTTTTTCAAAGAAATCAAAACGAGTGAAATCCAACAGAGAAAAGCCGGGCGTGTCGGCAATGTAACCGCCCGCGTCGGGACAGTCGGGCCACAGATCGGACAACGAAAACAACGTAACCTCGCGAGTGGTGTGACGGCCACGGGCGTTCTTTTGGCTGATGTCTCCCGTCAAACGGGACAGCGAGGGAAACAGTCGATTCATCAGTGTCGATTTTCCCACGCCGGACGCGCCTGCAAACGCGGACAGCTTGTCGCGCGCGTGCGTTCGAATATAGTCAGCCACCGCCTCAATGCCATCTCCTGTTTCACAGCTGACACAGAACGAGGCAAATCCTGCTTTTTGATACAGGGCCTGCAATTCGGCGGCGTGCTTGGGCGACAGATCGGATTTTCCCACAATAATGACGGGCTCGATGCGGTTGTGCTCCGCGATGGAAATCAGCTTGTCCACCGTTGGTAGCAACGGAGCGGGCTTAGCCGCCGCCATGGAGACGAACAGCACTTCCAAATTGGCCATGGGCGGGCGAATGAGGGCATTTTTGCGGGGAAGAATGTCCTCGATGCGAATGCCGCTGCCATCCTCGGCCGGGAGGTACGAACCGTCCTCACTTAATTTCAACGCGGTATCTTCGTAGCCGATCAGCACCTCGTCGCCGGGCAGAGGAGTCGTTCCTTCATGCCGAAAAACACCGCGGGCGCGGCAGGAGATGGTCATGCCGTCAAGCGGTGTGGGCGTGGTCGATGCGGGGGCGGTTTTGATGGTGTATAAGCCGCCAATGCCTTGAATGATTTTTCCGCGGGTTTGATAGATCATTATGTATCCTTTCGGGGGGGGATTTTCAGGGGGGAGCTAAAGTTTTTACAACTTCTTCTAACCACGATCATACTGCGAGCCTTCGGCTCGCGCTGATCTGTGCGGTTTTGGATGTTACTTCTTTGCCGTTCCGCAAAGAAGTAACCAAGAAAGGGAACCAAAGGCCTGCGGCCTTTGGAAACCGCTCCTTTGCCGCTCTGCAAAGAGGAAAAGGAGAAAAACATGGGAATTTTAAGTGCATCTC
>JAZQUX010000084.1:0-11070 GCA_045631585.1 Eubacteriales bacterium | reverse complement strand
GAATGTTCCCCAACCCCGCCAAAAAAGGTTTTGAAAAGGGGGCGCGGGGGGAAAACTTTTTCCAAAAAGTTTTTCCCCCGCCACTCATAGCCTATTAGTACAATTCTTCGCCGAAATCGCGCAGAATCTCTGCTGCTTCCTCTTCAGCGGGCGTGCGATGTGCCGCTGCGGACTTTTCGTCCAGGAAGATGACAACCTTACGATTATCCTCAGAGCCAATCGAGTTGGTAGAAACGCCATCGATGGTCTGAATTTCGGAGTGAATGATGCGGCGCTCATAAGGATTCATGGGCTCCAGCATCACGCTCTTCTTGTAGCGCAGTACGCGGTTTGCCATACGACGAGCCAGCGCGCGCAGCGTATCTTCACGCTTTGCACGATAATTTTCAACGTCGATGGTAATCTTGACGTACTCTCTCTTCTCACCCTCGCTCTTCTTATTGGCAGCGAGGTTGGACAGGTACTGCAGAGCGTCCAGCGTGTCACCGTGGTGACCGATCAAAACGCCTGCGTGGTCGCCGTCGATGGCAATCACCTTATCGTTGTTGGTACCTTCACGAACCGTCATGGTCACGTTCAAGCCCATGTCCTTGGTCAATCTGGTCAGGAACTCAAGAGCCAGCGCAACGCCGTTTTTCTGGTACGTTGCCTCGATCACAGCGGGGGTTGCGCCGATACCGAACAGGCCCTTCTTCGGCTCTTCCAAAACGGTATATTCAATATCCGATACGTCGGGGGCGCCCAGCTCTTCTACAGCCTTGGCAATCGCCTCGTCGATCGTTTTTGCCGTAATTTTTACTTGCTTTTTCACAATGTTTCTCCAATCGTCTTGAGATTACTGTTCGTCGGAAGTGTTTTCGTCCGACGTCTGGTTTTTCTTGTCGCGTGCGGGCTTATCGTCCTCTTTGAGGGTTACACCATCCAGCTTGCCGTCAGCCGCGGGCGTTGCGCCGTTCTGAGAATCTGTCGCTGCCTCTGCCTCAACCTGAGCCAGATAATCGTCATCATCCATGTGGAACAGCGACTTGGGTCTGCCGCCCACCATTTGAACGTGTCCCGTATAGGTGCGGTTATCCGGACGATTCTCACCCTTACGGGGTGCCTTGCCGGCATACTCGCGTTCAGCGGCACGATAATCTTCTTCAGTAAACTTGGGATAGGGCATGATGCGACAAACGATAAACTGACGCAGGGTGGAAATAATGCTCTTGAATACCCAGTAAATGCCAACCAGCGCGGGTACCATGAATGCGAACACGGTACTCATACCGGGCATATAGATGTCCATCAGCCAGCCGGAGCAAGCCGTCTGCTGATTCTGCATAGCCTGAGGCTGGTAGGTGAACTTCTTGGTCAGCTTCATGGAGAAGAAGTAAACAACGAAGGTCAGAACGGGGATGAGCAGCAACAAGTAGTTGCCATTAAAGCTAGGATTGATACCCAGATCAACGCCCCACAGCTTGAAGTTGGGGATGTTGCCGGCGAGATCGCTTGCGCGGTTGGCCAGCTCCTCACCGTTGCGGTAGAACATAAATTCGCCAAGTCCCTGCAAAGTGCCATCGCCATTCAGGTTAGACAACAGTCCGATGGTACCATTGGAGGAGCTGAGAGTCAATCCCAGACCGCCGGCCGCACGGGAAGTGGTCGCATAGGTGGTCAAAGCCGACGTCAGTGCGGGCACCTGACCGAGAACGTAACGAAGAGGGTCAATAACAATACGGTACAGCGCGATCAGAATGGGCATCTGAATCAGCAAAGGCATGCATCCGCCGGCCATGCTGACGTTTTCCTTCTGATACAGCTCCTGCATCTCCTGGCGCATACGCTGCTGAGTCGCCTGGTCGTTGCGGCCGGCATACTTCTTCTTGATGGCCATTTCCTTGGGACGAAGCTTGGCCTGCTTGATGGAATTCTTCTGCTGCTTGATCGACAGAGGCAACAACAGAATCTCGACGATCACGGCAAACATGCAAATACCGCCGATATAGCTACCAAAGAACAGCGTGTTGGTCATCCAACCGATGAACTGACCGATCCAGCCGAGAAGCTTACCGAAGAAACCTTCGCTGCTCTCCAGGCTGACGGAGGTCTGCATGGACTTGATCAGCGTCAAGAGATCGGCTTCGTTGAGATTTGTGTAGTCAAGATTGATCAGCTGCTTATCAGCTTTGAGGTTTGCTTGATTGATCAGCTTAACAGCAGCCTCGAGGTTGGGCTCTTTGACTTCACCAGCAACCACATTCTCGTCCTTGAAATTTTCAGACTGCATATCGTAACCGCGGTAAGCGGCGATCAGCCTTTCCTGGGTATTGAAATCCGTGGTATAGGTGGATGCAAGCATCTCTGCAATCTGCTGGAGCTCAACACCCGTCAGCGTGCAGTTCTCATCGATGGTCACGAAAGCGCTGACATCTACCGAAGGCTTCACCACCGTTTGGCTTCCGCCGCACGAGGTAAGGGTTGACAGAAGCATCATTACTACCACAACGATAGCAAAGGCGCGTCTGAGCAATGTGAATTTTGTCTTTTTCATTTCTTTTACGTTTTGCGACATCTCGCAAAAGCTCCCTTCTGTATTTTGGGAATTACACCGCCCTTGTGGTTTCGGGCCGCGCGGTGTTGCGGCAAGGGTCATACACTGGCATTGTCACTTGGGGAAGAAGACCGGGACTCCTCTTCGCCGTGGGGCTGATGGGGCCACTCACAGCGCGCAAGATAGTCTTGGCAAATCAGTTTGGGTTCCTTCCGATGGTTGTCGTTTCGTTTTTTTGATCGAATGGGCTGGCCCTTTTCAGGGACAGGATCATACCCGCCCGGATGAAATGGATGACATCGAAGGATGCGCCGTACCGTCAAATAAAACCCTACGAAAAATCCACGTTTTTGGAAGGCCTCAAGGCCATACGCGGAACAGCTCGGGGTAAATCGACACACGGGGCGCCCTTTCAGTGGGGAGATAAAACGCCGATAAAAGCGAATCAGCCAGATACACAGCCACTTCATGTCGTCTTGAAAAATCCGAGCTTTTCAAACGCCGAAAGGAGCTCTCGCTCCACGTCCTGCGTTTTCTTGCCCACGATTTCACTCCTTGCGGCAATCACGATCAGAAATCCCGTTTTCCATTCGCCCACCTTCATCACCGCTCGCAAGCCCTCGCGAATGATTCGCTTTGCGCGCGTGCGGACACAGGCCCCGCCCACCTTTTTGGTCACGGACAGCCCGATTCTGTTGACGTATCGCTTTTGGGGATGTGCCATCATCAGACGCTTGGCGGCATAATCGCGCAACACATATACCGCAACGTACTTTCCGACAAAGCGGTTTCCTTGCCGATAGGCCTTATTGTACAGATGATGTTCCTTGATCGCAACGAACTTCATATCGTTTCCTTCGTATCTGTTTGAACTGAACGGTAAGATGCAGGTCATTGTCACTTCCGTCGTGCGGACGCGGCCGCGAGTGGGGTGTTGATCGAAATAAAATAGGGACGCTTACACAGCAAAAACCCCGATGCCACGGATACGACATACGTGAATCGCGGAGCACCGGAGGTTTTATGTGAGTACAAGAGCGGGCGAGATTAGTGAGTCAGTCTCTTTCTGCCCTTTGCACGTCTTCTCTTGAGAACGTTTCTGCCGTCAGCAGTCTTCATTCTCTTGCGGAAGCCATGCTCCTTTTTTCTCTGACGCTTCTTAGGTTGGTAGGTTCTGAGCATTTTTGTTTCCTCCTTGTTCGTTGATCGGAAGCGAACAAGCCTCATGCTTATCGCTTTTATACAATGACAACCTATATTATATACAAAACAAACCATTTTGTCAAGAATTTTATGAAATTTCTCGGATTTTTTCTTGATTTTGAAGAAAATTCCTTGATTTCGAGAGCAAAATACGTCGGTTTTGGTCACTTTTCCCCAATGTGACCAAATTCGACGCTCTGCATACACTATTTGTGGAGGGCAATCCCCCTCCCCGACCGAAATGCAGGTCGGATCTTTTGGCGAAAGGTATGATACTATGGCAACATTTTATAATCAGGCAACGCTTTCCTTCCGTGGCGGCAGTACCAACTCCAACGTCGTTTCGGGTGAGCTCCGAGAGGTCCTGTCAGCCAGCAAAACCGCGACCACCGAGACGTATCAGGTCGACGGGGAGCTGACGTATTTGGTCAACATTATCAACACAGGGACAACACCCCTGACCGGGCTGACCGTGACCGACAACCTCGGTGCATACCCCTTTGGCACGGGTACACTGACCCCCTTGACCTATGTGACCGGCTCCGCACTGTACTTCATTGACGGTGTTCTGCAAGCCGCGCCCACCGTAACGGCGACCGATCCGCTGACCGTCAGCGGCATCAGCGTGCCGGCCAACAGCAACGCGCTTCTTGTCTATCGCGCCACCCCAAATGAGTTCGCGCCCTTACCCCAAGGCTCAACCATCACCAACACCGTTACCATCACCGGCCCCGGTGTGCCCACGCCCATTCGTGCCAGCGAAACCGTCACGATCCAGAGCGGTACCGATCTTTCGATCACCAAATCGCTCAATCCTACCACGGTATCGGATGGCGAGCAGCTGACCTATACGTTTGTGATTGAAAACAGCGGCAACGAAGAAGCCGTCGCCACCGATGATCTCGTTGTGACCGACACCTTCGATCCCATCCTCTCGGATATCATTGTGACCTTGGGCGGCACCGTTCTGCCCGCGGGAAGCTACACCTACAACGCGACCACCGGCGAATTTTCGACCACGCCCAGCGCCATCACTGTCCCTGCGGCGACCTACACGCAGGACCCTGTCACAGGCGAATGGACCATCGTCCCGGGGGCGACCGTACTGCAAGTTAGCGGAACAGTATAAAAAACGAAACAAGGGCAGAGAGACCCCTCTGCCCTTGACTTATTTTTCTTCCGGTTTTTCATTTAGATTTTCCAACGCAACCCTGACCGCCTCTACCACAAAAGCGGAAAACGTGCAATTTTTGCCCTGGATTTCTTTTTCCACCTGCTCGATGACATCATTGGGAAAGCGAATACACTTGCTCGTTGTCGGCGGAATGGATGGAATTTGAAATTTTTTCATTGCAATCACCTCTGTAATGCCATTGTATTGCAAAATATTTTGTATGTATGCATTACATTTGTATTGCATTTACAACGAAACTATGTTACAATGATATTGAAAGCGAGGTGATCGTATGCGTATTGTGATTGGCGGATGCCGAGATTTTAACGATGAAGCGTTGTTTAGCCAACAAGTGAGCCGCATATTGGCGTCGTACCCTCTATCTGAGACGGTATTTCTTTCCGGTCATTGCTCCGGCGCGGACGAACTGGCGGAGCGCTACGCAAGTGAGCACGGAATCCAAACAGAGCTGTATCCGGCCGATTGGCAGCGCTACGGCCGCGCGGCGGGTCCCATCCGAAACGAGCAGATGGTCATGCAAGCCGACTGCGTCATTGCCTTTTGGGACGGCAAATCCCGCGGAACGAAATCCCTGATTTCTTTTGCCCAAAAGCACAATAAAATATTATACATCGTCTATATATAAATGCTTCTTTTTTGCGAAAAGCGCGAGGGGAACGCCCATCTGTGGCGTTCCCCTCGTTTTTTCATTTTACTCCTTCCATCATGATCGTTCCGTCGGAGCAGACGATCTCCAGGTCGCGGATCATGAGCTTCCAACCGGGATCCTTGTGAATCGCGTTCCATTCTTCCATCGTGCCAAGGAACGTAATGGTTTTCAAGTTGGAGCTATGGGCGAACGTATAACCGCCAATGCTCGTGATGCCGGAGGGAAGCGTTATGCTTGTAAGAGCGGTGCAACCGCGAAACGCACTACTGCCAATGCTCGTCACGCTGTCGGGAATCACGATCTCGGTCAGTCCTCCACAATCGCGGAACATCTCGTTGGAAATGGCCGTGATGCTGTCAGGAAGCGTGACACTTGTCAGCCCGGTGCAATAGTAGAACGCGCCGTCGCCGATGCTTGTTACACTATTGGGGATCGTGATGCTTGGGAGAGAAAAACAGTTTCTGAACGCCTGTGGACCAATGCTTGTCACGCCGTCAGAGATTGTGATATCGGTGAGCCTATAGCAGCTTAGGAACGCCTGCTCGCCAATGCTCGTCACGTTGCCGGGAATGGTTAGATTCCAAAGGCCGCAATTGGCAAAGGCTGACGCACCAATGCTCGTCACGCTATCGGGGATGGTCACGCCCCACATACGAGAGCAATCGTTGAACACCCGCTCCCCAATGGTGACAACCCGATACCACGTTCCGTTATCGTAGAAGAACTCGGGAATGTTGAGAGTTCCTTCAAAATTTTTTTTACATCCGATAAGTTCTCGATTGTCTTTTGTGATCGTGGTGTCGACCGGATTGGTGACTTCTGCGGGAGGGCTGTTTTTGGTGCTGCACGAAGCAAACAGCATCGCGCAGATCAGAAGCAGGGCAACAGACGCCATACAACGGCGCGCCCAATGATGTCTCAATTTCATCCTGTTTCTCCTTTTTGACGATTGAAAACGAAAGGATATGATCCTAATACACTTATTATAGCACGTCATGCCAACGAAGAATATTCGCATAATAGCCAAATTTTGCGGGTTGTATTTAGTGTTTATATCTTAAAGCAAATCTGGGCTGATACAAAATCGTCTTTTGTGTCCTGCGAAATCGCGGACATTTTGGCTAACAAAAATTTGCTTTAGGTATTTACTTTTGACAAAAACAGTGGTACAATAAAGGTGCGACGTAAACTTCATAACACACACTACCACGCATACAGCATGGGACAAGTGTACATTTTTATATTTGTAAAAATGTATGCTCCCTTTTTGTATGCTTGTCCTGCTTTGCAGTGGTAGTGTTAAAAAAGTTTGCGTCGCGGCTTGGAGCTACGTTTTTAGTGCGTGGCTTCGGCCGCGCACTTTTTTATTTCCAAAAAAGAAAGGAGAACGAAAGATGAGAGACATAAGCGATGTACAAAGAGACATGTCCGCCATCAATGAAGAAATCTTAAAGATCAAAGAGAAAAAAGAGCCCATCGAAAAAGAGCTAAAAACAAGAACAGCCGTCTTTCAAAAGCAAACGCAGCCTTTACATGACAAAGCATTACAATTA
The DNA here is from genome assembly GCA_045631585.1 of Eubacteriales bacterium. Taxonomy (GTDB): domain Bacteria; phylum Bacillota; class Clostridia; order Oscillospirales; family CAG-272; genus SIG644. The sequence goes on along the minus strand of JAZQUX010000084.1, from coordinate 3,937 downwards.
GACGAAGAACAGAGCAAAGTATACAGAACACCCTCACCCAAGCTCTCCCCTTATTACACGCTTGGAATTATAGGTGGTATACTCGTTCTCATTGCATCTCTAATTTTACCTTGGCATAAAATACTAAAAATTAGTTTTGCTTTGGTTGCTGCAGTCTGTACTATTATTGTTTCTATTGTTACCTATGTCAAAAAAGAGCGGCTAGATAAAGCCCACAGGGAAGTACTTAAAAACAAAGCAGATAAAATAGAAGAGGAACTTCAGAAACTATATCAAGAAATCGACAAAATAGAATCCGCCGATCCTAAAATTAGTGAATTAAACGATATATCGAGCGAGCTTTCCAGTAAGCAATATAATTTGGAAAGAGACTTAAAAAAATTAGAACAAGAAATGAACGAAATCAAACTTTTCAAGAAAATTGAAAATAGTGCCGTGATTTTTGTCATAAACAAAACACACCATTACAAGTTTCGTGCAGAGATTATCACCGATGGCAACAACCGTGGAAGCGTTGGTCAGCCTTTTTCCGTCATAGGGTTGACACCAGGAATACACTCCTTGCTAATGGAATTCGATACCGGTTATCAAACCTTGCGCACGAAAACCCCTGAACAATTTTCGTTGGATGGTAATATTCAATATTTTTATTATGAGTTCTTCTCCCCAAGCAACAACAAACTCGATGTAAAAGTTGTTAAATGCAATAGCTTATCCGATTTTCTTCGTCGTAGCAAAATACCGGAATATAAGTTTAGGGATTACATAAACAGCCTTTGATCTACGTTTTTTGAAAAGGGAGCGAGAGGGGAAAGCCCATCTGTGGCTTTCCCCTCTCTTATTTCATGCAAATACTTGAAGTACCTATTAAACTGAGCATCCAGATCTCTGCCGCTTTGGCATAGTATATTTTCTCTTCAAGCTTTCCCCATACAAAAAGAGCAGACCGAAATCTGCTCTTTTTACTATAAAATTTTATTCCTCTTTTTCAAAAGCATCCTTGCCGAGTCCGCAGACGGGGCATTCAAAATCTTCGGGCAGGTCTTCCCAAGCCGTGCCGGGCGCGATGCCGTTGTCGGGATCGCCCAGAGCAGGATCATATTCATAGCCACAAGGGCAGACATATTTCATCTAACGTTCCTCCTAATCGTTGTTGATCCTTATTATGTCCCGCGCGGTGCGTTTCATTCGCCGCGCAGGACTCAAATTGCCAAAATTAGCCGAAGTATCTCTTCAAAAGACCCTCAAGACCACGGCCGTGTCTTGCCTCGTCGCGAGCCATCTCGTGGACGGTGTCGTGGATGGCATCCAGACCGTTCTTCTTTGCGCAAGCGGCCAGATCAAACTTACCCTGAGTTGCGCCGTACTCGCAGTCAACTCTCCACTTCAGGTTATCCTTGGTGGTCGCCTTCATGTTGGGCTCAAGATCCTCACCCAAAAGCTCTGCAAACTTTGCAGCGTGCTCAGCCTCTTCCCAAGCAGCCTTTTCCCAGTACAGACCAACCTCAGGATAGCCCTCGCGGTGTGCGATGCGAGCCATGCACAGATACATACCAACCTCAGAGCACTCGCCCTGGAAGTTTGCCATCAGCTGCTCAAAAATGTACTTCTTATCTTCCTCGGAAATGTCGGGGTTGTTCTTGACGGTCTTAGCGTACACGCCATACTCATGCTCAGCAGCCAGCTTCATTTCGCCAACAACTTCGGTAAACTTGGAACCGGGAACCTTGCAAACGGGGCACTTTTCGGGTGCAGCCTCACCCTCATGAACATAACCGCAAACGGGACATACAAACTTTTTCATAATCAAAATCCTCCTAAATTATAAAATGAAATATATTTTTTATTTTTTGGGTATCAAAAATTCACTCGGACAATGCTCATCAGAAAGCATCATCTCCAGTGTCACCGCCTCAAGGTCACGCGCCAGGCGCGCGCTGACGGCGGCAAACAGGCAATGAAAGCGGCAAGAGCCTTTGTCATAGCCCATGCGGGAACAAAAGAAATCCTCAGCTTGGCAACGGTTGATGGCAATCGGGCCGTCGATCAACTCGACAATCCGCCGCACCGTGATCTCGCTCGGCGAAAGCGCCAGCGCATATCCGCCACGCTTGCCTCGCACCGCTCGCACCACACCGCCCTGCAACAGCTGTCGCAGAATCTTTAAGGTGAACTTAGGAGTGACCGCGACCTGCTCTGCAATGTTTCCGGCGTCGGTCACATCTTGTGTTTTTCCCAGCAGCCAAACGATGCGCAACGCGCCGTCCGCTTCCTTGGTCAAACCGATCATGTCCTTCCCTCCTGTCCTGTCCCTCATTACAATACCATTATAGTATACTTTTCGACATTTGTCAAGAGGTTTTTGAAAAATAATTATACTTTTTTTGTAGAAATTAAAAATCAAACAAAAAGGAAGCGTTCTCGGACAAAAACGCTTCCTTAAATTAGATATTACAATAGCGCGAGCGATATCATTCGACATCCTCCAACACCTTTTCCGGGCGAACATCCAGCAATTCGGGATGTTCGATCATCTTTTTGATGTATTTAAAGGCGTTGGCGTAATAGAATCCGTCGCAGATACGTTCATCCGTGACGACCTTGAGGTCAATATACAGGACATTGGAAAAAAAGTCAAGCCCATTCTAAAGAGGAGGGGAAAGAGCGGGGGCATACAAAAATATAGGCAAAAAAATGTGTCAGATAGCGTTGCCATTTGACACAAAGTCTGCTATAATAATTGATGATAACAACATTGAAAAAGGAGGAGCCTATGACACTCAAAGAATTGACCGCGCACCTTGCGGCGGCGGGAATCGAGAATGCCGCGTATGAAGCGCGGCTGTTGGCACAGCATTTGTCGCACGTTCCCCCTTTTTTTGATCCCACCCTTCCCCTGCCCGATCCCGACGGCAAATTGTGCGAAGCGGTGAACCGGCGAAAGGCTCGTTACCCGCTCCAATATTTGCTGGGAACGTGGGGCTTTTGGCGGCAGGAATACGAGGTATCTCCCGCCTGCCTTATTCCCCGCCCCGATACGGAGCTTTTGGTGGAATACGCCGCTCGCCATTTGCCGAAGGGGGCGCGTTTTCTTGATCTTTGCACCGGCAGCGGATGTATTGCGATTTCCCTGCTGTGTGAGCGACCCGATTTGACCGGCGTTGCCGTCGATCTGTTCGAAGATACGCTGACGTTGGCCAAGCGAAATGCCCGACGCAACGGCGTGGGAGAGGACCGGCTGACGTTTGTGCGTGGCGATGTGCTGGACGGCTCATTTATGACCACACTCGGAACCTTCGATGCTATTTTGTCCAATCCCCCCTACATCACCCCCGCCGTGATCGATACTTTGGAAAAGGAATTGACCTTCGAACCCCGCGCGGCCTTGGATGGCGGTGAGGACGGCTTGATCTTCTATCGCCGCATGATCACAGGGGCAGACTATCGGCAAGCCATGAGAGAAAACGGCCGCTTTATATTTGAAATCGGCTACGATCAGGGCGATGCGCTACAAGCCATGGCCACCCAAAACGGTTTTTCCTGCTCGCTTCATCGCGACCTGGGCGGGCAACACCGCATGGCGGTGCTGACCCGTGACCGCAACCCTTGATACTTCACCACACAAAGGAGATTTCTATGAATATCGTCGTTTTAGCGGGAGGTCTTTCGCCCGAGCGAGACGTATCGCTCACCTCCGGATCGTTGATCGCCAACGCCCTGTTGCGCCGTGGGCACCGAGTGCTCTTGACCGACGTATATCTTGGCTTGGACGCATCCGGTGATCCCCTCTCTTTGTTTCGATCGGAGGGAGAATACAACTATGCCGTCACCACCGACGTACCCGATCTCAAGGCACTCAAAGAACAAAACGGAGGCAGTGACCGTCTGATCGGCGACGGTGTGCTTGAGGTTTGCCTGGCCGCCGACGTTGTGTTCG
>JAZQUX010000083.1:0-10245 GCA_045631585.1 Eubacteriales bacterium | reverse complement strand
GAGCCGAGTGCCATAGCAAGACAGCTTGTAAATGCCGCAGCCCATACGCCTTGACCGAGAAAAACGATCAAAATTACATCAAGTATTATGTTGAATGCCTGCGTTCCGATGCTGAGCCACATCGAAAGCTTTTCCTTTCCGCATACTCGGAGATAGTTATCTGTGGCGTGATAGATGAGCATCAGGGGAGCGAATGCCGAATAAACTCGGGTGTATGTAATGCCGTACTCAATGGCCCTCTCGGTAGCACCCGGTGCAAGAAGTCTTACAAAAGGCTCGGCAAACAGAAAACCAACAGCGCCCACAACGCAGGAAATCAAGAAAATGACCTTCAGCGTGAAGGTGAATACCTTTGATGCTTCCTCGCGGTTCTTTTCGCCAAGCAAGACGGAGATACGAACCGAAGCTCCCGTGGCGATGAGGTTGGCAAAGCCGAACACGATCATAATGATCGGCATAATTAAATTGACGGCAGCGAGAGCGTCCTCGCCTATGAATCTACCAACAAACAATCCGTCCGTGATCTGATAGAGCGCACCGAACGCCATCGTGATCATTGACGGTATGGCAAGACGGAAAAACAGCTTTGTTGGCGGTAATTTTTCAAAAATTTCGGAATCCATTTTAACCTCCTAATATAAAAACAGCTCGGCTACTACGAAAAGTAATAACCGAGCTCACTCGACACCTTATCTAACATACGGTCTGCAAGCAAAATGCTTACGAGCCTCTACCCTACGGGGATACTGTCCTCCGGTGACCATTATTTTATTAACGCAACTATTATACCACAAACAAAGACGATTGTCAAGCGTTTTGATAAATGCATTACATCATTACAGTTTCTTCACTACTATTTGTAAAGGTAAACACAAGCCGTCCGTCGTTGTGGACGGAGAAACACTCGAAAATCCACCATTTTTTGCTATAAGCGGTGCATTGTATCAACGAATGAGTCCTTACACAAAAAAGATTCCATAGTCGATACAATTTCGGCTATGGAATTTTGCTTTATATACGAAAAACGCCTCATTTTCGCCCTTTAACCGCTCATTTTCGCCCTTTAACCGCTCATTTCGGTGGTTTTGAGGGCGTTTTTTCTTATAAAACCGATAAATCCGCCTTGGCTTGCCCCGATAAGACAGAAGTGGCGGATTTTGTATCGTTCAAGGGTTTAATCGTTCAAGGAATAAATTTACAAAGAAATATTGTTTTATGTCGAATAATGTGATATAATGAAATATCAAACTACAGGAGGGCGCTTATGAGACCACAACCTATACAGCTTAAATTATCTGATATAGAAAATAATCTGGCTAATGGAAACTACGTAATACCTGCTTTTCAAAGGGATTTTGTGTGGAGCATCGAAGATTCCGCTAAACTACTGGACAGTTGGTTAAAAGGGTATCCACTTGGATCGTTTATTTTATGGACAACAGATGAAATACTCTGCCCGATTAAAGAAATAGGCAACACGGTGATTTACAGCAAAAAAGATTCAACCGAAAAAACGACCTATATTCTTGATGGTCAGCAGCGCATCACAAGTATTTTTGCCTCTATTAGGGGACTAAAAGTCAAAAAATCATCTTATGAAGATATAATTATTAACCTCGATGCAAACCCTGACGATCATGAAACTAGAATAGTTACAATAAAAAAGGAAGACGTAAACTTTAAGTATATCAGCTTTACAAAATTGCTAAAGGAAGACGCCTTTTATCTTGTCGAGAACTATACTAAAGAATACGTTAAAAAGATAGGAGAAATCCAAAAGAAAATAAACGAATTGGATTTTTCTGCAATTAAAATCGAGGGCGCAAGCATAGAGGTTGCTACTGAGATATTTACTCGCCTAAATACCGGAGGAAAAGGGCTGGATGACTTTGATATAATGGTAGCTAAGACCTATCGTCCGAAAACTAACGAGCTGCCGGAGTTTCATCTTGGGGACAAGGTGGAAGAATACTCTAAATCAATACCTCGTTGCTATAGGGGAGTTGCAGACCGAAAAATCATGCTACAATTGGTTACACTTTGCCTTCGTGGGGAAGTCTCAAGAAAGGCTCAGCTTTCAATAACGCGTGATGAAATGATAGCGACTTTTGACGATGTTGTAAAAGCGACAAACCGAGCGATTGATTTTTGTATTTCTTATTTAAAGATCCCGGTTTGGAAGTTTTTTGCGTATACATCTGTTTTTCAATTGTATGTTTATTTCTTTTATAACTATAATCAGACTCACAATTTGGCCGCTCCGAGTATTACGCAGCAACAGTATCTTATTGATTATTATTGGCGTTGCGTGATTAACGAACGCTTTGGCAGTGCTACAGACACAAAAACCGAGGATGATGTAAAAGCGGTTATCACCAAAATACTTCAAGGAAACATCCCTGAGCAGGCTGCCGTTACATTGTCTGTAGACTCCTTCAAGGATCGAGGAGAATTCAAATTGAATCGAGCTTTTATTATGGGTATGGTGGGGCTTTTGATGTCGAAAAACCCCAAATCTCTTTCTAACAATTCTTTAGTGTGCTTCGATTCTTCTTGGATATCAAAATCACAAAAAAACAATTATCATCATTTCTTCCCGCAAAATATGGAAGGTAATACGTGGACAAACGAGCCGGTAAATAATATATGTAATATTATTTTGCAAGATGCCTCCACTAATCAGGTTGAAATCAAAAACCGCCGTCCAAGTGACTACATAGGCGAATTTCTTAAAACAAATCCTATCCTTAGTGATACATTAAAGGACCACTTGATTGATGACATCCAAGCTTACGGAATACTTTCTGATGATTTTGATACATTTATCAAGAAACGTGCATCTGCATTTATCGAAGAACTTAAGACAAGATTGGTTGTTATTGGAACGGATTCTATCGATTCTAACATAAAGTAAACTACACAAACAGAAAAATCCCCGAACAGCATCACACCCACGTGCTATTCGGGGACTTTTCTATTTTCTCTCAAAGCTCAATCGTTATCTCTGTTCCGCCCTTCAAGGAATATACCAAAAATAAATTTTTCCGAAAATATGTTAAAAAACCATTGACAAGATAATAACTTTGTGATATAATCAAAATGATAATAACAAAGGAGGCAATATAAACGGTATGAGAAACGAACAGAACCGTATGGATGAGCAGCGGTTTTTATCAACCTACGATATAAATGCGTTCGAGCGCCCTTCTGTGGCGACAGACGTGGTAGTGCTTTCCATGTTTGAAGAACAAAGTGAAAGCCATCGTAAGGATTCACAAATCAGGCTTCATCTCTTGCTTGTCAAGCGAGGGGAACATCCTTACATGAACGATTGGGCGCTGCCGGGCGGCTTTCTTCGGCCGACCGAAACGGTGGAGGAATGTGCCGTCCGTGAGATTTGGGAGGAAACCAATCTATCGCTCTCTACGCTGATCCCGATTGGGATTTTCAGTGAACCGGAAAGAGATCCGCGTGGTAGAATCATATCTCTCTCATTTGCCTCCGTCATCAATGAAAAAATGGCGGTGATGGGGGGAAGCGATGCCGTTGCGGCCGATTGGTTTGCACTGGACTACGAGCTTGCGGGAGATGTATTCCGCCTCCGCCTGACCAATGGCGAGGTTGCTTTGTCTGCCGAACTGAACCGAAAAAAAACATCCTTTGGATGCTCCTTGTTCGAGGAGGCTTCCAATGACGGCATTGCATTTGACCATGCCAAGATTATCATGATGGCTGTCATGACCTTGCGGGAGCGACTGGAGGAGGGAGAGATTGCCTTTGCCTTTCTGCCTGAAGAATTTACGTTGTCAGCTCTTCAGCGGGTGTATGAGATGATTGGTGGGGAACCGCTGCTTACCGCCAATTTCCGTCGTAAGACGGCTCATTTGGTCAAGGAAACAGATAGTTTTACCGAAGGCGCCGGTCACAGACCCGCTCGTCTGTTTACGCGAAATGACAGCACGCATCCGGATTGATCGCAGCATCTTTACAATAAAACGGGGAGAAACAAAGGAGACAACATGGAAAAAGTAAGTGATTTGGACGTATATGTCAACAGAATGGAGAAATCTTTGCTGGATAAGATGTTTTTCATAGACAAGATTTTTGAGCCGATTGACACGATTTTGGATTTCGGTTGTGCCAACGGTGTTCTCATCAAGATGATGCAAATGCTCTTTCCCGAATACTCGTATGTGGGCTATGATATCAGCGAGGACATGATTGAACGGGCAAGACGGACACTCAGCGGCCCCCGCTTCTTTACGGATTGGAACGCGATTGACTGTGCTCCCGAGAAAACTCTGATCAATATTTCCAGCACGTTACATGAGGTGTACCATTATGGAACGAACGAGGATGTGGAACAGTTTTGGGATCGAGTATTCCGATCGGGCTTTAAGTATATTGCCATTCGGGATATGATGCTCTCGGACAACATCAAGCTTATGTCTGATGCGCAGGACGTAGTCAAGGCAAGGGAACTGTACCCTCAAAAACTCGCCGATTACGAGAGCATTTGGGGACCCATCAGCATTCGCTTCAACTTGATCCATTATCTACTCAAATACCGCTATACCGAAAACTGGGATCGTGAAGTCAGAGAGAACTATTTTCCTTTGACGAAGGAGGCTCTCTTGGCCAAAATCCCATCGCATTATGGGATTGTTTATCAGGAGCATTACACACTCCCCTATATCAAGCATCAGGTTCAAAAGGATTGTAACATCGATTTGAACGATTGCACGCACTTTAAGATTTTGCTAAAATCGACAAAATAAATTTAAGATAGGAGAACAAACATGAAAAAGGTACTGATCGTTGTGGATATGCAAAAAGACTTTGTGGATGGAGCGCTTGGCTCCGCAGAGGCTGTCGCCATCGTTGATTCGGTGGTTTCCAAAATTCAGAATCATGATGGTGATATCATCGTAACCTACGATACGCATTTTGACAATTATATGGATACCCAAGAGGGACGTCACCTTCCTGTCCCCCACTGCATCAAAGGAACGGACGGTTGGAAGCTGGACGCCAAGGTGCAAGCAGCGTTGGACGGTAAGAGCTACCACGCCATCGAAAAACTTACCTTCGGTTCCACGGAGTTGCCGCAGTATATTCAGGCAACCTATGATCCTCGCGAGATCGAAATTGAATTGATTGGCCTTTGCACCGATATTTGCGTGGTGTCTAACGCCTTGCTCATGAAAGCCAATTTCTTGGAGACGGCGGTTAGCGTGGATGCTTCTTGTTGTGCCGGTGTGACTGTGGATAGCCACCAAGCCGCCTTGCTCACCATGAAAATGTGCCAAGTTCGTGTGATTGGAGAAACGTTATGCTGAAAATAAATCATCAACCGGTTGCCCTCAACCATTTCCCGGACGGAACGCTTTTGATGAAGGAAAACGTCCCCAAGGATTTTGAAAACGAGCGGAGCGCCAGAATCAGCTGGCACTTTGAAAGTAACGAGGAGCTTACGGCGCTAATTTATATTGTCAAGCATTTGAAAGCTCATGGCGTGGATCGAATCCATCTGGATATGCCCTACATCCCCAACGCAAGACAGGACAGAGTCAAGTCCGACGAGGATGTGTTCACCCTCAAATACTTCGCCGAGGTGATCAACTGGCTGGGATTTGCCTCCGTAACTGTCCTGGACCCTCATTCTACCGTGAGCGAGGCGCTCTTTGATCGCATCGTGGTGCAGACCCCGAAGGAGAGCGTTGCCAAAGTCATCGCAGAGATCGGGGACGAGAATCTGATGATGTTCTATCCTGACGAAGGAGCCATGAAACGATACAGCGCGCTTACGGATAAGCCTTTTGCCTTTGGTATCAAGAAGAGAGACTGGGCAACCGGCCAGATCATGGGGCTCGATGTGTCGGGGGCTACCGAAATGATCTCCGGCAGCCGCTTCCTGATCGTGGACGACATCTGCTCTAAGGGCGGTACCTTTTATCACAGCGCCAAGAAATTGAAGGAGCTGGGTGCGGCTGAGGTCTACCTCTATATTTCCCACTGTGAAAATTCCATTTTGCAGGGAGAGGTGCTGACCAGCGGACTGATCGAAAGAGTCTTTACCACGGACAGTATTCTGACCGAAAGACACGATAAAATTACACTCATAAAATAAGAAAAGGCTATATGAGTAAGTTATACGAAGATTGACAGAACTTAGTTTTCCTATTTTGTTATAACAGGGACACCACGGAGGAATATATGGAGAAGTACCGCGTTTCAGCCGTTTACAATAGATAAAACGGCAGGAAAGCTCATCTCTTGCATTTCAGAGACAAACGTTTCCCATGATATTAGACCGAGGAGCTTTTCCCACCAATACGAACAGAAACTATCGTATGATAATTTTCGTAGGATTCTACTATACCCAGAATATGATTCGGGGGTAGGGAATGCGTACCAATACAAGTCTTTGAATCAAAGCACCTGGAAACAGTGGCTTATAATCAACGGATACATAAAGGAGAATAAATTATGAGCAAAAATATTAACCCCATGCTTCTGTGTGACTTCTACAAAACTGTTCACAGCGATATGATCAACCCCAAAATGACAAAATCCATGTCCTATTACACCCCTCGCATGAGCCGTGTCAACCGCTGGGACAAGGTAGTTATGTTCGGCGTGCAGATGTTCTGTAAGACTTGGCTGATTGACTATTTCAATGAAAATTTCTTCGCCTTGAGTGAAGAAGAAGTCGTGAACGAATATACCCGCGTGTTGGATGCCACGTTGGGCAAGGGCGTTTATAGCACGGAGAAAATCCGCAAATTGCACCGCTTAGGATATCTTCCGATCGAAATTATTGCGCTGCCTGAAGGTACGATGGTCCCCGTCCATGTTCCGATGTTTGGCATCACCAACACTCACAACGATTTTGCATGGCTGCCTCAGGCTTTGGAAAGTCTGATTTCTGCCGAAATGTGGTATCCCCAGATTACGGCTACGGTCGGCAAGACCTATCGTGACATTGTCAACAAATATTACGACGAAACCGTCGAGGACAATGTCCCTCGCGCAAAGGCGCTGGGTGCCTTTGACTTCCGTGGAGATATGTGCGTAGACGCAGCCCTGAAGGCCGGAGCAGGTTGGTGCTTGTCGTTCCTTCTGACCGCTACCGTTCCCGCGATCCCTTACCTGGAGAGCATGTTCAATTGCGACTGCACCAAGGAACCGGTTGCTTACGGTTCGGTTTCTACCGAGCATTTTGTGATGTGCTCCAACTATGCCGTGGATGGCGATGAGATCACCTTCTTGCGCAAGATGCTGACCGAGCTGTATCCCAACACGAGTTTTTCCTGCGTGCTGGATAGCTATGACTATTGGAACGTCATTGATAACATCCTCCCCCAGCTACACGATGAGATTATGGCTCATAACGGCTGTATGCTGATGCGCGGAGATTCGGGTGACTGTGTAGAGGTCGTGACACAGACCGTCTTCAAGCTGTGGGAACAGTTTGGCGGAACGATCAACTCTAAGGGTTATAAGGTACTGGATCCCCATGTCAAGGCGATCTACGGTGACAGTATCACGGTACAAAGATGTGAAGAGATTTTTGAGATTTTGAAAACCAACGGATTTGCTTGCTCCAACGTAGCATTGGGTGTCGGCTCCTTCTCTATGCACTGCATTGAAGAAGACAATATGCTCAAACCCTTTACTCGTGACACATTCAGTTCTTGCATTAAGGCTTGCTATGCTGAAGTGGACGGAATGTGCTATCCTGTATTTAAAAACCCCAAGGACGGCGGCTTCAAGAAGAGTCAGAAGGGTCTCTGCTTTGTTTACGAGGAGGATGGCGTTCTGAAGTATCGTGATGAATATACAAGTGAAAACATCCCGGAAGGGAATCTGCTGGTTCCCGTGTTCCGCGATGGTAAGATGTTGGTTGACTATACGCTGGACGAGATCCGCCAGCGATTGAATGGAGGTAAATTCTGATGTTTGACGCACGGGAAACCAAAGATGCCTGCGTTGCGTGGATTCGTGATTTCTTTGAAAAAAACGGTAAGGGCTGTAATGCGATAGTGGGCATTTCGGGTGGCAAGGACAGCTCCATTGCGGCGGCTCTTTGTGTGGAAGCACTGGGAAAGGAGCGTGTCATCGGTGTGCTGATGCCCCAGGGAGAGCAACACGACATTGATAAAGCGTATTTGTTGGTCAATCATTTGGGCATTCGCCATTTCGAAGTGAATGTTGCCGAGGCGGTTCGCGCCATTCTTGATGCCATTGAGACCGATTTGGAGGTATCCAAACAATCGCGCGAAAACCTGCCTCCTCGTATTCGTATGTCGACACTGTATGCCGTCAGCCAATCCTTGAACGGAAGGGTATGCAATACCTGCAATCTTTCTGAAGACTGGGTGGGTTACTCTACTCGCTACGGTGACTCCGTGGGAGACTTTTCTCCTATGAGTAATCTGACCGTGACAGAGGTCAAAGAAATCGGCCATTTGCTGGATTTGCCCTATGAATTGGTTGAAAAGGTGCCGATTGACGGATTGTGCGGCAAAACCGACGAGGAGAATCTCGGTTTTTCCTATGCCGAATTGGACGTCTATATCCGAACAGGCGTGATGGAAGATCCGGAGAAAAAGGAACTGATTGACCGCCGCCACCGCGCCAATTTGTTCAAATTGCAGCTGATGCCTTCTTTTGATGCAGGCTTTGCGACCAAAGCGTAAGTCAAGGTAAAACGCCGGAAGGGGGGGTGTTTTTTGCAATGAATCATTTTTATGATTCGAGAGCCTAACCCCCATAACATTAACTTCCAACTTGACACCATCCTATCTGCGTGCTATAATATGCATACTAGTCAATGTAAGGAGAATTTGAAAATGAACGAACAGTCCGTGCTGGAGAATATACGCCGCGAAATGGAAGAATTGCCGGGACATCTTGGGTTTTACTATAAAAATCTTGTGACGGGAACGGAATTCGCAATTCGGGAAGATGAGATCTATGGGGCAGCGAGCATTATCAAATTCCCGCTGTTTCTTCACGTTTTGGCGGAGTGCCACAGAGGAAATATGTCGCTGGATGACCGTCTCGTGACTCGGAACGAAGACAAAGTTCCCAGCTGTGGCGCGCTGAATATGTTTACGGGAAGTGTGGAAGCCGACATTCGCACGCTATGTCGCTTGATGATCTGCATCAGCGACAATACGGCCACCAACCGATTGATCAAGCACTGTGGGTTTGAGGCCATCGAGCAGGGATTTGCTGAGATGGGATTGGAAAAGACCCGCATTCGCCGTCTTTTGTTTGACGCCAGTGCGAACGCCAAGGGAATTCGCAATTCCATTAGCCCCGGGGAATTGGGACGCTTGTTGGAAAAGCTGTACCGTGGAGAGTTTGTCAACCGTGAGGTCAGTGATTATGCGATCCAAGTGCTGACAGAACAGCAGATCGGGCATAAGCTTGGCGGAAAATTGGGTGAGGATGTTCTGATTGCCCACAAGACGGGCGAGGACACCAACCTGAGCAACGATATCGGTATTGTATACGCGGACCAACCGTTTGTCGTCTGTTTTACGGGGCACCAAACGGATGTGTATCGCTGGGAAGACTTAATGCGTCGTGCGGCATACGACCTGTATGTAGCAAACACGAAAGACGCATGACGGCGTGGTAAGCAAGAGAAAAAAGTGGAGGGATGGTTTGATGTTTGATGCAAAACAAGTAAAAGATGCGTGTGTTGCATGGATTCGCGATTTTTTTGAGAAAAACGGCAAGGATTGCAATGCCGTTATCGGCATTTCGGGTGGGAAGGATAGCTCCATCGCCGCGGCTCTTTGCGTGGAAGCTTTGGGCAAGGATCGCGTGATTGGCGTTTTGATGCCGCAAGGGGAACAGCATGATATCGACAAAGCGTACCTTTTGGTTCATCACCTGGGCATTCGCCATTATGAGGTCAATGTCAAGGGCGCGATTGATGCATTGCTTGCTGCGATGCCAAAGGATCTTCCGCTGACGGCGCAAACCGTACAGAATATTCCGCCACGCGTACGCATGACGACGCTGTACGCGATCTCGCAAAGCTGTAACGGCCGCGTTTGTAACACCTGCAACTTGTCGGAGGACTGGGTAGGTTACTCCACCCGCTACGGAGATTCCGTGGGCGACTTTTCTCCTATGAGCAACTTGACGGTGACCGAAGTCAAAGAGATCGGACACTTGCTTGGCTTGCCCTGCGAGTTGGTGGAGAAGGTTCCCATCGACGGGCTG
>JAZQUX010000082.1:0-7316 GCA_045631585.1 Eubacteriales bacterium | reverse complement strand
ACAGGTTTGGCGTTTGGGAAGAAATCAAGGCTTCTACCTGCACCGAGCCTGGCGAAGAACTCAGAGACTGTGACCGTTGTGGCCACCTCGAAACCTGCGAGATCGCGGCGACGGGGCATACATACGAGGCGATTGTAACAGTGCCTACTTGCACAGAGCAGGGGTACACAATTCATACTTGTCACTGTGGTGACAGCTATGTGGATTCTTACGTTGATGCACTTGGTCATAACTATGGAGAACGGACGCAAACAAAGGCACCGACTTGTACCGAGGGCGGCGAAGAACGCAAAGTCTGCCAGGCGTGTGATCATTTTGAGGCTTTTGAACTGTCAAAGATTGAGCATGTAGACAACGATTTGAACGGATCTTGCGATAGGTGCGGTGAGCGCACGCGGCTTGATGAAAAATCGTCCGACGGCTGCTTTGGAGTGATGAGATTTTCGTCTTGTTCGATGCTGTTGTTGCTTGGCCTTTGCTTCGTTGTTTTAAAAAGAAAAAAAGATTAAATTTATCATTTCACGCCTGCAAATGTCGTACTGACATTCACAGGCGTGATTTCTTGTTATCTCTTTCCTTCATCCAGCATAAGGGTGAAAGCAAGGAGAAAAAGGGGGACACTCCCTTATGCCGGTTATGTGTTAGAGATCAAACAGGCAACGAATAACGACAGTTTTAGCATCGAAGAATTTTGATTTCGTTCTCTTGACAACGTTTGAAAGTACACGCGTTGCCCTTAAAAAACGCCGCTGTTAGCTTCTTATCTTATCTCTTTTTCCTATTCATCATAATATTTATGGAAATAGACAACGTAGAAAGAGCAGGGAAGTCCCTATGCCGTTTATCTCGCAGAGATTGAGCGTGTCATTGGCATAGATTCGGAAGATCGGATGTATATACGATATGTGCTCCGTAAAAAGTTGTATAAAGAAAATTTCCATTGCGTTTGTGCAATTATATAACCTTTATAAGAAGTATTGATACGTTGATATGGGTATCGGAACTCAATTTTAACATTATGGAGATTATATTCTATTTTTAAATTTTTTTAAAAAAACAGAAGAAATCTGTTGTAATGAAAAGAAAGGCGTGCTATAATGTAAATATATACGATTTCAGGGGGATTTTTCTATGAATGATACTGCAAATATGACAATGTTATCACAGTATATGTATCGTGCTGCTACATCGAGAAGACTTTCCCTAAAGGGAGCGATCGCTCAACTAAAGGATCATGCACATATACGAACGACAAAGGATATTTTGATGAGATATTCAGGTCTTGCTCCGGAGAGTGAAGATCAATTGCAATCTTATGTTTGCGACGCTCTTTTAGCTACATCATCTGAACTCAGTAAAGATTCGTTGCGGCGAAAGGTTAGCATTTGGATTAAGGACAATGGCGCGATCAGCAAGCCTGCGGCGATCCAATTGGCATTTGCGTTTTGCTTGACGTATGAGCAGGCGGATGATTTTTTGAAATATGCTTGTTCTGAGGGATTTCATTGGCGAGATCCGGAGGATATTATTTTTGGATATGCGTTAATCCATCAGCTTTCTTATCAAGAGGCTTGCGCTTTGAAAGAAAGAATGAACGATCTGGGATTGTTGTCGCCTGCGTCCTCTCCCTTGAATGTTCAAAACGTCGTTTTGACGTATCAGATCAAAGATAAGGCAATGAGGCTTACTTCCGAAGATGAGTTGAAAGCTTTTCTGGAGGAGGAACGCCCTCATTTTGGCGCGATGCATAATACGGCCTACAGTATTTTTTCGAAGTACATGGATATGTTGCAGAATCCCGAGGTCGATCCGCTCTATTTGGAAGGATTGTATTCTGAATCCGAGAGTGATGAGAAGGATGGAACAAAGTCATGGAATGCGCTTTGCCAGCCCGACGCTTACTCGATTCGTGATATATTGACGATTTATCTTCACAATTCATATATTCCAAGAGAAACACGTCCAAGAAAAGAAACGGTGGATAAAAACAAATTGATCCTTTCGGCAATGCAGAAAAACATTCGAAGCTATTGGCCGGATGAAATTACGCTATCCAAAATGAAAAGCCGTTTGACTGATGTCTCCAGAAAGGTTTTAATTCTTTTGTTTATCGCCGTTGATGGTTATGAGGAGACAGAATATGACGATTTTGCAGAAGAATTGACGGATGAAGAGCAATTTGAAGATATGTATGAGCGCCTGAACCACATGCTGAATAGTTGTGGCTTTGCTCCTCTGGATTCAAGAGTGCCGTTTGATTGGATGATCTTGTTCTGCATCTGTTCTGGCAAAAAAGACTTTATTGATGCTCGTATAGAAAGATTCTTGAAAGAAGTATTTTCCGATATATCTGCTTGATTCGTGATCTGCGGAAACGCTTTTCATAATTGATCATATCACCATGATACAATAAGACAAGTCAAGAAGACTAAACGAAAAGAATGGAAGTGTGATGATGGACAATAGAACAGCGCTACGCAAATCTTCAATATTAACTTTTCCGTCTATGACGGTAACCATTTCAAGCGAAATCGGACGTGGCTCCAATGCCATCGTCTACAAGGGTACCTACCCTGACCTACACAGCCTTGTCGAGCACCATGTTTTGATCAAGGAATTATTCCCCCTTCATCCGCAATCTGCTGTTTACAGAGATGATAACGGTACAATTTGCCATGATGGCGCAGAAGAATTTTTCAAATTTCATAAGCAAAGCTTTGAAAAAGGCAATCGAATCCATCTGGAACTATTAGAGCGCTCCCCGGATGATTTGGGCGGTAATATTAATACCTTTTCTCATAACGGAACATTATATACCGTCCTAAATTATAATGCAGGAAGAAGTCTTGATGACGAACTGAAGGTGAATACGCATTCCTTGAAGCGACTTGTCAAAATGATGCGAGGACTGTTACTATCCTTGCAGGATTTTCATCGTAATGGCTTTCTTCATCTTGATATTGCTCCCGATAATATCATGCTACTTGGTAACGGAGAACGAGAGCGTGTCATGCTGATTGACTATAATAGCACCATGGCTCTCCAATCTTCGCAAACCAATTTCAGCGTCAAGCCGGGATATTCCTCGCCGGAAGTACAGCGAGGTGACGTGAGCATGTTTGCACAGTCTTCTGATCTTTACTCTGTCGCGGCAGTTTTTCTTCGTTGCCTTCGCGGATATGCACTTATGCCCTTTGAAACCGCTCAAAAAACACCGCCTGCCATTTCGGATTGTCAGATGCTCCAACGTTGCCCACAGACCGTTATTAGCATGGTAAAACAGATTTTGTATCGTGGTTTGGCGGCGAATGTCGGTCGGCGCTATACATCTGTTGAACAAATGTTGACGGATTTTGAGGAATTGGACGACCGTATCAAGGGAGTTGGCATTACGCATTGGGCCCTTTGGGAAGCCGGAAAACGAACGGTTAACCATCTGATTAAAAATAATACAGCGTTTCATTATTTGAACAAAGCGGAAGAGATTTTTCCCATTTATGCCGAATCCAAGCAGGGAGAAAGACTACCGATCGGTGTGCATATCGAAGGATTGCTTCACGGAGAGAGGCACTTGTTTGTTACAGCGCCCGGTGGTATGGGAAAAACAACCTCCATGTTGTATGAACTGAAACGGTGCAGTGAAGCGTATTCTTCGCGTTCCCCTGCTATCATTTATATCCCTCTTCACGGAAAAGCGGCAGCGCATTCCCATTATATTACGGACAAAATATTGGAACACCTTCAATTCAAGTCCGACGTGCAAAATTACGAACAGGCACGTCATGCGCTTCATCTGTTGTTTTCAACTCCTTTGACGGCGGGAACCTCTTCCTACCCCGCAGCGGTTTTGTTTTTGGATGGATTGAATGAGGTGAATGAAGGCCTTGAAACCATTTTGGATGAAATTGCCGCGCTTTCTAAGCTGGAGGGTATTCGCCTTTATATAACGTCCCGTACCGAATGTGAACTTTCCGGATTTTCTTATCAGCGTCTCTCCCCCCTTTCTTTACAGGAGGAACAACAGATTTTGACGCGGAATCATTTGCTGATGCCTGCTACAGCGGAAATGCAGCAGTTGCTGCGTACCCCCATGATGCTTTCCATGTTTTTGGAATTGTCACAGCAGAGTAATATGCAGCCGTCTGCTGCATCTTCGCAAGAATTGATGGATGCGTACATTGATTCGCTGGTACAAAAAGAAGTTGAAATTTTGCCGGAAGACAGTCCGTTGCGGTTAAAAATTGAAGTCGCGGTGCAGTTGGTGCTTCCGCGAATTGCTGCAAAGATAGAAAAATCAGGTCGGCCCGTCGATGATGCCGTGCTGCTCAAGGAAACGGCGGCTTGTTATAAACTAATTCGCTCTCCGCTGTTTATCCGTACCTTTCCTCAGTGGATCGGTCATAAAAAAGCAATTCTTTCGCAAACCGATTCTTGTGATGATTGGTATGATACCATCGTAAGAGAAGTACTTTGGCGAAGATTGGGAATGTTGATCAAAGATGAACAGGGGCGATATGTCTTGGTTCATCAGATCGTTTGTGATTATTTGATCAGCAAGCAAAGAGAAGCAAAAAAGAAGATCTCACGTTTTTGCGCTATCAAGCACGGCTTGATGACTGCGGCTTGCTTGCTCTTGGCGGTTGCTACCATGTTTGCCGTCGTTTATTATCCCAAGCCCGTGGAAGAAGAGCCATTGCCGCCCTACGACATCAATCTGACAAGCCAAATTTTAACCAACGGCATTACCGCCTATCAGCTCGCGGGGTATCAGTATGAATACATCCATCAGTTAATCAATACTGCATGTTTTGAGCCAACAGACTATCAAAATGCGCGGGGACGGTATAACAATTCTATTTCTACTCTGTTTATGATGGCGCCTGACCCATCTTTTCAACAGGTGTTTGTTGACGAGCTGTTGAAAAGCGGTTCTGTCTTTTTATGGACGAACGAGCCTTTGAAAAAAGAAGAGTATCTTGAGTTGCTGTCGCTTCTGTACGATCGAAAAGACAAATATGCCGATATCGTTGGTGCGCTTGATTATTTAATGAACCACTATGATGTTTATGATAAATATGGCGCAGAGTACATGACGATGGCATGGGATTTGATTGAACTGGACGCACAGATTACGGCTACTTTGTACGCAATATCTTGCCGCGATCACGTCAATGCTATGATTGACGTTTATCATCGAAGCGAAGATGCTACGCAAAACCTTGAAGCGCAGACGTTGAGCACGGCTTTAACGGCCAATCCGCTGCAAAATCAGCATCTCCCCAAAGAGGAAAATGGTACAGCTCTAAATGATCAACTCAAAGTTTTGCTCGGTCAGCGTGACAATCTTTACTTTAATTTACAAAGCCAAGGGGCTTATATTGTTTATATTACTCAGAAAGGAAATGAATCATGAAAAAACTCATCGTAACCCTCGCGCTGCTTTTGATTGCTACACTTCTTTTTTCTGCTTGCGGTGCATTAGATTCTCTCATCCCTTCCAACCCACCCACTGACGATACCGCACCAAATACCCCTGCGGATCAACCGGACGATCCGCCCGAAGATCAACCCGAAGATCAACCGGACAATCAATATGAAGATTTAAAGCGAAAACTGGCCGGGGATTGGTCGATGTATTTGACACGCAAAGAGAAAATGTGTGCGGATATGTATTGGATGATCGACTATATCGAACGTTTTTATGAGAATCCAACTTGGGAGACATTGGCTCGTGCCAGAGTAGCGCTCGGCGCTGTTCGCAGTGAGATAGAAGCGCTCAGTATGCCTACGTACTCCATTCCCGTTGAAAAGCATGCGCAGTTAATCAGTGCCGGTTATGATATCACCGGTATGTGGGAAGAATTGCATCGTTTGGAAAGTATCCAAGCCGAATGGTTGAGTTATTGCGATGCCTTGATTGGCGAGCTCTACTCCAATATCTTCTTTACCCCCCTGTATGAGTGTAGTAAAGAGTATACCGGTTACGTAAAAACTACAGTAGATATTGAGCGAGAATTGACCGCCTGCGATACAGACAAGTTGATGCTTGTGATGAACAGCGAAACGCTCAGCAACGATTTTATGGCGTATCTCAAAGAAAACACCCCCCTCCTCGTGGAATATTTGCCTGAATTTTCTTCCGACTTGACCGCGATCGAGCAAAGAGCAAATGCGACACTGGACAAAATGGAGGCTTCCATCAATCTCTTGAATGTGATTTACGGCAAGCAAAGCGTAGCTGTCGATCAGTTCTATGAGGTCTATAGCGATTTGGATCAGTTCGATGCGTTGATGCTGCGCCTTCCTGGAGAAGGGTATGCTTTACCGCTTCCCAGTTTCCTGGATTTCACTAAGGTGAAGGAGGCTAGTGTTCTTTATATGGATGAAAATGATGATGTACACTATGCTTCAGTGGGAGAAGAGATTACATTCACCCCCAATACATATTATTTGGAATTCGCCGGAGTTACCAAAGATTATTATGATGCTTATCGCCTGTATTTGGATGCGATAGGTGTTACCTGCATGGAAAGCGTTGAGACCGCAACCGGTGGAAAAGCGTATTATCTCATTGATCAGGAATATGTCATCGTTATACTGGAAAATGGCAATTTGACCATTGAAGTTATGGGACAAGCCATTTATCCGATTGCTTGGTTCTATTCAGAATAAGAAATATCAAAAAAGAGAACCTCAAAGGGGGCTTCCATAAAGCAGGTTTTACCTGTCGAAAAAAGCAAAAGGAGTACGAGCATTTTGTTCGTACTCCTTTTCACACATTTTCCCCTGAAAGTTATAGTGTGTTACACCATTTAGGTGTACTGTCGGGCATAAACAAAGCCTTCCTCCGGGAGGATGGGGAACCACAAGTGGTGGAAAGAGCCCGCGTTACTTTGAAATAAGCTAACATAATATTGCAACGCGCTCTCCCTCACCCGACTTCGTCGGGAGCTCCCTCTCGGAGGGAGCCTTTGGTTTGTGCGCTCCGACAGTCCGTCTGCTTTTCCTGACAAGCACTGCTTTTGTGGGTACAAAAGCGAAGCGAATCTCAACTGACGTTTAATATTGTGTCAGTGCAAAAAACTCGCCACAACCAAAGCCGGCTTCATTGTGAATGAGTCTTTCAATCAATCGGAAAGTTACTGCCGCCTCGATTGCTTTGATTTTGTGAAGCAGATAGCGCGTACCATCATTTGTTTCTAATTCTGCGATGTGCAGGGATATCAGTTTTTCTATAGCTTCCAGTATATCATCACTGGAGATTCCAAGGTGATGAGAAAGTTCATTCGGTCGAATTTCTATCGTAAAATATTCTG